>NZ_JBEZDW010000002.1:70476-389946 GCF_040802045.1 Microbispora sp. NPDC049125 | reverse complement strand
GATCGCCTTGATCGGCATACCTTCGGCTCGGTGCAACCGGCGGATCTCCGCCCAGTCCTCCACCTTGATCACCCTCCACGGTGACAGCAGAGGGGTCAGATTTCAGCCGTCGCCTGGGGGTCAGTTTTCACGTGTCGTCGACAGGGCCACGGGTCGCAGAAGCTCCATGGCCCCCACCCACCGAGCTTCCATCCGGGAGCGACGGACAGCTCATACTGGTAGTAAGCGTCGCCACTCTCATCATCTTCATCCTCGGGGTGGCTTTTGGCCCATTCCGCGCGGCCCCAGGCAACGAGCCGGTCCGCCAACTCTTCTGGCAACTCATGCGGAGCCGGATACTCGATGACGGACTCCGGGTGAAGGACGCAGGGCTCGGGGACATAGTTGCCGTAGGGATCGACATCGGCTGGCTCGGGCGGACCGACCAGAGGATCGACGACGCTCGCGGCGTCCCGCCACACCAGGCGGGCTGCGGGCAGTCCGCTTTCGTGGTCGAGGGGACACCACAACACCTGGAGCAGATCTGTCCCATCGGGGCCGGTCAGCCCTGGGATGTCGCGGAGATAGAGCTGTGCGACGGGCAGCAGGGCATTCGGCTCGCCGTGCCAGTGGTGGCCAGCTTCCAATGTGTCCAGTAGGGCCCGCTCCTCTGGGGAGAGAAGGTTGTCCTTAGGGCCACGGGGACGAAGCCATGCCGCTTCCAGCAGGGCACGACTCCTACGCACGTCGTCCAGCGACACCGGCAGTTGCCAATCATCGTGCGCTTCCGCGCACACCGGCCACTCCTCATTCGCCGGCCAGAGCAGCGGGCCACCAATGGAACTCTCGTAAGGCATCGGTATGCCGGGGCGCGGATGCAGCCGGACCGCCTGCCTGGCCAGCGGAGCCAGCTCAGGAAATATGGAAGCGATGTCAACCGGACGCGGCGGCGTAGTCCGTACCATCAGAGCTCCTTCTACAGTCACCTGCGCCCGTCGGCGGCATGGTTCGATCGGTGATCATTCTCTGAGTGGGACTACCAGGACTTGGACCTGTGGCCTCTTCTTCTATCAGGCCACGGCGACAGATATGAATCACACGCCCGGACCGCCAGTTCTCGGCGCGTTCCGGGGGAGGTGGTTACCGAGCTGTCGCGGTGCCGCTAGGTGCCGGCGGTCCTCGCCGAAAACGGCTCTGGCCCTCGATCGGCACCGGGCCAGCCGGGCGACCAAGGGCCAGGATCAGTCAGTTACCGCAGGTCAGGCCTCGCCAGAGGTCAGGCCGACCGGGCAGGCGACGCCCGTTCCTACGAGCGTGTATCTATGTGACCCATGAACTGCCGGGTCAGTCAGGACCGGAGCATGCGCAGATCTGGGCGTGGCTCGCCAGGGAAGATCGGCATCCGAGGAGTCGAGATAATCGCCGAGCAGGGTCGTCAGCAGGTGCTGCCGATTCGGCCCGGCCTGCGCCCAGGGGGCTCTGACATCGTCCGTGGGTACGTGGACATTCACGCCCCAAGCTTGCCTCACGACTCAGGCACGGCCATCTCGCCGAGAAGTGACCAGTCGTCCTGCGGAAGCGTCGCGTTGACGATCCGGGGGGTCTCGGCGAGATGGCGGGGCAACGTCTGCTGCGCCTTCCTGAAGTGATCGGACTGGACGTGCGCACCTCCCGCATCGCCATCCCGAAATGCCTCGATGAGGACGTACTCCGCCGGGTCCTCGACACTGCGCGACCAGTCGAACCACAAGCAGCCAGGCTCACCGCGAGTGGCCTCGGTGAACTCGCGTGCGATCTCCGGCCACTGGTCGGCATACTCGGGCAGCACGTGGAATTTCGCCGTGATGAAAATCATGGAATGTCTCTCGCAAGTCAGTGAGATGGCATGGTACGACCGGCATGACCGGCGCGTGATCCGTCGAGTCTAACCAGACGGTCTCCGCCCGATGGAGACCGCGACCCCCACCCGCCAACCCCGAGGGGTGCGCCCAGTCCCGTCCTCCATGGTGAGCACTACAGCTCGACTGGAGCTCGTGAAGAAACTCGTCGCCGAACACACATCTGGCCCGAGAACAGCTCCCCCCCAGGGACCCGACCAAGGGCCAGTGGTTCAGGCCGAAGCCGCAGCTCTACGCCTCACCCGAAGTAAGACCGACAGGACAAGCGACACCCGTCCCGCCGATGCCGCAGTAGCCGTTCGGCACCTTAAAAAGATATTGCTGGTGATAGTCCTCGGCGAAGTAGAACTCGCCCGCGGGGGCGATCTCCGTGGTGATCTCGCCGTACCCCGCCGCGCTGAGCACGTCCTGGTACGCCTCCCGGGACGCGTGGGCCGCCTTCTCCTGCTGCGGGCCATGGGTGTAGACGGCGGACCGGTACGGGGTGCCGACGTCGTTGCCCTGCCGCATGCCCTGGGTGGGGTCGTGAGCCTCCCAGAAGACCTTGAGAAGCTCCTCGTACGACACCTGCATCGGGTCGAAGACCACTCGGACGGTCTCCGCGTGGCCGGTCATCCCGCTGCAGACCTCCTCGTACGTCGGGTTCGGCGTGTAGCCTCCCGCGTATCCGACCGCCGTGGACACGACGCCCGGCGTCTGCCAGAAAATGCGCTCCGCGCCCCAGAAGCAGCCCATCGCGAAGTCGGCGATCTCCGTTCCGTCCGGGTACGGCGGAGCGAGCGGCGCACCCAGGACGAGGTGCCGGGTGGCCACCGGCATGACGTCCGCGCGGCCCGGCAGCGCCTCCGCCGGGTCCACCATCACTGTCTTGTGTCCGCCGAACAACCAGCCCATCACGAACCTCCCCTTGCGTCTGTCAGACCCAACCAGACGGCACCCCCGCTTGTTCCTTCCGTAAGCCCCCCTAAACCGGAAGGCGAGAAAGACTTATTTGTGCTCAATCCAGTAAGGAGCGAAGATAAGGTTCATGCCTGAATCGCGCCGGGGGATCCTGTACGGCATCGCCGCCTACACCATGTGGGGTCTGTTCCCCCTCTACTGGCCGCTGCTGAAGCCGTCCGGCTCCGTGGAGATCCTCGCGCACCGCATGGTCTGGTCGCTGGTGGCGGTCGCCGGCATCCTCGCCGTACGGCGTCACTGGTCCTGGTTCCGCACACTCACCCGGCGCCAGCTCGTGCTCCTCACGCTCGCGGCCGTCACGGTCTCGCTCAACTGGGGCGTCTACATCTACGCGGTCAACAGCGGCCACGTGGTGGAGGGCGCACTGGGTTACTTCATCAACCCGCTGGTCAGCGTGCTCTTCGGGGTCGTCGTCTTCCGCGAGCGGCTACGCCCGTGGCAGTGGGCGGCCGTCGGACTGGGCACGCTGGCGGTGGTCATCCTGACCCTCGACTACGGCCGCCTGCCCTGGATCGCCCTCGTCCTCGCGGTCAGCTTCGGCACGTACGGCCTGATCAAGAAGATGGCCCAGGTCGGCAGCGCGGAGAGCCTCACCGTCGAGACGCTCGTGCTCCTGGTCCCCGCCCTCGGCTACATCGTGGTCATCCAGGCGAACGGCACGGGCACGTTCGGGCAGCACGGCCTCGGGCACGCGGCGCTGCTGGCGGCGTCCGGCCTGATCACCGCGGTCCCGCTGCTGTGCTTCACGGCGTCGGCGCTGCGCGTCCCGCTGACGGTGATCGGCGTGCTGCAGTACATCGCGCCCACCCTGCAGTTCCTGTGCGGCGTGCTGGTGGTCCACGAGACCATGCCCGCGAGCAGGTGGGCCGGCTTCGCCGTCGTCTGGCTCGCGCTCGCCGTCTTCACGTGGGACGGCCTGCGCGCCGCCCACACCGCCCGCCGCGACGACCGCGCGGCTCGCGCACTCGAAACCGTCTGACCCCTTTCTCTACCTCCTGCGGAGTACGGCTGTCGCCACCGCTGGGAGGACGACGCCGCGGCCGCCCCAGGCGAGGATCGGCGGTATGACGAAGGACTTCCGTTTCGGCATCGTGGCCGGATACGCCCCGGACGCCGCCACCTGGACGGGCCTCGCCCGCCGGGCCGAGGGCCTGGGCTACTCGACGATGCTCGTCCCCGACACGCTCGGGACGCTTCCGCCCCTGCCGGCGCTGACGGCCGCCGCGACCGCGACGACCACCCTGCGGGTCGGCACGTTCGTGCTGGCGGCGCCGTACCGCAATCCCCGGCAGCTCGCCTGGGAGCTGGCCGGGCTCGACTTCCTGTCCGGCGGCCGGCTGGAGGTCGGCGTCGGCGCCGGGCGGGTGGACGCCCGTCAGGACGCGGAGGCGCTCGGCGTGCCGTACGGAACTGCGGGCGAGCGGATCGCCCAGGTGGAGAGCGTGATCGGCGAGGTGAGGTCGGCGTTCGGAGGCTCCGGCCGGTTCACCGGCGCCGTCCAGCGGCAGAGCCCGCCGATCCTCATCGCGGCGTCGGGCGAGCGGATGCTGTCGGTCGCCGCCAAGGAGGCCGACATCGTGGCCCTGGCCGTCCCGCCGTCCGCCACCGACGAGGATCTGCGCAGGCCCATCGGCGTCCTGCGCGACGGAGCGGGAGCGCGGTTCGACCAGATCGAGCTGAGTGTGAACCTCCTTCAGGTCGGCGCCGAGCCCCCGCCCTGGGTCCCCGCCGGTTACCGGCCGCCGGGCTCCGGCGCGGTGGCCCTGCTCGACGGCTCACCCAGGGAGATGGCCGACCTGCTGCTGCGGCGCCGCGACGAGCTGGGCGTCTCCTACGTCACTCTGGCCGGCTCCTACGCGGAGACGTTCGCCCCCGTGGTGGAACTGCTGAACGGCCGTTGAGCCCTCGGCGCGACCAGGCCGCACCAAGGCGCCGGGGCACCAACGGTGCCCTACTTACAGGTCGCCGTCTCCGGAGCGCAGTGCTTGACCTCGGGGTAGCGCGCCGACGGCTTGTCCAGCAGGGGGCGCGCTCTCTTCAGCAGGTGACGGTCGAAGAAGGCGCCGACGTACTCGCGGGTGATCTCCAGGGAACGGGCCCCGGTCACCCCGGCGCCGACGTCGACGCCGACCTCGTCGGCCAGCGCCGCCATGTCGGTGAAGGAGTCGTGCACCGCGCCGGTCAGCAGAAACCAGCGCTTCCAGCCGCTCATGAGCTTCCAGTCGCGCTCCCACTCGGCGACCTCCGGGTTGCCCGCCCCCGGGGTGTACGTCTCGGGCTTGCCCAGGAACATGAACGGCCGCGACAGCTCGCTGTTGAGGATCCCCGCGTCGGTCGTGCCGTCGATGTCGACTCCGGCGCGGAGCCGGGGGTCCGCGACCATCGCGGCGATGGTGCTCGCACCACCCGCGGAGTGGCCCGCCATCCCGATGCGGGACGGGGCGATCAGCGACGAGCCCTTCCAGATCGGGTGTGCCCCGGTGAGCCGGTCGAGCACGAAGGAGACGTCGGCCGCCCGGACCCTGTCCAACTTCGTGAAGAGTGACGGGTCGTGATCGCCCTCGCAGACGACGCAGGTGGTGACCCGTCCGTCCGGGAAGGTCTCGGCGATGTTCTCGTACGTGTGATCGATCCCGGCCACCACATACCCCCGGCTGGCCAGATCCTCGGCGAGGGCGGTCAGCGTGGTGCGGGGCATCTTGAAACCGGGAGAGAGCACCACGAGTGGCAGACCGTGCCTGCGCCCTGCCGGTTTCGCGCCCTTGACGGCGTTGGTGCGCACCGTGCTGAACACGTCGGCCGGCAGGCCGGGGACCTCGGTCTCCTTGAGGAGGAGCGCTGACTCCGTCGGGGTCATGTACTGGGCCCGCTGCCCGGTGCGGGTCTTCGTGGGGTACCACAGGGAGATCATGAGCTCTCTGGCCCTCACCGCCGGCACCCAGGGGTCGGGGCGCGAGGTGTCCTTCATGTACAGCGCCACGGTGCCGACCGAGCGGGGGCCGGTCGGCTTGGGCAAGTAGAGCGTGCCGCCGGCCGCGGCGGCCGCGGGCATGGCCGCTAGGGCCGCGGCGGCTACAGACCTGGCGGAGGCGGGCGCGGCGGAGGCGGGCGCGGCGGAGGCGGGCGCGGCGGAGGCGGGCGCGGCGGAGGCGGGCGCGGCGGAGGCGGGCGCGGCGGAGGCGGGCAGCGGCGCGAGGGACGCCAGCCCCGAGAAGGCGAGCAGGCCGGCGACGGCGACTGTGCCGCCACGCAGTTTGAGCGCTTGGCTCATGGAACGTCCGTTCTTCCGGTCGGTGCGGCCGCCTCGAACCGGCGTGCTCCGCGGCGACCTGATGACGGGAACGACGCTAGGCGCAGCCGATCTTCACGCGCATCGGCCGCCGCGACGACATCGGATCCTCCGCCGGGCCGACCGCTCGCGGTGTCATCCCTGAGATGTACGCCCAACGGTCATGCAAGAGGATGTGCCCCGGATCGCGAGACCGCGACAATGTGCCGGTGACAGCGGAAGAACCACGGTTGTGGCGTCAATACCTGCTCAGATCGCCGCGACCGCACGAGGGAACCTCCGAGGGAGTCCATGAGGCACTCCATGGGGAGACCACCGGAACTCCTCCGCGGGCACTCGTCGCCGACGCACTGCTCGCCTTCGTCCTCGCCGTCGCCGCGGTGTTCGCGACGGCGGGTTCGCAGGGCTCCGTCCAGTTGCCGTCGCCGGTGGCCGGGCTCCTGCGGCTCCAACCCAGTCTCCCGGCCATGCCGCCCGCACCGCCCCCGCCACCCTCGCCGGTCACACCGTCCTTGCCGCCCTTGCCGGTCGTCCCGGCGCTCCCAGACGCGAGGATCGGTATGCCACATCCGATCGCGCCCGTCACGGAGCAGAACGTCCGCAGGGACGACCCGCCGCTGCTCCTCGTGGCGCTGACCGCGTTGCCGCTGGCCGCCCGGCGCCGGTATCCGCTGACCACCTTCGGAGCCGTGCTGGCCTCGACGCTGGCCATGAACGGGAGCGAGACGTGGCTCACCGTGCTGACCATCGCGATCGCCGCCTACAGCGCCGTCGCCCACAGCTCCCGCCGGGTGCGCGCGGTCGCGTGCCTTCTCGTCGCGGCCGTGCTCGCCGTCGCCGTGGACCGGGACATCGTCCCCACACTTCCAGACTGGCTGGGGCCCTACGTCGTCCTGCTGAGCGCGGGAGCATTGGCGGGCTTCGTCAAGTTCTGGCAGCACAGCCGCAACCGGCTCACGCACCTGCGGCAGGCCCAGGAAGACGCCATGCGCAGGGCGGTCCAGACCGAGCGCTCCCGCATCGCGGGCGAGCTCCACGACGTGGTGACCCACAATGTCAGTGTGATGGTGATCCAGGCCGGCGCCGCCCGCAAGGTCATGGACGCGCACCCGGAGCAGTCCAAGGAGGCCCTGATCGCGATTGAGGCCGGCGGCCGGGCCGCCATGGCCGAGCTGCGCAACGTCATGGGCCTGCTCGCCGCCCAGGAAAGCTGGCTCACCGGCGGCCCCGGCGACGGGCTCGAACCGCAGCCGGGCCTCGACCAGGTCGCCGCGCTGATCGACCGGGTCCGCGCCACCGGGATGTCCGTGGACGCCACGATCTCGCCGCCTGACGTCCCCCTGCCTCCCGGGGTCGACCTGGCGGTCTACCGCGTCGTGCAGGAGGCGCTGACCAACGCGATGAAGCATGCCGCGGGCGCGAAGACGGCCGTCACGATCGGCCGGCGCGGCGACGGGCTGGAGATCGAGGTCACCGACACCGGCGGCACGCGGACAAGCCAGTCCCGCACCGGAAACGGCCGGGGCCTGATCGGGCTTCGCGAACGGCTCGCCCTCTACGGCGGGACCGTGGACGCCGCCCACAGAACCGGCGGCGGCTTCCGGCTCACGGCCCGCATCCCGTGGAGCACCGCATGAGCACGCCGCTGCGCGCCGTCATCGCCGACGACCAGGCGCTGGTACGCGCCGGGTTCCGGATGATCCTCACCGCCGACGACATCGACGTGGTGGCCGAGGCGGCCGACGGAGCCGCGGCGATCGAGGCCGTCCGGCGTACCAGGCCCGATGTCGTGCTCATGGACATCAGGATGCCGCGGCTGGACGGCATCGAGGCCACCCGGCGGATCGTCGCCGGCGGAGCGGAGGAGACCCGTGTCCTCATCCTGACCACCTACGACCTGGACCACTACGTCTACGCCGCCCTCACGGCGGGCGCCAGCGGCTTCCTACTCAAGGACGTCACCCCCGAGCACCTGGTGGCCGCGGTCCGCCTGGTCCGGTCCGGCGATGCCCTGCTCGCACCGGCGATCACCCGTCGCCTGGTCGAGCGTTTCGCCCGCCGCGACGACGGAAGGGCCGCCCTTCACCGGGACCTGTCCGAGCTGACACCCCGGGAGCTGGAGGTGTTGCGCCTGATGGCCACCGGTCTGAGCAACTCCGAGCTGGCCGACCGGCTGAGCCTCAGCGCGACGACCGTGAAGACGCACGTCTCGCGCATCCTGTCCAAGCTCGCTCTCCGCGACCGCGTCCAAGCCGTCGTCCTCGCCTACGAGGTCGGCCTGATCTCCCCCGGCCGCCCAGTCAGGTGATCGGCCCTCTCCGGCAGCTCGCCCGGGAGCCGGCCAGGCTCGACACCGCCCGCTGATCCGCGCGATCGCCGGGAGCCCGGCCACAGGAGGGCGGCCTCGGCGATCCTGGGCAATGATGCCTACGGGAACGTCAGCCGGAGCGCTCCACGACGTAGTCGCAGAGGGCGACGAGGGCGGCCCTGGCGGGGATGGGCGGCAGCCCCGCCAGGGCGTCCTTGGCCCGGTCGGTCCACCGGGTGAGCTCCTTGCGTGCCTGCGCCATCCCCGCGTTGGCCCGCAGCAGGGACAGCGTCTCCGCCAGGTCCTCCTCGGCCACCGGGCCGGACAGCAGCTCACGCAGCCGCGCGTCCGCCGGGTCGGTGGAGGCCAGCGCGTAGAGCACCGGAAGCGTGCGGATGCCCTCACGCAGGTCGGTGCCTGGCGTCTTGCCGGAGTCCTGGGGCTGCGCCGCCACGTCGATGAGGTCGTCGCCGAGCTGCCAGGCCACCCCGATGGCCTCGCAGGCGTCGCTCAGCCGGCTGACCACGTCGCGCGGCGCCCCGGACAGCATCCCGCCGAACCTTCCCGAGGTGGCGATGAGCGAGCCCGTCTTGTCCGCCAGTACGCCGATGTAGTGGGCGATCGCGTCGGCCCCGGCGGCCGGCCCGACCGTCTCCCGGATCTGCCCGCGCACCAGCCGGGAGAACGTACGCGCCTGGACCCGGATCATCTCGCTGCCGAGGTCGGCGAGGATCTCCGACGCCTGGGCGAACAGGTAGTCGCCGGTGAGGATCGCCACGGTGTTGTCCCACCGGGCGTTGGCCGACGCCGAGCCGCGGCGCACGCGGGCCTCGTCCATCACGTCGTCGTGGTACAGCGTGGCGAGGTGGGTCAGCTCGATGACGACGGCCCCGGGCACGATGCCCGGGGCCTCTGGGTTGCCGAACTGCGCGGCGAGCAGCACGAGCATCGCCCGGAACCGCTTGCCGCCGGCCTCGATGAGGTGCCGCGACGCCTCGGTGACGAAGGCGTCCTCGCTCTCCACGGACGAGCGGAGCAGCTTCTCCACCGCGGCCAGGCCGTTAGCGAGATCCTCGGCCAGCCGCTCGTCGACGAGAGGAATGTCCACAACGGGCGGCGCGGCCATACGGATGGCTCCTTAACGGACGAACAGCGAGTGGGCAGCCGAGTGCGCCAGGTCGAGCACGGGCTGCGGGTAGACCCCGAGGACTACCGTAGCCAATGCCGCAAAACCGACAACGGCCGCGGTACCCCGCGAAGGCAGGACCACGCTCGGCCCGTCGGCGGCCGGATCGCTGAAGAACATCAGCACGATCACGCGGACGTAGAAGAACGCCGCGATGGCCGACGCGACCACGCCGACGATGACCAGCGGCAGGGCGCCACCGGTGACGGCGGCCTGGAACACGGCGTACTTCCCGAAGAATCCGCTGGTCAGCGGGATTCCGGCGAACGCAAGCAGGAAGAAGGCGAAGGTCCCCGCCAGCAGGGGGGAGCGCTTGCCGAGCCCCGCCCACCTGGACAGGTGCCAGGCCTCGCCTCCCGGGTCGCGGACCATCGTGACGACCGCGAACGCGCCGACCGTGGTGATGCCGTACGCGACCAGGTAGAACAGGATTCCCGACAGGGCGGAGGCGTTCTGCGCGGCGGTGCCGGTGGCGATCACGCCGATGAGCAGGAATCCGCCGTGCGCGATGGACGAGTACGCCAGCATCCGCTTGATGTCGGTCTGCGTGATCGCGAGGACCGCGCCCACCACCATTGTGAGAATCGCCACAGCGTAGAAGACCGGCCGCCAGTCCCAGTCGAGCCCGCCGAGGCCCACCCAGAACACGCGCAGCAGCGCGCCGAAGGCCGCGACCAGCGTGCCGGACGCCATCAAGGCCGTGATCGGCGTGGGCGAGCCCTGGTAGACGTCGGGCTTCCACGCCTGGAAGGGCGCGCCGCCGATCTTGAACAGCAGGCCCACGCCCAGCATCGCGGCGCCGAGGTAGAGCAGGGTGTCCTGACCGCCGACCGCTCCGAGCGACGTGCTGATCTTCGCCAGGTCGATCGACCCGGCGTAGCCGTACAGCAGGGCCGTGCCGTACAGGAAGAACGCGGAGGAGAAGGCGCCGAGCAGGAAGTACTTGACCGCGGCCTCCTGCGACAGCAGGCGGCGGCGGCGCGCAAGGCCGCACAGCAGGTAGAGCGGCAGCGACATGACCTCAAGGGCCACGAAGGCGACCAGCAGGTCGTTGGAGGCCGGGAACAGCAGCATGCCGCCGACGGCGAACAGCACGAGCGGGTAGATCTCGGTGTGCGTCGCGCCCTCGTGCAGCGCCTGCTCCTCCTCGGCCGACCCCGGTACGGCGGCGGCCGACGCGACGAAGTGCTCGTCGTCCTTGATGAGCAGCACGCTGACGAACGCGAGCACGAGGATCGTGCCCCAGATGAACAGCGCCGGGCCGTCCACGGCCACCGCGCCCATGGCGGCGGGCTTGGTCGGGATGCCCTTGACGGCCTGCCAGACGGTCAGGGCGAAGGCCCCGGCGAGCGACAGCAGCGTGATCGGAAGGTGGATCGCCGAGCGCAGGTAGCGGGGGGCGAAGGCCTCGACGAGCACGCCCACGATGGCCGCGCCGAAGACGACGAGCATCGGCGCCAGCAGGGCGTACTCGATGGTGGGCGCTGGGATGGTGCCGTTCACTGGCCCTCCTTGGCGACGGGTACGGCAGGCGCCGGGTCGGTGACGGAGACGCTGGTCAGCGTGTCCTTGACCGCCGGATGGATGACGTCGAGCAGCGGCTTGGGATAGAAGCCGAAGACCAGCAGCAGCGCGATCAGCGGCGCCACCACCCACTTCTCCCGCGCGTTCAGGTCGGTCAGGCCCTTGACCGACTCCGCGGTGGGGCCGTTCATCGTCCGCTGGTACATCCACAGGATGTAGATGGCGGCGAGGACGACGCCGGTCGCCGCGATGACGGCGGGCAGGACGTACCGCTGATAGGTGCCGGTCAGCACCATGAACTCGCTGACGAACGTGCTCAGGCCGGGCAGCGACAGGCTGGACAGGCCCGCCACGAGGAACGTCCCGGCGAGGACCGGGGCGACCTTCTGCACGCCGCCGTAGTCGGCGATGAAGTTGGAGCCGCGGCGGTAGATCAGGAAGCCGGCGATGAGGAACAGCGCGCCGGTCGAGAAGCCGTGGTTGACCATGTACAGCGTGGCCCCGGCGCCGGCGCTGGTCGTCATCGCGAAGACACCCATCGCGATGAAGCCGAAGTGCGACACCGACGTGTACGCGATGAGCCGCTTCATGTCGGTCTGGCCGATGGCCACGATCGCGCCGTACACGATGCCGATCACCGACAGCGTGATCACCAGCGGCGTGAAGAACTTCGCGGCGTCGGGGAACAGCTCCAAGCAGAAGCGCAGCATGCCGTACGTGCCGACCTTGTCGAGCACGCCGACGAGCAGCACGGCGGCGCCCGCCGGCGCCTGCGCGGCGGCGTCGGGCAGCCAGGTGTGGAACGGCCACAGCGGCGCCTTGATGGCGAACGCGATGAAGAACCCGAGGAACAGCCACTTCTGCGTCGTCACGTCCTGGATGGTCCCGACCAGGTCGGAGAACATGAACGTGCCCTTGCCGGCGATCGCGTAGAGGGCGATCACCGCCACCAGCATGAGGAGCCCGCCGAACAGCGAGTACAGCAGGAACTTCACCGCCGCGTACGACCGCTGCGCCCCGCCGTACGACCCGATCATGAAGTACATCGGGATCAGCATGGCTTCGAAGAAGACGTAGAAGAGGAAGACGTCGGTCGCCGCGAAGACGCCGATCATCATGGCCTCAAGCACGAGGATCAGCGAGAAGTACGTGCGGACCGAGCGCTTGCCGGCCTCCGCGTCGTGCCAGGAGGCCAGAACGACGATCGGCACCAGGATCGCCGACAGCAGGATCAGCACCAGCGCGATGCCGTCGACGGCGACCGCGTAGTGCACGCCGAACGACGGGATCCAGTCGTAGGTCTCGGCGAACTGGAACTTGTCGCCGTTCGGGCTGAACTGGACCGCCATGGTGACGGTCAGCGCCAGCACGATCAGCGACACCACGAGCGTGAACTGCTTGGCGAGCTTGTCGTTGCGGACGAGCGTCACTCCAAGCGCGCCGAGCACGGACACGCCCATCAGGGTGGAAAGCCAGGGCATCACAGGTTCCCTACGACGAGCCAGGCACCGGCCAGGAGGGCGGCACCGACGAATATCGACAGCGCGTACGAGCGGACGAATCCGGTCTGGACGCGGCGCAGGCGGCCCGACGATCCGCCGATGCCGGCGGCCAGGCCGTTGACGAGGCCGTCGATCCCGCGGTTGTCGAAGAACACCGCCAGCCGGGTCAGCCACTGGCCGGGACGCATGAACAGCGCCTCGTTCAGCGCGTCGCCGTACAGGTCACGGCGGGCGAACGTGGTGAGGAACGAGCCGCGCGGGGCGGTCGCGGGCACCTCGGCCGCGCCGTAGCGGAACCAGGCGAAGACCGCGCCGATCGCCACCAGGGCCAGGGTGGCCAGGCCGGTGGGCGCGAACGGGTTGAACGTGGGCAGCTCCTCCGGCGCCCCGACCGCGGGGGCCAGGAAGGTCATGAACCGGTTGCCCACGATGAGGAAGGCGCCGAGACCGATCGCGCCGACCGACAAGATGATCAGCGGCCAGGTCATGACGGCAGGCGACTCGTGCGGGTGGGCCGTGGCCTCCCAGCGCTTGCGGCCGAAGAACGTCATGAACACCAGACGGGACATGTAGAAGCCGGTGATGCCCGCGCCGAGCACCGCCAGCCAGCCCAGGATCGCGTTGTGCTCCATCGCGGTCTCGATGATGCCGTCCTTGGTGAAGTATCCGGACAGCAGCGGGAACCCGATGATCGCCAGGTAGCCGATGAGGAACGTCACGAAGGTGACCGGCATGACCTTGCGCAGGGCGCCGTACTTGCGCATGTCGACCTCGTCGTTCATGGCGTGCATGACCGAGCCGGCGCCGAGGAACAGGTCCGCCTTGAAGAAGCCGTGGGTGATCAGGTGGGCGATCGCGAAGGCGTACCCGGCGGGCCCGATGCCCGCGGCGAGCACCATGTAGCCGATCTGCGACATCGTCGAGCCGGCGAGGGCCTTCTTGATGTCGTCCTTGGCGGTACCGATGATCGCACCGGCGAGCAGCGTGGCCACGCCGACGATGGTCACGACCAGCTGGGCGGTCTCGGCGCCCTGGAAGATCGGGCCGGAGCGGACGATCAGGTAGACGCCCGCGGTGACCATCGTGGCCGCGTGGATGAGGGCCGAGACCGGGGTCGGGCCCTCCATCGCGTCCAGGAGCCAGGACTGCAGCGGGAGCTGGGCCGACTTGCCGCAGGCGCCGACGAGCAGCAGCAGGCCGACCGCGGTGAGCGCGCCCTGCGAGGCCTGTGGCACGCCGGAGAAGACCCCGCCGAACGTCAGCGTGTGGAACGTCGCGAAGATCGTGAAGATGCCGACCAGCAGGCCGAGGTCGCCGACCCGGTTGACGATGAACGCCTTCTTCGCCGCCGTGGCCGCCGAGGGCTTGTGCTGCCAGAACCCGATCAGCAGGTACGACGCCAGGCCGACGCCCTCCCAGCCGACGAACAGGGCCAGGTAGTTGTCCGCCAGCACCAGCAGGAGCATCGCGGCCACGAACAGGTTCAGGTACGCGAAGAATCGCCGCCTGTTCGGGTCGTGGGACATGTAGCCGATCGAGTAGATGTGGATCAGCGATCCGACGAACGTGATCAGCAGGCAGAACGCGATCGACAGCGGGTCGACCAGCAGGCCGACCTTGGCGATTCCGGGGATGAAGTCGTACAGCGGGATCCCCCGGCGGCGCTCGCCCGGCTGGAAGCCCAGCAGCTGGACGAAGACCAGCGCGGCCACCACGAAGGACGCGACCGCCATGAGGACGCCCAGCAGGTGGCCGAACTTGTCGGTCCTCCGGCCGCCCAGCAGCAGGATCGCCGCCCCGAGCAGAGGCAGCGCGATCATCAGCCAGGAGACGCCGATCGCGCCGCCTGAGTGCTGGACGATCGGCGCGATCTCAGAAGTCGGCATGAGATTGCGCGGCAAGCTCGCGATCTCAGAAGCCGGCATGAGATTGCGCGGCACGCTCGCGATCTCAGACCTCTGCACGAGATCGCCTATGAACACGGCGGGTTCCACGGCCACCTCTTAGTACTTCAGCAGGCTGGCGTCGTCGACCGACGCGGACCTGCGGGTTCGGAAGATCGTCACGATGATGGCCAGGCCGATGACGACCTCGGCGGCGGCGACGATCATCACGAAGAACGCGATGACCTGGCCGTCGAGGTTGCCGTTCTGCCGGGCGAAGGTGACGAACGCCAGGTTGCAGGCGTTGAGCATGAGCTCGACGCACATGAACACCACGATGGCGTTGCGCCGTACGAGCACGCCGACACCGCCGATGGCGAACAGCAGCGCGGAGAGCACCAGGTAATGCGTGGTCACTTGCCGTCCTCCTCGCTGCGCGGGCCCGCGCCTCCGGTGACCGGGCGCCCGGTCAGGGCCTCCTCGGCCTCGGCGCGCGGCTTGTCCTCACCGGCGTCGCCGGCCCGCTCGTCCGCCTCCTCGGCGGCCGGCTTGCCCCGGGCCTCCTTGGTGAGCGTGATCCTGCTGTCGCCGCCGTCCCGGTGCGCCTGGTCGTCCTGCTCCAGGATCCGGGCGACCTCGGGAGACAGGGTGCCCTCCGAGGCCTCGTACCTGGCGATGACCCGGTTGACCGACAGCGGCGAGACCGAGCCGTCGGGGAGCAGCGCCGGCATGTCGATGGCGTTGTGCCGGGCGTAGGTGCCGGGGCCGGGCAGCGGCGCCGGGTTCTTGCCGGTCTTGCCGAAGACGGCGAAGCGCTGACGCGACAGGTCCCGCTGGGTCGGCTTCGCCTCCGTACGCTCCCGATGCGCGAGCACCATGGCGCCGAGGGCGGCGGTGATCAGCAGGGCGGAGGTCACCTCGAAGGCGAACACATGCCGCGTGAAGATCAGCTCGGCCAGCGAGGGCACGTTGCCCACCTTGTCGACGTCGGCGAGCCCCTTGGCCGGGGCGATCGCCGCGTTGCCGATGGCCAGGCCGAGCAGGGCGGCGAAGCCGAGGCCGGCCACGACCGCCCAGAAGCGCTGCCCCCTGATCGTCTCCACCAGCGAGTCGGAGCTGTCCACGCCGACCAGCATGAGGACGAACAGGAACAGCATCATGACGGCGCCGGTGTAGACGATGATCTGCACGGCCGCCAGGAACGGCGCGTCCTGGACCGCGTAGAGCACCGCCAGCGAGAGCATGACCACGCCCAGCATGAGGGCCGAGTAGACGGCCCTCCGGCTGGCGACGAGTCCCAGCGCGGCGATCACCGAGACGACCGCCAGCACCCAGAACGTGATGGACTCACCCATTGCTTCGACCCAACCCGTAGTAGTCGTCCTCGGAGTCGCCGAGACGCATGGGGTGGGGCGGCTGCTCCATGCCCTGCGTGAGCGGCGCGAGGAGCATCTCCTTGGTGTAGATCAGCGACTCACGGCTGGTGTCGGCCAGCTCGTACTCGTTGGTCATCGTGAGCGCGCGGGTGGGGCACGCCTCGATGCACAGGCCGCACATGATGCACCGCAGATAGTTGATCTGGTAGACCCGCCCGTACCGCTCGCCGGGCGAGTAGCGCTCGGCGTCGGTGTTGTCACCGCCCTCGACGTAGATCGCGTCGGCGGGGCACGCCCACGCGCAGAGCTCGCATCCGACGCACTTCTCCAAGCCGTCGGGCCACCGGTTCAGCTGGTGCCGCCCGTGGAAACGCGGCGCGGTCGGCCGCTTCTCCTCGGGATAGTTGACCGTCACCGGCTTTTTGAACATGTGGTGGAAGGTGACGCCGAATCCCTTGATCGGGTTCAGCCAATCAGTTGCTCCCACTGGTCACCTCCTTGGCATCAGGGCGGAGGCGCGCGGCGGGCACGGCTCCGTGGTAGTGCGGGAGGTCGAGCGGCGGCACGGGGAACCCGCCCGCCTTCGGCTCCTCGCGAAGCTGCTCGAACTCCTCCTCGACCTGGGCGGCCCTCGCCTCCCTGCGGCGCTGGTTGACCGTGTCGAAGCGCAGCCAGATCGCGAACGCCGCGATGATGATGACCGCGCCGAGAGCCATGATGGCCCCCCGGTTCGCCTCAGGCATCCGCAACGCCTTGAACGTGGCGGCCACCAGAATCCAGACGAGGTTGAGCGGGATCAGCACCTTCCACCCGAAGGCCATGAGCTGGTCGTACCGGACGCGCGGCAGCGAGGCGCGCACCCAGACGAAGAACCCGAAGGCGATGACCAGCTTGGTGAAGAACCACAGCAACGGCCACCAGCCGGAGTTGGCCCCGTCCCACAGCGACAGCGGCCATGGCGCCCGCCAGCCGCCGAAGAACAGCGTGATCGCCATCGCGGAGACCGTGAACACGTTCACGTACTCGGCCAGCATGAACATCGCGAACTTCAGCGACGAGGAGTACTCCGTGTGGAACCCGCCGACCAGCTCGCCCTCACCCTCGGGGAGGTCGAACGGCACGCGGTTCGTCTCGCCCAGCATCGTGATCGCGTAGATCAGGAAGGACGGGATCAGCGAGAAGACGTACCAGGAGGGCGTCGGGATGTGCAGCCCGAACACGTCCCAGGTGCCGCCGCCGGCCTGCTTGGCCACGATCTCCGAGGTGGACAGCGTGCCCGCCTGGAGGAAGACCGCGACGAAGGACAGGCCCATCGCGATCTCGTACGACACGACCTGGGCGCTGGAGCGCAGGCCGCCGAGGATCGCGTACGGCGAGCGGGAGCCCCACCCGGCCAGGACGACGCCGTAGACGCCGATCGAGGCCGTCGCCAGGACCAGCAGCACCGCGACCGGCAGGTCGGTGAGCTGCAGCGGCGTCCGGTGCCCGAACATCCACACCATCGGCCCGAACGGGACGACCGAGAACGCCAGGAAGGCCGGCACGGCGATGATCACCGGCGCGAGGAAGTAGATGACCTTGTCCACCGTGCGGGGCATGAGGTCTTCCTTGAGGCCCATCTTCAGGCCGTCGGCCACCGTTTGCAGCAGGCCGAACTTGCCGGCCCGGTTCGGCCCGTAACGGTGCTGCATGCGCGAGATGAGCTTGCGCTCGGTCCACACGCCCATCAGCACCCCGAGCATCAGGAACACGAAGATCGCGACGGCCTTGATGATCGTGATCCACAGAGGATCGTGGCCGAAGTCGGTCAGCGTGGGTCCGGGGTTGTTCACGAGACGCTCCCGATCTTTACGACGTCGCCCGCCACGGCGCGCAGGTCGCGGGTGACGGACAGCCCGGCGGAGTTCGACGGCACCCACACGACCCGGTCCGGCAGGTCGGCGACCAGCACCGGCAGGACCGCACCGTCGCCGATCACGATCTTCCCGCCGTCGACCGCGCCGATCTCGGCGGCCGTGGCCGCGGACACCAGAGCGGCGGAGGAGCGGGCGGTCCCGGCAAGGTACGGCTCGCCGTCCTGGAGCCGGCCGTCGTCGAGCAGCAGGTGCCAGGTGGCCAGCACGGCCTCGCCGGCCTCCGGCCGCCTGACCGGCCGGCCGTCGGCCGGGCCGGTGACGCCGGGGGCGGCCGTGCGGGCGCCCTTCCAGGCGCCGAGCGCGGCCAGTTCGCGGCGGGCTGCCGCCTGGTCGGGCAGGCCCAGATGGACGTCCATCTGGTCGGCGATGGAGGCGATGGCCCGCAGGTCGCTCATCAGGCCCGGGACCGGAGTGGCCGTCTCGAACGAACGGCCCCGGCCCTCCCAGTCGACGAACGTGCCGGACTTCTCGGCCACGGCGGTCACCGGCAGGACCACGTCGGCCCGGTCGGTGACGGCGCTGGCCCGGATCTCCAGGCTGACGATGAACGGGGTGTTCTCCAGCGCGGCGAGCGCCCTGGCGGGGTCGGGCAGGTCGTAGGGGTCCACGCCCGCGACGACCAGCGCGTCGATCTCGTCGCTCAGCGCCGCCTCGACGATGCCGGCGGTGTCCCGGCCCGGGGCGGCGGGCAGCGAGGCCACGCCCCACGCCCTGGCCACCTCGGCGCGGGCGGTCTCGTCGGCCAGCGGGCGGCCGATCGGCAGCAGGCCCGGCAGGGCCCCCGCCTCGAGCGCGCCGCGCTCGCCGGCCCGCCTCGGCACCCAGGCGAGCCTGGCGCCGGTGGCCTGGGAGAAGCGCAGGAGCGCCGACAGGGCGCCGTGCGCGGTGGCGAGCCGCTCACCGGCCAGGACGATCGTCCCCGCCGGCAGCAGGCCGCTGGTGACCAGGTCGCCGAGCGCCTCGGCCTCGGCGCCGGGGACGGTCCTGATGAGCGTGCCGTCCATCTTGGCCAGGCCCGGCGTCGCGAACGGCGCCAGCGTGTAGACCTTCAGCCCCCGCTTCTTGGCGGCCTTGCGCAGGCGCAGGAAGACGATGGGCGACTCCTCCTCGGGCTCGAAGCCCGCGAGGAGCACGGCCGGGGCCTTCTCCAGGTCGGCGTAGGAGACCTCGATGCCGGTGCCGGCGATCGCGTGCGCGAGGAACCGCGCCTCCTCCTCGGAGTGCGGGCGGGCCCGGAAGTCGATGTCGTTGGTGCCCAGGGCGATCCTGGCGAACTTGCTGTAGGCGTAGGCGTCCTCGACGGTGAGCCGGCCGCCGACCAGCACCCCGGCCCGGCCGCGCGCCCGGGCGAGGCCCTCGGCCGCCACCGCGAGCGCCTCCGGCCAGGAGGCCGGGACCAGCTTGCCGTCCTCGTCACGGACCAGCGGCGACCTGAGCCGGTCGGGCTGGGTGGCGTAGGTGAAGGCCCACCGGCCCTTGTCGCAGTTCCACTCCTCGTTGACCTGCGGGTCGTCCCCGGCCAGCCGGCGGGTCACCTTGCCGCGCCGGTGGTCGGTCCGCAGGCTGCAGCCCGAGGCGCAGTGCTCGCACGCGCTCGGCGACGAGACCAGGTCGAACGGGCGGGAGCGGAACCGGTAGGCGGCGCCGGTCAGCGCCCCCACCGGGCAGATCTGGATGGTGTTGCCCGAGAAGTAGGACTCGAACGGCTCACCGTCGGCGACGCCCACCTGCTCCTTGGCCCCGCGGTCGAAGAAGTCGATGAGCGGGTCGCCCGCGATCTGGTCGGAGAAGCGGATGCAGCGCGCGCACTGGACGCAGCGTTCCCGGTCCAGCAGCACCTCGGTGGACAGCGGGATGGGCTTTTCGAACGTCCGCTTCTGCTCGACGAAGCGGCTCTCGCCCTGACCGTTCGACATGGCCTGGTTCTGCAGGGGGCACTCGCCGCCCTTGTCGCAGACCGGGCAGTCGAGCGGGTGGTTCAGCAGCAGCATCTCCATCACGCCGCGCTGCGCCTTCTCGGCCACAGGCGAGGTGAGCTGCGTCTTGACCACCATGCCCTCGGCGACCTCGATCGCGCAGGACGGCTGCGGCTTCGGGAAGCCGCGGCCGTTGCCCGCGTCGGTGATGTCGACGAGGCACTGGCGGCAGTTGGCCGCGGGCGAGAGCAGCGGGTGGTCGCAGAACCGGGGGACCTGGATCCCCAGCAGCTCCGCGGCCCGGATGATCAGCGTGCCCTTGGGGACGCTGACCTGGAAGCCGTCGATGGTCAGACTGACCATGTCCACGACCTGCTGTTCCGGCTGCGTCGTCTGAACTGTCACTTGGACCCCCACAGGGTGGATGCGGCGGGGTCGAACGGGCAGCCGCCGATCTCGAAGTGCTTGAGGTATTCGTCGCGGAAGTACTTCACCGACGAGTGGATCGGGCTGGTGGCGCCGTCACCGAGGGCGCAGAACGAGCGCCCGAGGATGTTGTCCGCGATGTCGGTGATCGTGGCCAGGTCCTCCTCGGAGCCCTGGCCCTTCTCCAGCCGCCTGAGCACCTGCTTGAGCCAGTAGGTGCCCTCTCGGCACGGCGTGCACTTGCCGCAGGACTCGTGCGCGTAGAACTCGGTCCACCGCAGCACGGTCCGGACCACGCAGGTCGTCTCGTCGAAGATCTGCAGGGCGCGGGTGCCGAGCATCGAGCCCTTGGCGCCCACCGACTCGAAGTCGAGGGGCACGTCCAGGTGCTCGGCCGTGAAGATCGGCGTCGAGGAGCCCCCCGGCGTCCAGAACTTCAGCTCGTGGCCCTCCCGGACGCCGCCCGCCATGTCGAGCAGCTCGCGCAGCGTGATCCCCAGCGGGGCCTCGTACTGGCCCGGCCGGGTCACGTGGCCGGACAGGGAGAAGATGCCGAAGCCCTTCGACTTCTCCGTGCCCATTCCGGCGAACCACTCCGCGCCGTTGGCCACGATGCTCGGCACGCTCGCGATCGACTCGACGTTGTTGATGACGGTCGGGCACGCGTACAGGCCGGCGACCGCCGGGAACGGCGGCTTCAGCCGGGGCTGCCCGCGGTAGCCCTCCAGCGAGTCGAGCAGCGCCGTCTCCTCGCCGCAGATGTACGCTCCGGCGCCGCTGTGCACCACCAGCTCCAGGTCGTAGCCCGAGCCGAGGATGTCGGTGCCGAGGTAGCCCTTGTCGTACGCCTCCCGGACCGCGGCCTGCACCCGGCGGATGACGTGGAGCACCTCGCCGCGGATGTAGATGAAGGCAACGTTGGCCCGGATGGCGTAGGACGTGATGATCACGCCTTCCACCAGCGCGTGCGGGTTGGCCATCATGAGCGGGATGTCCTTGCAGGTCCCCGGCTCGGACTCGTCGGCGTTCACGACGAGGTAGTGGGCCTTGCCGTCGTTCTGCGGGATGAAGCCCCACTTCATGCCGGTGGGGAAGCCCGCGCCGCCGCGGCCGCGCAGGCCCGAGTCCTTGACCATCTGGATGATGGCGTCCGGGTCCGTGCCCAGGGCCTTCTTGGCCGCCTCGTACTCGCCGTACCCGGCCAGCGTGAACGCGTCCGGCAGGTCCCAGTTCCTGGTCAGAATCGGCGTCAGGTGTGTCATCGGTCGCTCACCGTTCCATCGCCGGGGCGGGGCGCCTCCCAGCCGTTGGCCTTGGCCAGACGCAGGCCCTCCAGCGACGCGCCTGCGGCCGCGGGGCCGTCGCCGGCCTGGCCGTCGGGGAACCCGGCGAGCACGCGGGACGCCTCCTTGAACGTGCAGAGCCTCGCCGGCCCGCGGGTGGGCGAGACGTCCTTGCCCGCGCGCAGGTCGTCGACGAGCTGCTTGGCCGACTCGGGCGTCTGGTTGTCGAAGAACTCCCAGTTGACCATCATCACCGGGGCGAAGTCGCAGGCGGCGTTGCACTCCAGCCGCTCCAGCGTGACCTTGCCGTCGGAGGTGGTCTCGTCGTGGCCGACCCCGGCGTGCTCGGTCAGCTCGGACCAGATCTGGTCTCCGCCCATGACGGCGCACAGCGCGTTGATGCAGACGCCGACGTTGAACTCCCCCGCCGGCTTGCGCTTGTACATCGTGTAGAAGGTGGCGACGCCCACGACCTCGGCCTTGGACAGGCCGAGCATCTGCGCGCAGAACTCCTGCCCGTCGTCGGAGACGTAGCCGTCCACCGACTGCACCAGGTGCAGCAGCGGCAGCAGCGCCGACCGGGCCCGGGGGTAGCGGCCGATGATCTCCTTGGCGTCCGCTTCCAGACGCTCGCGGACCTCAGGCGTGTAAGTCATCGGTCCACACCTCCCATGACGGGGTCGATCGAGGCGACCGCCGAGATGACGTCGGCGATCATGCCGCCCTCGCACATCGCGGGCAGCGCCTGCAGGTTCGTGAACGAGGGGTCGCGGAAGTGCACCCGGTAGGGGCGGGTCCCGCCGTCGCTGACGACGTGCGCGCCGAGCTCGCCGCGCGGCGACTCCACCGGCGCGTACGCCTGACCGGCCGGCACCCGGAAGCCCTCGGTCACCAGCTTGAAGTGGTGGATCAGCGCCTCCATGGAGCTGCCCATGATGTGCGCGATGTGGTCGGGCGAGTTGCCGAGGCCGTCCGGCCCGAGCGCGAGCTGCGCCGGCCAGCCGATCTTCTTGTCCTCGATCATCACCGGGCCGCCCTTGAGCGGTCCGGACAGCCGGTCGAGAGCCTGCTCAATGATCTTGAGCGACTCCTCCATCTCGGCCATGCGGACGAGGTAGCGGCCGTAGACGTCGCAGGAGGTCTCGGTCGGCACGTCGAACTCGTAGGTCTCATAGCCCGAGTACGGCTGCGACTTGCGCAGGTCCCACGGCAGGCCCGCCGCCCGCAGGATCGGCCCGGTGACGCCGAGCGCCATGCAGCCGGTCAGGTCGAGGTAGGCGACGTCCTTGGTGCGGCGGGTGTAGACCGGGTTGGCGTCGAGGAGCTTGCGCATCTCCTTGATCCGCTTCGGCATGTACTTGAGGAACTCGCCGACCTTGTCGACGGCGCCCGCGGGCAGGTCCACGGACACGCCGCCCGGGCGGACGTACGCCATGTTCATCCGCAGGCCGGTGATGTACTCGAACAGGTCGAGCACCATCTCCCGCTCCCGCAGCCCGAAGAGGAACGGCGTGGTCGCGCCCAGCTCCATGCCGTAGGTGGCCACCGCCATCAGGTGCGAGGAGATCCGGGTCAGCTCCATCATCATGACCCGGATCGCCTGCGCGCGGTCGGGGATCCTGTCGGTGATGCCGAGGAGCTTCTCCACCGACATGCAGTACGCCGTCTCGTTGAAGATCGGCGACAGGTAGTCCATCCGGGTGACGAACGTGACCCCCTGGGTCCACGTCCGGTACTCGGTGTTCTTCTCGATGCCGGTGTGCAGGTAGCCGATCACCGTGCGGGCCTCGGTCACCGTCTCGCCGTCGAGCGTGAGCACCAGCCGGAGCACGCCGTGGGTCGAGGGGTGCTGCGGGCCCATGTTGATGACGAGCCGCTCCTCCGCGGAGTCGCTGACCGTCTGGACCAGCTCGTCCCAGTCCTGGCCGGCGACGTCGTAGACGCGGCCCTCGGTCTCGGTGGTGCTCGTCACGAGTACGACCTCCTCTTGTCCGGCGAGGGGATCTCGGCGCCGCGGTACTGGACCGGGATCCCGCCGAGGGGGTAGTCCTTGCGCTGGGGGTGGCCCTCCCAGTCGTCCGGCATCTCGATCCGGGTCAGCGCCGGGTGGCCGTCGAAGACGATCCCGAAGAAGTCGTACGTCTCGCGCTCATGCCAGTCGTGCGTGGGGTAGACCGGGACTGTGGACGGAATGTGCGGGTCGGCGTCGGGACAGGACGTCTCGACCCGGATGCGCCGGTTGTGCGTGATCGAGCACAGGTGGTAGACGGCGTGGAGCTCCTCGCCCGTCTCATCCGGGTAGTGCACGCCGGAGACGCCGGCCGACAGCTCGAATCGCAGCGCGGGGTCGTCGCGCAGGTGCGTGAGCACCTCGCGAAGGTGCTCCCGGGCCACGTGGAAGGTGACCTCCCCGCGGTCCACGACGACGCGCTCGACCGCGTCGGCGAACGACGCCTCCAGCGCGTCGGCCACCTCGTCGAAGTACGACCCGTACGGCCGGGCGGTGGACAGCTTGGGGGCCCTCCGCACGACCAGGCCGCCGTAGCCGGAGGTGTCCCCGCTGTCATGGGCGCCGAACATGCCGAGCCGCGCGACCGGCTCCTCCGGCACGCCAGGCAGATTGTCGGTGGTCACTTCCCGGCTCCCTGATCGATCAGCGGCAGCGTCCGCAGGGCCTGGAGCTCAAGCTCGTCGACCTGCCTGGCGCGGTGCACGCCGAACTTCGTGTTCTGGATCTTGTCGTGCAGCTTCACGATCGCGTCGAGGAGCATCTCCGGGCGCGGCGGGCAGCCGGGCAGGTAGACGTCGACCGGCACCACGTGGTCCACACCCTGCACGACGGCGTAGTTGTTGAACATCCCGCCGCTGGACGCGCACACGCCCATCGCGATGACCCACTTGGGCTCGGCCATCTGGTCGTAGATCTGGCGGAGCACGGGCGCCATCTTCTGCGACAGCCGCCCCGCGACGATCATCAGATCCGCCTGCCGGGGCGACGCCGAGGCGCGCTCCATGCCGAACCGGGCCATGTCGTGCTTGGGGGAGCCTGTGGACATCAGCTCGATCGCGCAGCAGGCGAGGCCGAACGTCGCCGGCCAGACGGAGCTCTTCCGGGCCCAGCCGGCCACCTGCTCGACGGTGGTGAGGATGAATCCGCTCGGGAGTTTCTCTTCAAGACCCATGGCTAATCCCAATCGAGGCCGCGACGGCGCCAGACGTAGGCGTACGCCACGAGGACGGTGACGATGAACAGCACCATCTCGACCAGCCCGAACACGCCGAGGCTGTCGAAGGCCACCGCCCACGGATAGAGGAAGATGATCTCGATGTCGAAAACGATGAAGAGCATCGCTGTGATCATGTACTTCAGCGGGAAGCGGCCGCCGCCGATCGGCTGCGGAGTGGGCTCGATGCCGCACTCATAAGCGTCCAGCTTGGCACGGTTCCAGCGCTTCGGGCCCGTGAAGGGCGCGATGCCCACGGAGAACACGGCGAACCCCGCCGCGAGGACCGCGAGCACCAGAATCGGCACATACAGCTCCATGGCTACATGTCCTCGCTTAGTCGGTGAATATGGGCGATCACGAGATTGCCGGGGAGAGCGGCCGGCGGAGCGGCCACCCGGAGGGTGCGGAACATCTCGGTCATGCGGGCGGAGCCACCTTGGACAGGGCGTTGATTATGCGGTCGGAGGCATCGCCTCGCCGATCTGTGAGATTAGCGAGAAGTTTCAGGGCGAATCTCATCAGGGTGGGATGAGGCATGCCGTGCCGCGTGACGAAGCTCATCACCCCGGGCCGCCCGATCGTCTCGACGAAGAGCCGGCCGAGGGTGAAGTATCCGCCGTAGGTGTCTTTGAGGATACGCGGATAGGCGAGCAGAGCCCGCTCCCGCTGGGCGGCCGTCGGCCTGGCCAGCGCCTGTGCGATCACCTCGGCCGCGACCCGGGCCGTCTCCATGGCGTACGCGATGCCCTCGCCGTTGAACGGGTTGATCGAACCGCCGGCGTCGCCGACGAGAACCAGGCCGTTCGCGTAGTGGGGCTGGCGGTTGAAGCCCATCGGCAGGGCCGCGCCCCTGATGGGGCCCGTCATGTTCTCGTCGGTCAGGCCCCACTCGGCCGGCATGTTCTTCATCCAGCGCCGGAGCAGGTCGCGGTAGTCGATCTGCTTGAAAGCCTCGCTGGTGTTCAGCAGGCCGAGGCCGACGTTGGCCGTGCCGTCGCCCATTCCGAAGATCCAGCCGTAACCGGGGAGCAGACGGTCGGCGTCCCACAGCTCCAGCCACGTCTCCAGGTAGTCGTCGTCGTGCCGGGGGCTGGTGTAGTAGGTGCGCACCGCGACGCCCATCGGGCGGTCCTCGCGCTTGTGCAGGCCCATCGCGATCGACAGCCGGGTGGAGTTGCCGTCCGCCGCGACGACGAGGCGCGAGCGGTAGGAGACCTCCTCGCCATCGCGCCGGGCCGTCACGCCGACGACGTGACCGCTGCGCTCGTCGACGATCGGGCCGGTGACGTTCACGCCCTCCCTGAGGCGGACGCCGCCGCGCTCGGCGTGCCTGGCGAGGATCTCGTCGAAGTCGGCCCGGGTGCGTACGAGGCCGAAGTCGGGGAAGCTGTGCAGCTCGGGCCAGTCGAGCTCGAGGCGGAGCCCGCCGCCGACGGCCCGCAGCCCCCTGTTCCTGACCCAGCCGGGGGCGTCGATGTCGACGCCCATCGCGATGAGCTCCCGGACCGCGCGCGGGGTCAGCCCGTCGCCGCAGACCTTCTCCCGGGGGAATCGGGTCTTCTCCAGCAGCAGCACGTCGAGACCGGACCTGGCGAGATAGAAGGCGGCCGTCGATCCAGCGGGGCCCGCACCGACGACGATGACGTCGGCGTCGACCGCTCTCCGCTGTGCGCGGGCCTGCTCGCTCACGGGGGACCTGTCCTGTCCGAAGGAGGAAGGTGCCGAGGGGTTGGGACCTTCGTGCCTTTGTGAACCACTTCACAAACTGTCGCGCCGCAGTCTAACCCCTATTCGCCGCGGAGTGTCAGACGGGTGCCGCTCAGGCACCGCCGCTCCCGGCTCCCTCAGGTTTCACAGCCCGATGGAGGGCGACGACTCCGAAGGTGAGGTTGCGCCAGGCGACCTTCTCCCAGCCGGCCTCCTGGATCGTCCGCGCGAGCGCGGCCTGGTCCGGCCAGGCCCGGATCGACTCCGCCAGGTACTCGTAGGAGTCGGGGTTGGAGCTGACCATCCGGGCCACCGGCGGCAGCAGCTTCATCAGGTACTGCGAGTAGACGAGGTCGAAGGACTTCACCGGTGGCCGGGAGAACTCGCAGATCACCAGCCGTCCGCCCGGCCGGGTCACCCGCAGCAGCTCGCGCAGGCCCTGCGCGGGCTCGGCCACGTTGCGCAGGCCGAAGGAGATCGTGACCGCGTCGAACGACTCGTCGCGGAAGGGAAGCCGCAGGGCGTCGCCCGCGACGAAGGAGACGCCGCGCACACCCCCGCCGTACATGCCGGATCCGCCGCGGCGCTCGACCCCCGTGGTCAGCATGCCGAGCGAGAAGTCGCACGCGATGGCGCGGGCGCCCAGCGCGGTGAAGGCGTCGGTCGAGGTGCCGGTGCCCGCCGCCAGGTCGAGGACGAGCTCGCCCGGACCCGCGTCGATCGCGTCCGCCGTGGCCTTGCGCCACAGCCGGTCCTGGCCCAGCGAGATCACGTCGTTGACGAGGTCGTACCGGCGGGCCGTGCGATCGAACATCGCGGCGACCTCGTGCGGCTGCTTGTCCAGCGATGCGCGTGTCATGGACGCAAGCCTAGGCGGCGGCGTGCGCGGCGCCTCATAACCTCCACCGGATGCACGGAACGTAGTTCACCGATTACGTTCCGTCTGCTAGAACTTTGGGAATGCTCGCCAGAACCGCACCGATTACGGCGGCCACGCTCGCCCTCCTGCCACTGTCGCTGTGGGCGACCGCGGCGCACGCCGGGACGCGGCAGCCTCGCGTGGTGTCGGAGAATCCGGTGAACATGACCCCCCACGTCCTGGACGGCATCGTCAACGCGTTCGCCCTCGTCGGCCACACGGTCGTCGTCGGAGGGGACTTCAGCGCCGTCCGCGACGCCCGCGGCGGCGAGGAGCTGCGACGGGCCGGCATCTTCGCCTTCGACCTCGGCACCGGCGAGGTCCTACGCGATTTCGCGCCCGACCTGAACGGGCCGGTGGCCGCCCTCGCCCCCGGGCCGGACGGCACCGTCTACGCGGGCGGTTCGTTCGACACGCCCGTACGGGCGCTCGTGCGGCTCCGCGTCGCGGACGGCTCCGCCGTGCCGTCGTTCTCCGCTCCCGCCTACGGCGGCGACGTGTCCAGCCTGGTACGGCAAGGCCGCCACCTCTACGTCGGCGGCGACTTCAGCAGGATCGGCGGCTCGGCGCGTACGGCCCTGGCCCGGGTGGACGCGGAGACCGGCGCGGTCGACCCGGGCTTCACCGTCACGCCGGGCGGCGGCCGCGGCGACGGCCCGCGGATCAACGCCATGGCGGTGAGCCGCGACCGGCTCGCGGTGGACGGCTCGTTCACGACGCTGGACGGCCTGCGCCGGCCGCAGTTAGGCCTGGTCGACCTCAAGACGGGACGGGTGGCCCGCTGGCACACCGAGGCGTACGCCGCGAAGTGCAAGCCGAGTTTCCCCTCCTACGTCCGGGGGCTCGACTTCTCTCCCGACGGGCGCTACTTCGTGGTCGTCACGACGGGCGGTCCGGCGCCGCGGACCTCGAAGCTCTGCGACTCCGCCGCCCGTTTCGAGACGTACGCCTCAGGCGACCGGGTCCGGCCCACGTGGGTGAACCTCACCGGCGGCGACTCGCTGTACGCGGTGGCGGTCACCGGGGCGGCCGTCTACGTCGGCGGTCACCAGCGCTGGCTGGACAACCCGCTGGGCTCCGACTCGGCCGGGCGAGGCGCGGTCAGCCGGCTCGGCATCGGAGCGATCAACCCGGTGACCGGCAGGGCCCAGCCGTGGGACCCGACGAGAGAAAGGGGAATCGGGGTAAAGGCGTTCCTGACAGTAAAGAAGGGGCTTTTGGTGGGAAGCGACACGACGAGGCTCGGGCATGAGTACCATGCCCGCGTCGGCATGTTCCCGTCGACCTAGCTCTTCTCGCCTCCTGGACGATTCCCGGCGACACGCCGGCTGACCGCGTCCCGCTGTTTCGACAGCAGCACGTAGCTGGCCAGTCCGCTGACCAGGAAGGCGGCCACCAGGAGCGGGAAGGTACGCAGGCCGACGAGGTACAGGACACCGAGGGCGACGGCGAACAGGCCGAGGCGCGAAAGCGTGTAAACGACTACCGGATGCACAGCGTCGAGGTTACGTCACTCTCCTGAGACGTCGTCTCTCTTCGCATCTGCGGTGAGCACTGCTAGTGTTCACAACAAGGCGCTTTTGTAAAGAAACACCCATGAGCGCCCCAAAGAGGCTCTATCATATAACAATCGGGCACTGAGCCGGTAACAACCCGTGATCTTCTCCGAAAACCACGGATAAATCAGGCTTCGCTCGGCACACTGGTTACCTGTCCGCCCGCTGCAGGACGCGGGACGCGAGGGGGAGAGATTGTGGAGAGTAGCAGCGAGCGACTGCTGACCCCTGGAGAGGTTGCCGCCCTCTTCAGGGTCGACCCGAAGACCGTGACCCGATGGGCCGCGGCGGGGCGAATCAGCAGCATCCGTACCCCCGGGGGGCACAGGCGGTTCCGCGAGTCGGAAGTGCACGCCCTTCTTCGCGGAGAGGACGTCCTCACGGCCGATCGGCCGAACGGCGACTCCCCGCGAGTCTGACGC
The DNA here is from genome assembly GCF_040802045.1 of Microbispora sp. NPDC049125. Lineage (NCBI taxonomy): Bacteria > Bacillati > Actinomycetota > Actinomycetes > Streptosporangiales > Streptosporangiaceae > Microbispora > Microbispora sp. NPDC049125. The sequence goes on along the minus strand of NZ_JBEZDW010000002.1, from coordinate 360,669 downwards.
AGTACCAGCACCGGGTGATCCTGCGCACTACCCGGACGGCGCAGGGTCACCGGAGTCAGTTCAGCGACCGCCATGGCTCACCGGCCCGTCCTGCACCCCTGCCGGTCAGCCTTCCCGCCCGGTCTCTGCCCGGCTCCTGCCCGGTCGCCGTCAGAGCCGCTCCGCGCCGTGGAGCCCGCCCGCCTGATGGGGTTGTCCACCTCGCCCCCCGGGGCCTCTCACCGTGCCGCTCCGCGCCGCACAGGGGCCTGTCCCGCTCAGTCCCACCCCACGCTCGGCGCTGCTCCCTTTGGACTTCGAAGACGGTAAAGATGTTGAAGACCGTCAGTCCTGCTCCGCCTTGAAGGCCAGGAACGCCCGCTCCAGGTCCTCGTCGCCCTCCCGCCACCGGCGCCGGCGCTCGGCGTCCTCCTCCTCGGTGATCGACTCCGCCAGCCAGCGGTCGTAGCCGGGCTCTCCAGGTGCGACCTCCAGGTACGCGTTGCCGATCAGGCGCCCGTCATCGCTCGTCAGCGATTGAGGCACGCGCAGCGTCCCGTCACCCAGCCGGATCACGTACATCCGAACCACCTAGATTCCGTAGCGCCTGTTGAAGAACAGCATGACGTTGAGCGCCACCCGGGTGTCCCCGCCCAGCATGTCGACCAGCGCCGGGCGCTGCCGGGAGGCGATCGCCGCGAACGCGTCGGCGAAGAACTCCTTGCGCCCGAGGCCGCCCGGCTGCCGGTGGAACGACGAGGCGAACAGGGGGAGGCACTCCTCGTAGAGCGCGGCGAACTCCGGACCGTCCGAAACCCACTCTCCTGGATCGGCGTCCACGTCGTCCAGCGCATGCCCGACTTCGTGCATCATCACGTCCGGCGTCGGCGACGGCCGGTCCCCCACCACGATCTTGCGGTCGCCGTACGCGCCGGCGCAGATGTCCCACGTGGCCCGTCCCGACGGCAGCGGCGCCCCCCGCAGGTAGCCCATGTCGTCCAGGTCGGGCACGCCGCCGCGGCCGACGTAGATGCCGTCGAGCCCGATGGCGAGCTTCGTCTTCAGCTGCTCGGGCAGCCGTGCCAGGCTGTCCACGGCCCGTACGGAGTCGGCCGAGGGCGGGCCCTCCATGGCGTCCCACTGGCGGTACAGGACGCGCTCCAGCGGCCCGCAGTGCCGCCTGCCGTCCCTCAGGTCGGGGGCGTCCGGCGAGTGGGGGTGGGCGCGCATCGGCTGGTCGTCGAGCTCGAAGTCGCGCCACGTGTACTGCGGCCGGTCGTCCACGACGGGCGCCGTCACCGCGTGCATCCGCTCCACCGACAGCTCGGGAGATCGCTCCGTCAACCGCTCGGACGACCGTTCCGGCAGGTCGGCGGCCTTGCGGTGGGACGACACATACGGCCCGCGCTGCCACCACCGCGCCCCACGCCGGTGGCGGCCCCTGTCGCCCGGCTCCGTCATCGCACCCCTCTTGTCCCGATTCGCTGACGGGTGTCGGCACGCTCTGTACCGGTCCACCGTACGATGCGGGATCGCGCCCGTCACCCTGAACAGTGTCGGTTTCGCAACGGTGGGACGAACACAACCACATCCCTACATGGCTTACCGTGTCAGCATGCCTAGCGTGATTATCGGCCTGGCGCTGCTTGCCTTCTGGCTTTACTGCCTGTTCGACGTGATCACGACATCCGAGCAGGAGATGCGTTCCCTGCCGAAATTGCTGTGGGTCGTCATTGTGCTGTTCCTGGCCGCCCTCGGCGGCCTGTTATGGCTGCTCTTCGGCCGCCCACGCGAGGTCGTGCACCATCAGGCGGGCAGCCGGGGCTCACCGCCCGACGCCCACCGCAGGCCCCGGGACATCGACCATCCCCGTGGGCCCGACGACGACCCCGACTTCCTCCGCAGCCTCGACCGCCGGCTGCGCGACGAGGACTGAGCGCTACTTCGGGACGTCCGCGTAGGAGTGCAGCCCGGAGATGAAGATGTTGACCCCGATGAGGTTGAACAGCAGGCAGGCGAAGGCGATCAGCGACACGATCATCGCGGCCTTGCCACGCCATCCGGCCGTCGCACGGGCGTGCAGGTACGCGGCGTACACCACCCACGTGACGAAGGCCCAGACCTCCTTGGGGTCCCAGCCCCAGTAGCGGCCCCAGGCCCGGTCGGCCCACATCGCCCCGGCGATGACGGCGAACGTCCAGATCGGGAAGGAGATCACGATGGCCCGGTCGGCGACGCGCTCAAGGGCGACCCGGGTGGGCAGCACGGAGGGCCGCCCGTCCTTGCGGACGAGGTAGAGGATCGCGCACACGCCCGCGAGGATGAACAGGCCGCTCGCGATGATGGCCGCCGTGACGTGGATGGCGATCCAGTACGAGTGCAGCGCGGGCATGACCGGCCCGGCCTGGACGTGGAGGAACAGCACGGCGAAGCCGAGCCCGAGAGCCGCGGTGAGGGTGACGAACGCGCCCAGGAACCGGATCGGCTGGCGGACAAGCAGCACCAGGAACGCCGTGACGGCCGCGAAGCAGATGGCCACCACGAACTCGTACATGTTGCCCCACGGCCACCGGTCCGCGGACAGGCCACGGGTGAGGATGCCGGCGAGGTTTCCCGCCCATCCGAGCCAGGTGAGCACGACCGCCGCCGCCGCGGCTTTGACGGTCCACGCGGCGGGCTCAGCAGGGGCGCCCTCGTCCCGCGCGGCTCCCGGCAGGCCGTCGCCGCCTTCGGCCACCCCCGCAGTAGCTCCCCCGGTAGCTCCCCCAGTCGCTCCCCCAGTCGCTCCCACAGTGGCGAGCTGCCGCTGCCGCCCGGCCGCGACAGCCATACGGGGACGGCCGAAGGCGAGCTCCAGGGCGTAGCAGATCATGGCGGCGAGATAGACCAGGACCGTTGCCAGGATGAGCTGGTCGCTCAGCGTGGCGAGTCCCTCGTTGACCTGGACGGGCATCTCTACTCCTCGTCCGGGCGGGCGCCCGGCGCAGCGTGTTCGTCACCGGCGGGCCGGTCCTCGGAGGGGGCGGGCGGTCCGCCGCGGAGCGCGGCGGCGATCTCGGCGAACTCCTCGGAGAAGGCCGCGCCGCCGCCTTCGGTGCGGGTCAATCCTCCCACCGTGATCTGCCGGTCCTTCACGCGGACCCAGACGCGGCGACGCCGGATGGTGAGGGACAGGACGAGCCCGATGACCGCGGCGGCCGCGGCCAGCAGGGCGGGCAGGCGACCGGGGTCGCGGGTCACCTGCAGGCTGATCCACTCCCGTACGCCGGTGAACTGGATCTTCCCGGCGCCGCCGGCCAGCTCGCGGGTCTCCCCCACTTTGAGCGGCTTCGGCTGGGCCGACATCGTGCCGAGCGGCTTCAGCTTGGTGGTGTCGAGCTGGTAGACCGACTGCGGCCGGCCCGACTTGAAGCCGAGATCGCCGCCGAACGGGAAGACCTGCACGGTCGGGTTGACCGCGCCGGGGAAGATCGAGACCCAGGCGTCGCCGTTCGGCACGGTCGTGGGCAGGAAGCGGGCGAGGAAGCCGAGCTGGGTCGGCTGTGCGTCGGGCACCTTGATGACGCACTCGGACGTGTAGGTGGCCTGGTCGTCGGCGAGGCACGGCACCGGCCCGTCGAAGGCCACCTGGCCCTTGCCGTCGGTCACCTTGAACGTGGGGGCGTACCCGTGGCCGATCAGGTAGGTCAGCGTGCCGTTCACGTCGAGGGGGTCGTTGACCTTGAGGTCCACGTCGTGGGGCGCGGAGGCGGGCGAGTCCCGCACCGACAGCCTGGCGAGGTAGTCGAGCGGCTGGCCCTGCTTGGGGCCGGCCGCCACGTAGCTGGCGGAGAAGTCCTTCAGCGTGAACGAGAACGGCTCAAGCGACTCCGCCGTCACCCGCTGGCCGGGCATGAAGCGGTCGTAGGCGGCGACGGCGTTGGCGAAGCCGTCCCCCTCGACGACGAGCACGTTGCCCCGGTAGCCGTACAGGCCGCCGGCGCCGACCGCGAGCAGCAACGCGAGCAGCGCGACGTGGAAGAGCAGGTTGCCGGTCTCGCGCAGGTAGCCCTTCTCCCCGGCCACCCAGCCGGGGCCGGTGACGACGCGGAACCGCTTGCGCCTCAGCGTCGCGGCCGCGGCCTCCACGGTCAGGTCGCCCTCGAACGCCTCGCCGTACGGCAGGCGCAGCAGGTTGCGGGGCGCGGCGGGCGGCCTGCGGCGGATCTCCTTGACGTGGAGCAGCGCGCGGGGCAGGACGCATCCGGCGAGCGAGATGAACAGCAGCAGATAGACGGCCGCGAACCAAGGAGAGGTGAAGACGTCGAACAGCCAGAACCGGTCCAGCCACTTCGCCTCGGCAGGGCTGTTCTGGAAGTACTGCGCGACCCTCGCGGGGTCGACGGCCCGCTGCGGGTAGAGGGAGCCCGGCACCGAGCCGAGCGCGAAAAGGAACAGCAGGATCAGCGCGGTGCGCATCGAGGTGAGCGTGCGCCAGGCCCAGCGGAGCCAGCCGCCGAGGCCAAGCCCGACCGGCCGCTCCGGCTCCCGGGGCGCCGACTCGATCGTCGGCGTGGCGTCCTCGGCGCTTCGGGACGTGCCGGTCTCGTCGAACGTGCCGGTCTCGTCGAACGTGCCGGTCTCGTCGAACGTGCCGGTCTTGTCGGACGTGCCGGTCTCGTGGGGCGCACTCATCAGATCACCGGCTCGAATCCGCCCACCCAGCCCTGCAGGCCGGCGATCATGTCGCCCCACAGGCCGGTCACCAGCAGAAGGCCCACGGCGACGAGCATGACGCCGCCGACGCGGGTGATCAGCACAGTGCGCCGCCGTACGGCCTTGAACGTGTGCAGCGCCTTGCGGTAGGCGAGCCCGGCCAGCACGAACGGCAGGCCCAGGCCCAGCGCGTACGCGAAGGCGAGGACGGCGCCGCGTGCGGCGCTGCCCTGGTCGACCGACAGCGTGAGGACCACCGCCAGCGTCGGCCCGATGCAGGGCGTCCAGCCGAGCCCGAAGACGATGCCAAGCAGCGGGGCCCCGGCCAGGCCGGCCGCGGGGAGCCGGTGGATGCGGAAGTCGCGCTGGAGACCGGGGATCAGCCCGAGGAAGCCCAGGCCGAGCACGACGGTCACGGCGCCCAGCACCCGCGTGATGACGTCGGCGTTGCCCCGCAGCGCGCTTCCCATGCTCCCGAACAGCGCGCCGCCCAGTACGAACACGACCGCGAAGCCGAGCACGAACAGGGCGCTGCCCAGCACCATCCGGCCGCGCCGCGGGTCCCCGCTCATGCCGGTCACGTACGACAGGTAGCCGGGGACCAGGGGCAGGACGCAGGGCGAGACGAACGACACCAGCCCGGCCAGCAGGGCGATCGGGAGGGCCAGGAGCAGCGAGCCGCCCGCGACGGTGGCGCCGAGATCATTCATCGGTCACCTTGGTGACGGCGCCGAGCAGGTCGTCGTACTTGACCGCGCCGAGGGCACGGGCGGCGATGCGCCCCTGCCTATCGATGATCAGCGTCGAGGGGATGGCGGCCGGGGGCACGGTGCCCTGGAACGCCAGCAGGACCGAGCCACTCTTGTCGAAGATGCTCGGATAGCCGGGCTCGGTGGTGCGGTCGTACGCCTGGGCGGACGCCTGCAGGTCCTTGAAGTTGACCCCGAGGAACTCAACGCCCTTCGGCTTCATGGTCGCCGCGACGTCCTTGAGCACCGGCGCCTCGGCCCGGCAGGGGGCGCACCAGGAGGCCCAGAAGTTCAGCACGTAGATCTTCCCTGTGCCCAGGCGGGCGGTGCCTCCGTCGACGGTGGAGCCCTGCACCTCGGGGGCCTTCTGGCGACCGGCGGCCGGGAACACCTCGACGCGGCCGTCGCCCGCGACGAAGCGCGTGTCACCGGAACGCGGCTGGGCAGTCTGGCCGCCCGCGCAGCCGGCGAGGACGGTCACGGCCGCTACGGCGATCGCGGTCAGGCTCTTGGCGGACACGGGAGGAGGATCTCCTTGTACTACAACCGGTAGAGCTGTAAGCCTACCGACCCCCCGGCGTGCCCCATCCAGCGGGTCACGCGCCGGGGACCGAGCTCGGGCCGCGCCTGTCCTCGTCTTCCGCCGGCTCGCCGGGCGCCCCGGTGGGGTCGATCGCGCCGGGGAGCGCGTGCCTGGCCTGGTCGAACAGCGGCGCCTCGCCCTGCGGCTGGGTAACGGTGCGCAGCAGCGCTCCGGCAGGCTCGCTATAGCCGACGCTGATCAGCCGGTCGCCCTCGAACGTGAAGCTGGTGAGGCTGGCCAGCGCGCACTGGCGGCGGCGCGGGTCGTGCCACAGCCGCCTCCCCTCGGCGGCCAGGCGGGTGATCCAGATGGGGAGCTGATGGCTGACGAGCAGCGCCTCATGGCCGCGCACCTGACCGCGCACCTCGTCGACGACCGACTTCACCCTGGCCACCACGTCGATGTACGGCTCGCCCCACGAAGGGCGGAAGGGGTTCCTGAAGTGGCGGTAGGAGCGGGGGTCGCGGAACACGCCCCGGCCGCCGGTCACCCGCAGGCCCTCGAACACGTTGCCGGCCTCGGTCAGCCGCTCGTCGAGGACCACGTCCAGCCCGAGGGCCCCGGCCGACGGCGCGGCGGTCTCCTGGGCCCGCTCCATCGGCGAGCTCCACACGCCGACGATGTCCCGGCTCCCGACCGCCTTGGCGACGGTCTCGGCCATCCGGCGTCCGGTGTCGGACAGGTGGTAGCCCGGCAGCCTGCCGTACAGGACGCCGTGGGGATTGTGGACCTCTCCGTGACGGAGCAGGTGGACGATGGTCATCTCACTCATGACCTCGACAGCCTACCCGGCGGTGAGGTCGGAAGACGCGGAGCGCAGCGCGTCGACCGCGGCCCGGATCGCGGGCCGGCGGGCGGCGTCGGTCCGCCAGACCGCGTAGAGCCTCCGTACGGGCGGCGGATCCACCGACAGCACCTCGACCCCGTCGGGAAGCGGGCCCCGCCCCAGCCGGGGAACCAGCGCGCAGCCGTGACCGGCCGCCACCAGGGCGAGCTGGGTCGGGTACTCGTCCGCCATGCAGACGATCGTCGGCTCACGCTCCTCCGAGCGGAGCAGGAAGACCAGGAAGTCGTGGCAGACCGTTCCCGGCGTCGAGCTGATCCAGCAGTCGCCGGCCAGGTCGGCGAGCCGGACTCCGGGCTTGCCCGCGAGCGGGTGGCCGGAGGGGACGACGACGTCCGCCACGTCGTCGAGCAGCGCCGTGCGCGACAGGCCCTCGGGCAGCGCCATCGGCCGGTTCAGCCAGTCCTGCAGGATGGCCAGGTCGAGCTCTCCCCGGGAGACCTCGCGGATCTGGCGGTCGGGCTCCCGCTCGTAGACCAGCAGGGCGAGACCGGGATGCTCCCTCTTCAGCAGGGAGAGCGCCTGCGGCAGGATGCCCCGGGCCGCGGTGGGGAAGGCCGCCATGCTGAGCTTGCCGACCACCTCCCCGCGAAGCGCCTCGAAGTCGGCCTCGGCCGTCTCGACCAGGGCGAGGATGCGCTCGGCGTGGTCGGCGAGCAGGCCGGCGGCGTCGGTGAGCCGCACGCCCCGCCCGTTGCGCTCGACGAGGACCGTGCCCGTCTCGCGTTCGAGCTTGGCGAGCTGCTGGGAGATCGCGGACGGGGTCACCATCAGCGCGTCGGCGGCGGCGCCGACCGATCCGTAGACGGACACGGCGTGCAGGGCCTTCAGCCGGTGCAGATCCAACATGTAAGCCAGTCTAAACCGTACCCCTTAGAAAATCTCGCTTGTCCTCAACAGTTAAGCGATGCGACGATATCTTCATGCGAATCTTAAACAAGTTCTTCACAAAGCCGTCCCGTCGTGACGAGGTCTCCTACCTGGAGACTCTCGCCGTCCACGCCCGCCAGAGCAGGACCCGGCGGCCCTCCACCTCCCGCTGACCGTGCGTCCCCGGGACCTCGCCCTGGCGCTCGGCCTCGCCGCCGTCTGGGGCTTCAACTTCGTCGTCATGCAGGCGGGCCTGCGGCACTATCCGCCGCTGACCTACGCGGGGCTCCGGTTCGCCGTGGCCGCCTTCCCGGCGGTGCTGCTCATCGGCGGGCCGCGGGTCCCCTGGCGGTGGGTGCTCGCCACGGGCGCGTCACTCGGCGTCGCCCAGTACGGCCTGCTCCTGCTGGGCATGCGCGCCGGCATGCCGGCCGGGCTGACCTCGCTGGTCATCCAGGTCCAGGCCGTTTTCACGGCTCTGTTCGCGACCGCACTGCTGGGCGAGCGGCTCGGCGTCCGCCGGGTGACCGGCATGACCGTCGCGTTCGGCGGCCTGGCCGTCATCGCCGTCGGAGTGGTCGCGAAGTCGGGGGCGATCCCGATCGGCGCGTTCCTGTTGTGCGTCGGCGCCGCCGCGGCGTGGGGGCTCGGCAACGTCGCCACCCGCAAGGCCGCGCCGCCCGACTCGCTGCGCTTCATGGTCTGGGTGAGCGCCGTGTCGGCCGTTCCCCTGCTCGGCCTGGCGCTGGCCGTCGAGGGCACGTCCTCGCTGACCGCGTTCACTTCCGAGGGTGTCGGGGCGGTGCTGTACACGGGGCTGCTGTCCACACTCGCCGGCTTCGCCGTGTGGGGACGGCTCCTCGCCCGGTACAACGCGTCCATCGTCGCGCCGTACGCGCTTCTCGTGCCGGTCACCGGGCTCGCCTCCGCCGCCCTCGTCACCGGCGAGCCGATCTCGCCGTCCACCCTCGCCGCGGGCGGCCTCATCCTCGCCGGGCTGCTCCACGCCAACTCCCGGCCGCGTACGGCTCCCGCCGCCCCCGAGAGCGATTACCTGCGGACTCTCGCCGTACAGGCACGGGCCCGCCGCACGGCCCGCTGCCCGGACGCGGTGCTGGTCCCACCCCTGCGCGAGCACACCGACAACCCCGCCCGCTGACCGTTCCCTCTCCCGGCGCATCGGTAGACAATTGGCTACTGTGAGCGACCGAGATGACACCAACGTGCGGGACGTGAGCAGCGCACTCGAGTACTGGCCGGCTCCGCCCCCGTGGGGGTGGACCTCGGAGGACCTCGATCATCTGCCTTCGGAGGGCCCGAACGGCGAGCCCGGCTTCTTCGAACACGTCGAGCTGATCGATGGCGCACTCGTCTTCATGGCTCCCCAGCGACGGTTCCATCAACGTGTCACCCGCGGTTTGACGGAGCGGCTCGACTCCCAGGCTCCCGGCCACCTGGCGGCCGTGCACCGGATGGATGTCAAGCTCGGGCACCGTACGCGCCCGTGCCCGGACGTGATGGTGATCGACGCCGAGGCCGCGGCGGACCACGCTCGCACCTTCTACACCCCGGACGAGGTCCGCCTCGTGGTGGAGATCGTCTCCCCCGAGTCGGTGGACCGCGACCGCAAGACCAAGCCGCTGCGGTACGCGGAGGCGGCCATCCCGCATTTCTGGCGGGTCGAGGAGACCGAGGGCAGGCCCGTCGTCTACGTGTACGAACGGGACCCCGCCACCGGCGCCTACGCGGTGACGGGAATCCACCACGGGCGCCTCACGGTGGAGGTGCCCTTCCGGATCGAGCTGGACCTCGATCTGCTGGTGAAGTGACGCCTCAGGCGCCGGCTGCCTGCGCGGCGGCCTTGGCGGCGACGGGAAGGGCCTCCGCGACGCGGGTGAGCGCCTCGTCGTCGTGGGCGGCCGACAGGAACCACGCCTCGTAGGCCGACGGCGGCAGGTAGACCCCCTGGTCGAGCATGCTGTGGAAGAACGCCCGGTACGCCCCGGTGTCCTGGCTCTGCGCGTCCGCGAAGTCGGCCACCGGCACATCGGTGAAGAAGATCGAGAAGAGGCTGCCCGCCCGCTGGAGTCGGTGCGGGACGCCGGCGGCGGCCAGCGCGTCGGAGGCCGCCCGTCCGATGACCAGGGCGGCGGCGTCCACCCGGTCGTACACGTCCTCGTCGCACGCGCGGAGCGTGGCCAGCCCGGCCGCGCAGGCGAGCGGGTTGCCCGACAGCGTCCCCGCCTGGTAGACGGGGCCCTCCGGTGCGAGGGCGGCCATCACATCGGCCCGCCCGCCGAACGCGGCGGCCGGCAGCCCGCCGCCCATGACCTTGCCGAATGTCACGAGGTCGCCCTCGACTCCCTCAAGGCCGTACCAGCCGGAGGCGGAGACCCGGAAGCCGGTCAGCACCTCGTCCATGATCAGCAGGGCGCCGTGCTCGGTGCACAGCTCGCGCAGACGCCGGTTGAAGCCCTCGGCGGGCGGCACGACACCCATGTTCGCCGGGCACGCCTCGGTGATCACCGCCGCGATGTCGAACGTGCGGAAGGCCTCCTCGACCGACTCGGGCGAGTTGTACGGCAGGACGATCGTGTCGGCGGCGGAGGCCCCGGTGACCCCCGGGGTGTCGGGCAGCCCGAACGTGACGACTCCGGAGCCGGCCGAGGCGAGCAGCGCGTCCACGTGCCCGTGGTAGCAGCCGGCGAACTTGACGATCTTCGAGCGGCCGGTGAAGCCGCGGGCCAGCCGTACGGCCGACATGGTGGCCTCGGTGCCCGAGCTGACCAGCCGGACCTTCTCGACCGGGGCGACCCGGGAGACGATCTCCTCGGCGAGCAGGACCTCGCCCTCGGTGGCGGTGCCGAACGAGAACCCGCGGCCGGCCGCGGCCTCCACGGCGGCGACGACCGCCGGGTGCCGGTGACCGAGGATCATCGGGCCCCACGAGCACACCAGGTCGACGTAGCGGTTGCCGTCCACGTCGGTGAGGTACGGCCCCTCGGCGGAGGCCATGAACCGGGGAGTGCCCCCCACGGCGCCGAAAGCGCGCACCGGCGAGTTCACGCCGCCCGGGACGATCCGGCGGGCTCGGGCGAACAGGTCCTCGGAGGTCTGGGTTCTCGTCACGCCCCCAGATTACGGGCCGGGGACGTCACCCGGCCCTACCGGATCTCCCGGCCGGCGCGACGACGACAGGAGCCGAGCAGTCAACCTCCTCGGGGCGACGGTCTCGGCCGCGCCCGCGTACCCAGTGGCCGATCAGCTCGAAAACGAGTGGCGTCGCTTCACCCACCCGACTTCACTGTGACCAGTCCATGTCCCAGAGGGAGTTTCATGATTGTGATCTCGGCCGCGTCGGGTGCGTTCGGCCGCCTCGTCATCGAGCGTCTGCGGCCCCGGGCGGAGGTGGTGGCGGCGGTGCGCGATCCCGGGCGGGCCCCTGAAGGCGTCCCGGTCAGGCGGGGCGACTACGACGACCCGGCGAGCATGCGTGAGGCGTTCGACGGCGCCGCCCTTCTGCTGCTGATCTCCTCTCCAGAGCTCGACCCCGCCCGCAGGATCAGTCAGCACCTGGCCGCGGTCGAAGCGGCCGTAGAGGTTGGTGTGGGCGCCATCGCCTACACCAGTTTCCTCGAGGCCGACACCGCAGCCACCGGCATGACCGAGGCGCATCACGCTACAGAGCAGGCCATACTCCGCAGCGGCCTGCCGTACATCCTGTTGCGTCATCCCTTCTACAGCGAGGCGTTCATCCCGCGGGTGTCCGGCGGAGAGCTGACCAGCGGCACCGGGGGCCGAGGGTTGAACACCGCCTTCCGGTCCGACCTGGCCGAGGCGGCGGCCAACGTGTTGACCGGCCAGGGGCATCTGGGCCACGCCTACGATTTCACCGGCCCCCTCTGGACGTACCCCGAGGTGGCCGAGGCGCTGGGTGTCACTTATCGCGAAGTGCCGGACGACGGCCCAGGACCGATGAGCTGGATCAATGCGCGAGTGCGGGCCGGCGCTCTTGAGAAGCAGACGCCCGACCTGGAGCGAGTGCTCGGCAGACCCGCCGAGACGGTCGCCTCCCGCCTGCGGGCGCACCGCGCGGCGAGCGCCCTCTGACAGGCCCGGCACGACGCCCAGTCGCATCGGCGGCGGTCATCCGTCCTTCAGGGCGAGGAGGATGTCATTCGCAGTAATCCGCGATCAGGTCGAGGACGCGCAGCGGGTCGGGCAGCGGGCGGCCGTCAGGCGGCCTGATCCAGCTCACCGCCTCGCCTGTAGGCAGCGTGGACGGCGGCGCCAGCACATAGCTCTCCCGGCAGTGCCATCGCAGGCCGGGTGTCATCTCGATGGTCTCAGGGCCCGCGTCGAGCTGACAGGACCACCACTCGTCCTCGTCCTCCGGAGCTCCTCGGGTGGCCACGAAAAAAAGCACCCGGTCGCCGTTCTCGGCGACCGGGCCGGTCTCGAAGCCCGCGGCGTCCATCGCCGCCAAGGCGGGCATCCCCGCCGCGGCGGGCACGTCGAACACGTCGAACACCCGGCCCGTGGGCAGGATGACGTTCGCGTCCGGCTCCTGCTCCCACCACCGCGTCAACTGGGCGGAGTCGGTCGTCGACTGCATCTGCCACGCGGGCGACAGCGGGTGCCTGCCCGGGTCGGGACAGCCGACCCGGTCGCAGGAGCACGCCCTGCCGCCTTCCTCCAGCGGATGCGCACCCGGGCAACTCGGCCAGCCCAGCTGGGCGTATTCCAGCACGGAAGTGACCTTCCGCGGCACTCGGTGCGCCCGCCGTTTCGAACGGCGGGCCAGCGGCACCCCCACCATGGCGCTCCTCCCCACAGGCGGCTGTGTGCTCCCCCGCGGCCCAGGAGGCCGGCCGGGGATCACGAAAGCCGCACCCACGCACGCCGTCCCGGGATCGCCGGGATGTGCATCCGATAATGCCCCCCGGCTCGCGCCCTCGCCGCGCGACCCCCCGGATGACCCGTCAGGATAGCCTGCGGGCGACCTCCGTGGCCCAGTAGGTCAAGATCATATCCGCGCCGGCGCGGCGGATCGCGATGAGCGACTCCATGATGACCCGCTCGCGGTCGATCCAGCCGTTCGCCGCGGCCGCCTCGACCATCGCGTACTCGCCGCTGACCTGGTAGGCCGCGACCGGCACCTCGACCAGGTCGCGCACCTGGCGCACGATGTCGAGGTAGGCGAGGGCCGGCTTGACCATCACCGCGTCCGCGCCCTCGGCCAGGTCGAGCCGCACCTCGCGCAGCGCCTCGCCGAGCGGGCCCGCGGGGTCCTGCTGGTAGGCGTTGCGGTCGCCGAACTGCGGCGCGCACTCGGCGGCCTCACGGAACGGCCCGTAGAACCCGGAGGCGTACTTGGCGGAGTAGGCCAGGATCGGGATCTGGTCGAAGCCGCCTGCGTCGAGGGCCTGCCTGATGGCCGCCACCTGGCCGTCCATCATGCCGCTCGGGGCGATCATCTGGGAGCCGGCGGCGGCCTGGGCGACCGCGGCCGACGCGTACCGCTCCAGCGTCGCGTCGTTGTCCACCTCGCCGTCGTCGGTGAGCAGGCCGCAGTGACCGTGGTCGGTGTACTCGTCGAGGCAGGTGTCGGTGATCAGGACGAGCCCGTCGCCGACCTCGGCCGCGAGATCCCGCAGGGCGAGCTGGACGATCCCCTCCGGGTCGTCGGCGGCCGAGCCGCGCGCGTCCTTGTGCTCCGGCACGCCGAAGAGGATGACGCCGCCGACGCCCGCCTCGGCGGCCTCACGGGCGGCCTTGCGCAGGGACTCCCGCGTGTGCTGGACGACGCCGGGCATCGACGCCACCGGCTGCGGCTCGGCGATGCCCTCCTTCACGAACATCGGCAGGATGAGCTCGGCCGGGTGCAGCCGCGTCCCGGCGACCATCCGGCGCATTGAGGCGGTGCGGCGCAGCCGCCGGGGGCGCGCCGCCGGGAATTGGGCGTTCACTATGATCTCCGCTCACGGTGACCTGGAAATGTTTTGGCAAAGGTGTACAACACCCCGGGCTCATCAGGTCATTTCCCGGTGTGCCTGTTCACATCGTGGCGGGCGGGCGGCCGTCGCGCGGCGGAATCACCGCATCGCGGCACGGCCGCCGCCCCTCACGAGCTCATTTCACCCTGCGGCGGGCCCCCCTGCGGGTCTGGGACGGCCTGCGGGGCACCTCCCCCGCCGAGATGGCGGCGTGCCGCAGCTTGGCGCCGTAGTCGGCCAGGGCGGCCGCGAGCGCCGACGCCGACGGCCTGTCGGCCATGACGTCGACCCGCAGGCCGAACTCCTCGGCCGTCTTCGCCGTCTGCGGGCCGATGACCGCGATCACCGTGACGTTGTGCGGCTTGCCGGCGATGCCGACGAGGTTCCGCACGGTGGACGACGAGGTGAACAGCACCGCGTCGAACCCGCCGCCCTTGATGGCCTCCCGGATGGGGGCGGGCGGCGGCGCCGCCCGCACGGTCCGGTACGCCGTCACGTCGTCGCACTCCCACCCGAGCTGGGTCAGCCCCGCGACCAGCGTCTCGGTCGCGATGTCGGCCCGCGGCAGCAGGACCCGGTTGATCGGGTCGAGCATCGAGTCGTACGGAGGCCACTCGGCCAGCAGGCCCTCCGAGGACTGCTCGCCGGTCGGCATGAGGTCGGGCTTCACGCCGAACTCCACGAGCGCGCGCGATGTGGCGTCACCCACGGCCGCGACCTTGAGGCCGGCGAACGCCCGCGCGTCCAGGCCGTACTCCTCGAACTTCTCACGCACCGCCTTGACGGCGTTGGCGCTGGTGAACGCCACCCACTCGTAGCGTCCGGTGACCAGGCCCTTGATGGCGCGGTCCATCTGCTGAGGAGTGCGCGGCGGCTCGACCGAGATCGTCGGCACCTCCTCGGGCACGGCGCCGTACGACCGCAGCTGCTCCGACAGGCCCTTGGACTGCTCCTTGGTCCGCGGCACGAGGACCCGCCAGCCGAACAGCGACTTCGTCTCGAACCACGACAGCCGGTCGCGCATGCCGACGGCCTCGCCGACGACGATCACGGCGGGCTCGGTCATGCCCGCGTGCTTCAGGTCGGGGCCGAGACGGCCGAGCGTGGACACCACGGTGTACTGCTCGGTGGTCGTACCGTCGCTGGTGACCGCCACCGGCGTGGTGTCCGGCTTGCCGCCGCCGATCAGCGCCTTGCTGATCGGCACGGCGTCCGCCACGCCGTTGTAGATGACCAGCGTGCCCTCGCACGAGGCGTGCACCGACCAGTCGTCCACCTGGGCGGCGTCGACGATGCGGAACTCCGGCACCGACACCGCCGGCGGGATGCCCGCGTAGGTGAGCACGGCCGTGGCGGGCGGGACACCGGGAACGATCTCGAAGTCGACGTCCGCCTTCACGCAGGCCGCGACCTCGTCGGTGACCGAGGAGAAGAACGACGGGTCGCCGGGGCACAGCCGCACCACGGTCCGGCCCGCCTTGGCCTCCTGGAGGGTCCTGAGGGACACCGAGTTCTCCGCGGCGTCGGCGGAGATGTCGACGACCTCGGCGTCCTCACGGCAGTGGCGCAGCAGCGGGCCGTACGCCTGCCTGTCGAGCACCACGACGTCGGCCCTGCCGAGCAGGTCGGCGCCACGCAATGTGAGCAGGTTCTCGTCGCCCGGACCGGCGCCCACGAAGGCGACGAACCCGGACCGTACCTGTGTGCTGTGATTCGCGGGGCTCAATGGGCCTGCTCCCCCATCAATGTGCCGGCCCCTTCGGCGATCATGGCGGCCGCTAGTTCGCGGCCCAGGTCCATGGCCGCCGGAAGAGGTCCGGAGGTGGACTTGCGCACTGACCTGAGGCCGTCAACGGCGATGACGGCTGCGGTCAGACTGAGAATGTGCCCGTCACCGGACGCGAAAGCACCTACTGGTGCCGCGCAACCGGCTTCGAGGGCGGAGAGCACCGAGCGCTCGGCGGACACCGCCGCCCGCGTGCGCGGGTCGTCGATGACGCGGAGAAGCTCGATGAGGTCGGCACGATCGGCCAGGCACTCGACGGCGAGGGCCCCCTGCCCCGGGGCCGGGAGCATCTCGTCGACCTCGAACACCTGGGAGATGTCCCCGTCCCTGCGGATCCGGCCCAGCCCGGCGGCGGCCAGGACCACCCCGTCGAGCTCCCCCGAGCCGACCTTGCCGATGCGGGTGTCCGCGTTCCCCCTGATGGGGACGTATTCGAGATCCGGCCGAAGGAGCCGGAGCTGGGCGACCCTGCGGGGCGACCCGGTGCCGATCCGCGCGCCCGGCGGCAGCTCGGAGAGCTTGCCCGCGCTGACGAGCGCGTCGCGCGGGTCGTCGCGCGGCGGGATCGCCGCGAGGGCGATCCGCTCGTCCTGCTTGGTGGGGAGGTCCTTGAGCGAGTGGACCGCGAAGTCGATCTCACCGGCGAGCAGGTTGGCGCGCAGCTCGTTGACGAACACGCCGGTCCCGCCGAGCTGGGTGAGGTGGGCCCGGGAGACGTCGCCGAGCGTCGTGACGCCCACCAGCCGTACGTCGCGGCCGGTCAGGGCGGTCAGCCGGTCGGCCACCTGTTGCGACTGGGTGGTCGCCATCAGGCTCTTACGGGTGCCGAGCCGCAGATGGGCGCTCACTTGTCGGCCTCCAGTCGCGAGACGTCCATCCTCGGGAGCTCCCCGGGCGGCAGCTCCGTACGCAGGAGCTGGGCGGGCGAGATCTCGGGCTGGGAGACGTCCAGCTGCGAGACGGCGTCCGGGGCCTTGGGATCGAGCCCGAACAGCTCGCGCAGCGCCTCGGCGTAGTGGTCGCCCCCGGGAGAGGCGGCAAGCCGCTTGACCCGGACGGTGGGCTCGTGGAGCAGCTTCTCCACGACCCTGCGCACCGTCTGGGTGATCTCCTCACGCGTCCGGGTGTCGAGCTCGGGCAGCCGCGACACCAGCCGGCCCATCTCCGCCTCGACGACGCCGGCGGCCTTGCTCCGCAGGGCTATCACGGTCGGCGTCACCACCGCGGCACGCTGGGCGTCGAGGTAGGCGCCGACCTCCTCGGCGACGATGTCCCTCACCTGGTCGATCGCCTCGGCGCGGCCTCCGTCGGCGACCTCGGCGCCGAGCCCGGCCTGCTGCATCGACTCCAGGTCGACCAGCGTCACGCCGGGCAGCGTGCGCACGCCGGGATCCACGTCGTGGGGCAGGGCCAGGTCGAGCAGGAAGATCGGCGTCTGCCTGCCGCGCATGGCCGTCTCGACCATCTCCACGGTGACGGCGCGGGTCCCCGCCCCGACGCACGAGACGACCAGGTCGGCCCCGGCCAGCTCCGCGGTGATGTCCGCGGGCTTCACGGCCCGCCCGCCGACCGTGCCGGCCAGCCGTACGGCCCGCTCGTAGGTGCGGTTGGCGATGACGATGTCGGTGACACCCGCCCGGGAGAGCGTCGCGGCGGTCAGCGCGCTCATCGAGCCGGCGCCGACCACCAGTGCGCGCCTGCCCGCCACCGGGCCGAGCACCCGCTCGGCGAGTGTCAGGCCCACCCCGACCAGCGACGCCCCGGCCCGGTCGATCTCGGTGTCGGCGTGGGCCCGCTTGCCGGCCCGAAGGGCCTGCTGGGTGAGCTCGTTGAGCGTGGTCCCCGCGGTGCCCTCGTCCTGGGCGAGCTTCAGGGCCGCCCGGATCTGGCCCAGGATCTGCCCCTCGCCGACCACCATGGAGTCGAGGCCGCAGGCGACCGTGAACAGGTGCTGGACCGCCCGCTCCTGGTAGTGGACGTACAGGTGCCGTGCGAGCACGTCCTGCGGCAGGCCGGAGTGGGCGCTGAGCAGGCCGATGACGGCGGTCACGCCGCCGTGGAAGCGGTCGACGTCCGCGTACACCTCGACCCTGTTGCACGTGGACACCACGAGCGCCTCGGAGACGCTCTCGTCCTGCCCCACGTCGTGGAGCAGCTTGACGAGCGCGTCGCCGCTCACCGTCACCCGTTCGAGCAGGGCGACAGGCGCGGTCCGGTGGCTGAGACCGACGACGAGGACACTCATGCGCGCGCTCCCATCGATGGATCACTCACATGACCACCCCGTCCGGCCACTCCTCGGCCATGATGGCCCCTCCGTTAGCCTTGCGCTGTTCGTGGAACGCAAGAATCTGCAGCTCGATGGATAAATCGACTTTACGGACATCCACGCCGTCAGGCACAGCCAGGACGGCGGGAGCGAAGTTCAAAATACTGGTGACGCCCGCGGCGATGACACGGTCGCACACCTGCTGAGCGGCCGTGGCCGGCGTCGCGAGCACCACTATCGACACCCCACGCTTCTTGATCACCGATTCGAGCTCGTCGGTGTGCTCCACGACGAGGCCCGCGATGCGGTCGCCCACCACGCGGGGATCGGCGTCGAGCAGGCCCGCGATCCGGAACCCCCTGGACACGAAGCCGCCGTAGTTGGCCAGGGCCCGACCGAGGTTACCCACCCCGACGATGGCCACGGCCCAATCCTGGGTGAGACCTAGCTCACGGGAGATCTGGTAGATCAGGTACTGCACGTCGTACCCCACACCGCGGGTGCCGTACGACCCGAGGTGCGACAGGTCCTTGCGGAGCTTGGCCGAGTTGACCCCGGCGGCCACCGCGAGATCCTCCGAGCTGACCGTGGGCGTTCCCCGCTCGGCGAGGCCGTTCAGCGCGCGCAGATAGAGCGGCAGCCTCGCCACGGTGGCGTCGGGGATGCCGCGGTCACGTGCTTGCGGGATACGGCGGATCACGTGCCGGTGCTCCAGGGGGGACAACGGCCGGTGCGTCCCCGGCCGCACGAGCGGATGCGACGGTTGAACTTCAGATTAGTGCATTTGTGAAGCCGTGCACAAAGTAGGTATGTCCACTGTCCCAGGAGGGCGGCCCGGTCGCCAATCCGGCCCGTGCTCTTCCACCGGGCCCGTGCTCACCCGCCGGACCGGGACTCCTGCGCCGGCCGCATGCTCCTCCGCCGCCCGCGTGCGCTCCGCAATAGGCTGAGGCCATGGCTCCCCATGATCATCGCATCACCCTGCTGGGCAAGCCCGGCTGCCACCTGTGTGACGACGCGCGCGCGGTCGTCGAGCGCGTCGCCGGCGAGCTCGGCGTGCCGTGGGAGGAGCGCGACATCACCGCCTCCCCCGACGACATGGCCGAGTACGGGGAGATGATCCCCGTCGTCCTAATCGACGGCGTTCAGCACGACTACTGGCGCGTCGAGGAGTCCCGCCTCAGATCCGCCTTGACCATCTGATCCTCCCCACGGCCACGCCACCCCGCGAGGGGCGCGGCCGGGTCTGGACCGAGGAGCGCGCGGGAGCGAAGCGACCAGAGCGCGACGAGGGGAGGCACAGCCTCAAAGCCGCCCCGAGCCGCGCGAAGCGGAGCGAGCGCCTCAAAACAGCGCCGTGGGGAGCGGCGCGACCTTGGCGGCGTTGACGCTCAGCTCGATGACGTTGGTGGCCAGCACGTACGGCTGGCGCTCGGTGGCGAAGCGCTCCATGTGGGGCTGCCGCTGGTGCTCGGCGAAGCCGACCTCGTCCCGGTAGAGTTCGTAGACGATCCGCTGCAGCGGGGCCGACTTGACGCCGTGGCAGACGAAGACCAGCGTGTCCGGCTCGTTGCCCTGCACGGACTGGACGGTCTCCTCGGCCAGCTTGTCGAACGCCTCGCCCGTGCCGTCGAGCAGGGTGAAGACGGTCAGCAGGCCGTAGATGCTTGGAGCGGGCCTGACGGAGCCCGCGCCCTGCCGGGCCTTGGCCGCCCTGCCGAAGCCGACGCCGAAGGTCGCCGCGAGCTCAGCGGGCATCTCGGCCCCGGGGAGGACCGCGCCGGTCGCGGGCATCCCCATGTCCGGCTCGGCCCGGGCAGGCATGCCGTACTCGGGGGGCCGGGGCTGGCCGTACGGGTCCGGGGCGAGGAGCTGGCCGGTGGCCGGGCCGCCGAAGTCGTCGGGCGGCGCGGCGCGACCGCCGTAGCCGTCCTGCGGCCGCATTCGCGCCGCGTAGTCGACCTCGCCGCCCTGCTCCCCGGCCCGGTACTCGGCCACGAGGTCGCCCAGGCCCGTACGGCGCGGCGGCAGGCCGGCGGGGGACGGCGGGGGCACCGGGGAGGGAGGCATCGGGGAGGCGGCCGAGACGGGCGACACCGGTGGCATGGCCGGCTCCGCGCGGCCGGCGGCCCTGTGGCCGCGGCCTTGCTGCTGCCGTCCCTCCCACTCGTCGTCAGGGGCGTCGTCCTCGTCGTCCTCGTCGTCGTAGGGCGCCAGCGGCCGGGCCACGGCGTACCAGACGCCTCCGGCGGCGGCCGCCATGAGCGGCACGATGACCAGCCCGGGGAGGGTGAGCTCCAGGGCACCCGCGAGCGCCATGCCCGCCGGGGCGAGCACCACGGTCGCGTTCATGTTGTCCGCGTCGTAGTCGTCCCCGTCACGCCAGCTCAGCAGGGCCATGGCCAGCGAGAAGATCAGCATGAAGATCACAAGGCCGTGGACGCCGCGCAGCAGCCACTCGGGCCAGATGTCCCAGTGCGCCGGGCCCGCCGGGAGCTGCTTGGTGAACGAGGCGACGATCGGGTCGAGCAGCATGATCACCGTGCCGACCACGGTGATGCCGACGCCCAGCAGCCAGCCCCCGAACCGGGCCGACGCCTTCTCGGCAAGCAGTTGCATCACACCGACCGCGAGCCAGAGCGGGGCGAGCAGCGAGCCGGTGATCTGGAACGCCCGGAAGGTCACGGACCCGAACCCGGCCAGGTGACCGACCGCGACCGCGCCGAGCGACAGCGTCAGCGCCGCCGTGGCGATGCTCCACGCGATCAGCCAGCCGGCGGGCTCGTCCCTGAGGCGTCCGATGAGAACGCCGGTGGTGATGCCGGCGAGCAGGGCGCCGGCGAACGCGAGGAGAGCAACGAGGACTTCCATGGTGACCCCCATGCTGCCGGACATTGCCTTCACACCGGTAGCCGGTGGTGCGGCCAGGTCATCTCGCCGGCGGCCGAGCCGGTGGCTGAGGAGGCGTGCCGCTATCTGAGGTGATTACTGTGCTCAGACGGATTGTGTTATCTCGCGTTGATTTCTAGAGTGTTCCGAGCACGCCGACTCCCCTTCCCCCATGGGACACCGGATGCCGAACACGTGGCCGTTGGCCGGGCTGTCCCCTCCAGCCGCCGGAACGGCTCAGCCCGTACATTCCGCCGACCCCGCTGTACGCGATCACGAGCACGACGCGATGCGGATGCTGGTGCTGCGCGCCAAGACGGGCGACAGCGAGGCCTTCGGCGCGCTCTACGACCACTACCTCGATCTGGTGTACCGGTACGTCTACTTCCGGGTGGGCAGCCACGCGCTGGCCGAAGACCTGACCAGCGAAACCTTCCTCCGGGCCCTGCGCGGGATCGTCGACTTCACCTGGCAGGGCCGCGACTTCGGCGCCTGGCTGGTGACGATCGCCCGCAACCTCGTCACCGATCACTACAAGTCGGGTCGCAACCGGCTGGAGGTCACGACGGCCGAGGTGCTCGACACCCCCCTGGACGGCCCGCACATCCCGGAGAACGCGGTGGTCACCAACATGGTGAACGAGCGCGTCATGCAGGCCATCAAGCAGCTCGGCGCCGAGCAGCAGGAGTGCGTGATCCTGCGGTTCCTGCACGGCATGTCGCTGGCGGAGACGGCCCTGATCATGGGGAAGAAGAGCGGGGCCATCAAGGCGCTCCAGTTCCGGGCGATCAAAGCGCTCGCCCGGGCGCTTCCCAGGGATCTCGATTAGCCCCTGCCGTAACCATTCGCCGCGCCTCTTCGTTGGGCATGTGGCAGGCGAGGATCTTCGAGTGAATCTCCGTGATCACCAAGCGGGGGGATGGCGGGAGCGTTCATGGGCTGGTGGCGATTCTCGCGCTGGTCGTGCCGCAGATGGGTGGCGCGCGCCTCCGAGACGGTCGCCGATCTCCGCTCCCTGCTCGGCAGCGGCCCGAGCCCGCAGTTCCGCGCGGACCTGCGCGCCGAGCTGCTGCGGACCCACGCGGCCGAGCGGGCCGCCGCCCCCGCGTCCGAGCCGCCGCCTGCACGGCGGCCCGCGATCCGCCGCCGGTCCCTCCTGGCCCAGCTGCGCCCGCTGCTCGTCTTCGCCGTGCTGATGGTCGCCATGTTCGGCACCGGCGTCCAGACGTTCTACTCGGTGCCCGGCGATGCGCTCTATCCGCTCAAGAGGGCCGCGGAGGCGACCGTCCTGTCCCTCGCGTACGACGATCGCGAGCGGGCGCAGCGGGAGATGGCGGCGGCGCACGAGCGGGCGGCCGAGACCAGGTCCCTGCTGGGCGGCGCGACTCCCGACCGCCACCGGCTCATCGGCCAGACGCTCGACGACATGGAGATGACGACGAGGGCGGCGCTGGGCCGCGTCTCACCCCGCGAGAGGGCGACCAGGGAGACCCGCAGCTTCGTGCGTGAGCAGCGCACGCTCGTCGAGCCCATGCTCAAGGATCTCGACGAAGAAAATCGCGACAAGGCAACCAAATACCTGAGATATATCGACACCTTCACGGTTTCTGGACGTTGACACGTCATGTGCCGCTCACGCCCTGCTCCCGTTCCGGGCACCTCAGGGCGGTTAAGCTGATGACCCATGAGGCGGCTATTGCGACGGCGGGAAGAAGCGGAGATCGCCGGTGAGGTGGCGGCCGCCGCGGCGGTGACGACTCCCGCGGCCACGCCCGATCCGGCGGCCGCGGCCTTCTTCGACGTCGACAACACGATCATCCGGGGCGCCTCGATCTACCACTTCGCCCGCGGGCTGGCGGCGCGTGGCCTGTTCACCAGCCAGGACCTCATGAAGTTCGCCCTGGGGCAGGCGTTGTTCCGCATCCGGGGCAACGAGAATCCCGAGCACATCGCCAAGGCCAAGGAGATGGCGCTCGCCTTCGTCGCCGGCATCAAGGTGGACGAGGTCGTCCGCCTCGGCGAGGAGATCTACGACGAGGTGATGGCCGACCGCGTCTGGACGGGCACCCGCGCCCTGGCCCAGGCCCACCTCGACGCCGGGCAGCGTGTCTGGCTGGTCACCGCCACCCCGGTCGAGCTGGCCCGCGTGATCGCCCAGCGGCTCGGCCTGACCGGCGCGCTCGGCACGGTCGCCGAGACCACGGAGGGCGCCTACACCGGCAGGCTCGTCGGCGACCTGCTCCACGGGCCGGCCAAGGCCGAGGCCGTCCGGGCGCTGGCCCGCCGCGAGGGGCTCGACCTGTCGCGCTGCTCGGCCTACAGCGACTCGGCCAACGATCTGCCGATGCTCTCCCTGGTCGGGCATCCGTACGCGATCAACCCCGACAGCGAGCTGCGGGAGCACGCCGAGGAGAGCGGCTGGGAGGTCCGCGACTTCCGCACCGGCCGCAAGGCCACGATGATCGGCCTGCCGATCGCCGCGACGGCCGGCGCCATCGCGGGCGGCATCGCCGCGGGGATCGCCCTGCGCCGCCACTACCGCTCCGCGATCTGACCTCCCGGCACCTTCACGGAAGCGGCGGGAAGGCCGGCCCACGGCGCAGACGCAGCGCGTCGAGCTGCCGCTGGATCGTCTCGCGGATACGGTCGGTCAGTTCGAAGACCAGCATCGGGTCGTCGGCGTCCTCGGGATCGTAGGAGTCCGTGCGGATCGGCTCGCCGAACTCGATCAGCCACTTGGACGGCAGCGGAATCAGCCCGAGAGGGCCGAGCCAGGGAAACAGCGGAGTGATCGGCAGGTACGGCAGGCCGAGCGCCCGGGCCAGGGCCGGCACGTCGCCGATCTTGGGGTAGATCTCCTCGGCGCCGACGATGGCGCAGGGCACGATCGGCACGCCGGCCTGGATGGCCGAGGCCACGAAGCCGCCCCGGCCGAACCGCTGGAGCCTGTACCGCTCGGAGAACGGCTTGCCGATGCCCTTGAAGCCCTCCGGGAAGACGCCGACGAGCTCGCCCTTGCGGAGCAGCCTGTCGGCGTCCTCGCGGCAGGCGAGAGTGTGCCCGGACTTGCGGGCCAGGTGGCCGAGAACGGGAAGCTGGTAGACGAGGTGGGCGCCGAGCAGGCGCACCGGCCGCCGCGCCTCGTCGTGCAGCGCCACCTGGAGCATCAGCGCGTCGAGAGGCAGCGTGCCGGAGTGGTTGGCCACCACGAGCGCGCCCGCCTCGGCGGGCACGTTCTCCAGCCCGAGCGTCTCGATCCGGAACCAGCGCCGGTACAGGGGGCGGAGCAGCTCCAGCAGCACCTTGTCGTTGAGCTCGGAGTCGAAGCCGAACTCGTCGATCTCGTAGTCGCCCGTGACCCGGCGGCGCAAGAAGGCGAACAGGCTCGCGAGGCGCTCGTCCGCCGGGTCCGGCGGTGGCGCGCTGGGAGCCGCGGTGATGGGGATGATCCGGGCGCCGTTGCCATTGCCGGTTCCGGTACCGGCGCCGCCGTTGAGGGAGGCGTCGTCGCCGGAGGCGCCGTGGCGGGAGGCGCCGTTGCCTGGGCTCACTGCGTCGTCACCCGTGCTCACCGTCTCGTCATCGCGTAGGCCAGCCAGTCGACCAGTGCCACCGGCAGGGTGCCCGGGCCCCCACGGGACCTCAGGAAGTCGTCGAACGCCGCCGCCGTGGTGAACTTCGGCTTCCAGCCGAGCTCGGCCGACAGGCGGCCGGTGTCCACGGCGCGGCCGTGGCTCATCAGTGCGAGCTGCTCCGGCGAGAAGTCCACAAGCCGGGCGCCGCGGGCGAGCCCGCCGAGTAACCGGAACGCGGGTGCGGGCATGGGGAGCATCGGGCGCCCCGCCCGCCGTACGCACTGGGACAGCAGCAGCACTCCGTCGCCCGACACGTTGAACACGCCGGGGTGGTCCGCCCGCGCCATGCGGCTCAGCACCTCGACCGCGTCGTCGGAGTGAACGAACTGCAGCCGCGGATCGAAGCCGAGCGCGGTCGGCAGCACCGGCTGCGAGAAGTACCGCGTCAGCGCGGAGTCCACGCCCGGACCCATGAAGCTGGCGAACCGCAGGGTCGTGGTCGCCACGTCGGGACGCCTCCGGGCGAAGCCCCGGACGTACGTCTCGACCTCCACGGCGTCCCGGGCGTACCCGTGGTGCGAAACCTCGGGTGACACGGTGTCCTCGGCGAACACGGCCGGGGCGTGCGGCGACGAGCCGTACACGGCCGTGGTCGAGCGGACGACCACCCGGCGCACCGTCGCGGACCGCTGGCATGCGGCCAGCAGCTGCATGGTGCCGATGACGTTGTGCTCCTTCATGGCCGTACGGCCGGCGGACGGGCCGCTGACCAGGCTGAAGTGCACGACGGTGTCGACATCCGCCGCCCGGATCACCTTCGTGACATCCGGACCGCGCAGGTCGACGCGGACGAACTCGGTGCGGCCGAGCAGCGCGCCGTCCTCCCGGGGGAGGGACGGCGGCGGCACCGTGTCCACGCCGATGACCCGGTGGATCTCCGGATCCGCCGCGAGCGCGGCCGCCACTCGAGCGCCGATGTGGTCGGAGACCCCGGTGACCAGCACGGTACGAGCCATCGTCGCCTCGCTGGGGGTGTGCGTGTTCACGGTCGCCCGGCCCCTTGCGGGCCGGTGCGCGGCTCCGTCTCGACTACTTCTTGTTACGCCGCTGGATGCGGGTCTTCTTGAGCAGCTTGCGGTGCTTCTTCTTGGCCATGCGCTTGCGGCGCTTCTTGATCACAGAGCCCACGGGACCCCCAGGTGAAGGTGGTGAATGCCGAATCGGCGCGCGAGCGCACACCGGCTCAACAGCCTACCGGCGATCCACGGTAGATCGCTCCTCCCCGGGGGACCCCGCGTAGCCGGGAGCCGGCCACGCCCCGGTCAAAAGGCGTGGCCCCCGGCCGCGAGCCGGCTCATCCAGCTTCGATGAACGCGTCTCGCAGGTAGTCGTGCACCGCCTGCTCGGGCACTCTGAAGGACCGTCCGACCCGGATGGCCGGTAACTCGCCCGAGTGCACGAGCCGGTACACCGTCATCTTGGACACCCGCATGACGGTGGCGACCTCAGCCACCGTCAGGAACTTCACCTCGCTGAGAGGTCTTTCGCCTGCACCCATCGGACGCCTCTTCCGCACGTGTTTCCGGGTTATCCCCACTGGTGCCATCGCTCACGCACGTGTACTGCCGTCAGCGTAAGTCCGGACTCCGAGTAGGCAAACCCCCCATTTCATCAGTCATCGGAGCCGCGTGCCGTCAAAATCGAGAAATCGCTGGCAGCAGCCGGGCCGTGCCCCTCGCCTCAATCTTGGAACGGACCAACTTCTCTCCCTTTAGAGTCGCCCAGGCCCACAAAAAAGTTGGCAAACGGTAGACACGTGGGTGGAAAAGCGGGCGCGAAATGCCCGATTTGGGATGTCCGGATTGGGGTCAGAGGCTACGGGCGATGCGGTCGAGCAGGTACGAGGTCAACGGGGCGTAAAAGCGGGGCAACACATTGTCATCGAGCGGGACCGAAACGGCGATCTTCCCCTCCGCCTCCCCGACGAACAGCGCGGGATCGTTGCTGTCGGCGAAGCCGACCGTCTCGATTCCGGCGTCGCCGGCCGCGCCCGCCCAGCCGTGATCGGCGATGACGAAGTCGGGCCGCTCCTCCGCGATGATCGCCCGCATCGGGTGCGGGTCGTGGGTGTGGACGAACGAGCCGTGGTCCTCCAGCATCGCCACCCCGTCGAGGTAGCGGATGCGCCGGCGCCGGCCGAGACCGCTCGCGTAGGTCCATCCCTCGGCGGGCGCCAGGAGCGTCGCCCCGTGCGCGACCGCGAACCGGGCCAGGGCGAGGTGGACGGTGAGCAGGCCGGTGGGGTGACCGGTGGCCACCACCAGGCGGGGCGCCGCACGGCGCAGCATCTTGGAGACGCGGCCGGCGAGTTCCTCGACGGCGTCGATCGTGCGATCGGGATCGATCGTGTCCTGGCCCTCCCGGTACGCGGGGTCGGCCACCACTCCCACCTTCTCGGCCATCAGCTCCAGGACGTCCGGGTACGTCCAGTCGCCGTCCAGCGTGAGGCCGAACAGGTATCCGGGGTCGCGCAGCGCCAGTGACCGGTAGTGGTCGAGATTGTTCTCGCGGCTGGTCGCCACGTCACCGGCGATGGCGGTCCGTACAAGGTGGTCACGTAGCTCGGCGCGGGTGGGGATCACGTTAGGTACAGCGCTCCTCGTCTCGGCATGATTCCAGCGCCTCGCAGAGGAGGCTCAAGGCATCGGGTCCAGGCCGTGGAAGGGGAAGACCGCGTTCCTGGTCGCCATGATCGCCCTGTCGACGGCGTCGGCTGGATCGTACCCTTCGGAAATGTCGCGCCAGCGGGGGTCGTGCCCGTCCGTCATGCTGAGCGGCGGCACCTCGCCGGTACGCTTCCCCGCCAGCGTCCGCCAGCTCTCCGGCGTCGGCGTGGCGGGATCGACCGGCGAGCCCGCCGCCTCGGCGATCAGGTGCGTCCAGGCTCGCGGCACCACCTGGACCAGCTCGTAACCTCCGCCGCCGACCGCGATCCACCGGCCGCCCGCGGTCTCGTGGGCCAGCCGGTGCAGGGCCGCGTAGGCCGTCCGCTGCCCGTCTACGCTGAGCATCAGGTGGGCGAGCGGGTCGAGCGCGTGACTGTCGCACCCCTGCTGGGTGACCAGCACCACGGGGTCGAAGTGCCGCAGCAGCGGGGGGACGACCGCGTCGAAGGCGCGCAGCCAGCCGGTGTCACCGCACCCCGCAGGCAGCGCCACGTTGACGGCGGTGCCCTCCGCGCCGGTCTCCTGGGGGAAGCCCGTGCCGGGGAAGAGCGTGCGGGGGCTCTCGTGCAGGCTGATCGTCAGCACCCGCGGGTCGTCGAAGAACGCCGCCTGGACGCCGTCGCCGTGGTGGACGTCCACGTCCACGTACGCGACCCGGGACGCGCCCTGCTCCAGCAGCCAGGCGATGGCGACGGCCGGGTCGTTGTAGACGCAGAAGCCGCTCGCGGTGGCGGCCATCGCGTGGTGCAGGCCGCCCGCCACGTTGACCGCGTGCTCGGACTCGCCGGTCCACACGGCCCTGGCGGCCGCCAGCGTCGCGCCCGCGACGAGGGCCGACGCCTCGTGGACGCCCGCGAACGCCGGATTGTCGGCGGTGCCCAGCCCGTGGCGCAGGTCGGGCCGCCCGGTACGGGAGACCTCCCTGACCGCCTGGATGTAGTGGCGATCGTGCACCAGCGCGAGCTCGTCGTCGGTGGCGGGCAAGCACCCGGCCATCTCCACGCCGTCGAGCACGCCGAGGTCCCCGGCGAGAGCCATGGTGAGCTCGACGCGCACCGGCGCGAGCGGGTGCCCGGCCCCGAAGTCGTAGGAAACCAGCCCGTCGTCCCAGACGACCCGCACCGCCTGACTCATGCCGCGACCGTACCGCACGGTCGGGCCCCCTCCGCCATCCGCCCGGGCCGCCGGACGGCGGCTCCGGGACCGGCGTCAGACCGGGGCGGGAGCGGCCACGGCAGGAATGTCGGTGACCGCGGTTAGTGTCCGGGCCATGATCAGTGCGGTACAGGCGTTCGCCTACTCCGGACCGTCGACGCTGGCCGGCGGGCGGCTCACCCTGTCGACCTCGGGCGGGCGCACGGCACGCGGCCTGCCGGGCCGTCCCCGGTTCTTCAGCGGCCTGCTCACCGAGGCCGCCCCCGCGGCCGCCGGGCTGCTGGCCGTCGCCGACGTGGCGCGGGCCCGCTACGACCGTCCGGCGCCGTCCTTCTCCCGCGATCCTGTGGTGACCTGCAACGGCGACCGGCTCCGGTTCGAGTCGCTGTCCGCCTGCGGCGGCGTCTACGCCCGCCTCGACGTGCTGGAACGCGCCCTCGACGGAGAGGTGATCGACCTCGGCACCACCAACGTCGACGTCAACGGCCCGTTGCGCGAGGCGCTGGCCCGCGTCGGCGGCGCCGACCCCCTCCATCTGGGCGTCGGCCGGGACGAGATGGCCGTCACCACACTGGACGGGGCGGTGGTCGAGAAGAAGGTGCCGCTGCCTGACCGGTGGCTGCGCGGCTTCGCCGAGGTTCAGCTCGTGACCGCGGGGTTCGATCCGCGGGCCGAGGTGACGGGGCCGGAGGCGGCGCGTTTCCTGCGCGCGCTGCCCCGCCGGGCCGGCGCCACCCTGTGGGCGGTGCCCTCGGGTCGATCGATGCGGCTGACCGCGAGCCCGGTCCCCGGCGCCGTCTGCCTGCCGGGACCCGACCGGCTGGCGACCATGCTCCCGCTGCTGCGCTTCGCCAGGACCCTCAGGCTGTACGGCCCGGCCCGCCCGGACACGGCCGTGGCGAGCGCGTGGGAGCTGGAGCTGCCCGGCATGCGGTTCGTGCTCACCCTCTCCCCGGACAGCCTGCGTTCCTTCTCGACCGAAGGCGCCGTGCTCCGGACCCTTGCCTCCGACGACGCCGCCGACGACGCCGACCTCGTGAGGGCGCTGCTGGCATTCGAACCGAGGCTGGATCCCGGTCTGCTGGCGGAGCGGTCCGGACTGGGCACGTCTCGGGTGCGGGCCGCGCTGACCCAGCTCGGCGCGGCCGGCCAGGTGGGCTACGACACCGCCGAGGCCGCCTACTTCCACCGCGAGCTGCCGTACGACCGCGACAAGGTCGCCGCGATGAACCCCCGGGCCAGGGCCGCCCGTGAGCTGACCGATCGCGGTGCGGTACGGCTCGACGGGCCCGGCCGCGCCCTGGTGGTCTCCGGCGACCAGGTGCGCGAGGTGCGCGGCGCCGCCTGCACGTGCCCCTGGTGGGCCCGGCATCAAGGACGACGAGGCCCGTGCAAGCACGTGCTGGCCGTACAGATCGTGAAGGGAGACCAGGCGTGACCGCATGGGACGACGTGCGCGACCTGATCGACAAGCGGGACGCCGACGGCGTCGCGGCGCTGGTCGTGACACTGGACGACGCCGCCAAGCGTGAGGTCGCCGGGCGACTGCCCGGGCATCTCAAGGAGGTCCGGCTCTATCTCGACCCCTGGCGTGGCGCCGGGGACCGGGCCGAGGCGTTGCGCGCGGCGGGCGCCGGGACGATCGCCGCCGCGGCCTCCGTCGCGTCCTGGCTCACCCGCCGTGGCCTGGTCGGCGCCGACGAACAGGTCGACGACACACGGCGGCTGCTCGGACTGGTCCGCACCCGCCCTCACGCGTGGCAGGCCGAGCTGGCGGCACGGCTGGCGGGAAAGCTCCGCGGGCGCGGCCCGAGCTACGAGCTCACGGCGTCGCTGATCCGCGAGACCGGCATCGAGCCGCCGACCGACGACGGTTTCGTCGTGGGGTGGGTGTCGGCGGCGATCGGCCGGGGGCGGATCGCCGACGTGCTGGCCTCGGACCCTCTGCTCGACACGCTTCTGCCGCGGATCTTCCACGCCCAGGGTGTCGGGGAGGCCCTGCAATGGGAGGGCCTCCCGGAGGCCCACACCACCTGGCTGGGCGCGCTTCGCACGCTCGCCGCCGACGGCCGGATCGACCGCGCCATGCTGCTGGACGGGTGCGTCAGCCGGTTCCTGCGCGGGGGCACCCCCCTTGAGCTGCGGTTCTTCGTCCGCCTACATCGGGCCCTCGCCCCTGCCGAGCGTGAGATCGCGCCCCGGGTGCGGGACTACCTGCGGCTGCTGCCGGCCGCGCCCGGCACGGTCGCGGAGCTGGCCCTGGGCCACCTTCGGGAAATCCCGGCCCTGTCGCCCGGCGAGTTCGGCGAGGCCATGGAGGCGCTGATGTACCGGCCGGAGAAGAAGCTCGTGCGCGCCGGGCTCTCCTGGCTGGCCCAGTCGATACGGCTGGGGCCCGAGTACGCCGGGGCGGCGGCCGGAGCCTTGGCGACCGCCTTCGGCCACGAAGCCTCCGACATCCAGGAACAGGCCGTACGGCTCGCCGTCAGGCATGCCGCGCACCTGGATCCGGCCGCGATCCGCGACGCGGCCGCCGCCCTGCCGGCCGATCTGCGTGCGCGTCTCGGCGTCCCGGAGGATCCGGCCGCGGAGGCGGAGGCGGCCCCGCTGATCGCCCCCCTGATCGCCCCGGCGCTGCCCCGGGCCGAGTTCCCGCCGCCCATCACCACGGCGGCCGAGCTGAGCGCGCAGATCGCCCGCTTCGCGGACGCTCCCTACGCGCTCGAATGGCGCGGCGCCGAACGCCTCATGGCGGGGCTGGTCGAGTTCGCTCACCGGGACCGAGCGGCCTTACGGGCATCCGCTGCTCCGCTGTCGTCCCACCCGTGGGGATGGCGCGCCGACGGCGACCCGATGGCCTGG
Organism: Microbispora sp. NPDC049125; assembly: GCF_040802045.1. Taxonomy (NCBI): domain Bacteria; kingdom Bacillati; phylum Actinomycetota; class Actinomycetes; order Streptosporangiales; family Streptosporangiaceae; genus Microbispora; species Microbispora sp. NPDC049125. Next base: position 329,691 of record NZ_JBEZDW010000002.1, on the reverse strand, counting down.
TTGTGGGCGGCGTTTCAGGCCGTCGCCTCCCCCGCGACGCGGTCGCTGGAGCTGAGGCTCCCCTCCTCACGCTCGATGCCGGCCCCTGACGTGCTGATCCTCCGCCGGATGGCCGAGCTCCTCGACGCGGCACGGGCCGACGACCTGCCGCCGGTGCTGCTGGCCACCCCGACCTCCGCCGACGGCCATGTCGACCCGGCCGAGCTCCTCTCCCGTCTCGAACGGCTGGAGGCCGCCGGCATGGATCCGGCGTACGCCGATCTGCAGCAGGCGCTGCTGCGGATCCCCCGGCACGTCGACGCGGACGTGGCGGAGAAGGCCGGTCGTCTCACCACTCCCGCCGGGCGGTCCGTGGCCCGATGGCTGTCCGGAGCAGGGCCGGCCGATCCCGTCGTGACGATCCGGTACGGCTACACCGACGGCGCCTCCCGCCGCTGGTTCGACGACGGGCAGCCGCCGCGGTTCTCCTGCTCCTACGCGCGCCCGTACCCGTTCATCGCCGCCTCACCGACGGGGTTCGACCTGATCGACATGCTGAGCAGCGACCCCGACCACTACGCCATCCGGCAGGGTGGGCACATGAGCTGGTGGGCCGGAACAATGCCGTCCCATCGCGAGGTCCTCGCGGCCTACCTGGTGCCGTGCTTCGACTGGGACTGGCCCGACGGCAGCCCGGGATCGCACATCCTGCGCGATCTCGCCCAGGCGGACGGCCCTCTCGGCTCAGCCTCCTCGGTCCTGCTGGCCTTCCATCTGAACAACGAGGACCCCGCCGAGCGCACGGCCGCCCTTGACGTGCTCCTCGCCCTCGCCGCGGCCGGCGACCTGCCCGCCGCCGAGCTGGGCGAGCAGCTCGGCCGGCTGGTCAAACACGGCATGGCGACACTGAGCCGCATAGTCCCGTCGCTGGCCGAGGCGGAACGGGCGGGCGCGGGCCCACAGGTGTGGCGGACCGTCGCCGCCGCCCTTCCCCACATCCTGCCCTCCGAGGGCGAACGCCCGTGCAACGGCCTGGCCGATCTCATCGCGCTCGCCGTGAAGACCGCTCCCCCGGGCGACGCCACGCCTGTCCCCGGCCTGGCCGCCGTCGCCGCTCGCGGCGGATCGAGCCGGATGGTCCGCGAGGCGAACCGTCTGATCCGGCTGCTCGACCCCGCCGATCACGATGCGGGGACCACTTGAGTGCTCACTCGGTGCGCAGCGCGATCACGGGGTCGAGCCGTCCGGCCCGCCGCGCGGGCGCGACGCCGAAGAACACCCCGACAGCGGCCGACACGCCGAAGGCGAGCGTGATCGACCACCAGGTGATCGAGGCGGGCACCGGGGAGACCGCCTGGATCAGCAGCGAGCCGCCGACGCCGAGCAGGATGCCGAGCACCCCGCCGATCGTCGTCAGCAGCACGGCCTCGATGAGGAACTGGGCGAGGATGTCGCGCTGCCGGGCGCCGAGGGCCTTACGCAGGCCGATCTCCTTGGTCCGCTCGCGGACGCTGACGAGCATGATGTTCGACACCCCGACCCCGCCGACCAGCAGCGAGATCCCCGCGATGGCGGCCAGCACGCCGGTGAGCATGCCGAGGACGGTGCCGATCGTCCCGAGCAGCTGCGTCTGGGTCACCGCGGAGAACCTCTCCCCCGGATAACGGGCGTCCAGGGCGGCCACCACCCGGCGCTGGAGGGGCTCGATCTCGTCGGGCCCGGACGCGCCGATCGCGATGCCGTTGATCCTCGGCAGCCCGATCAGCCGCTGGGCGGTGGTGACCGGCACGTGGACCTCCTGGTCCCTGGCGACACCGAAGGTGGAGCCGACGGTCTCGTAGATCCCGATCACCCGGAACCGCACACCCGCGATCGTGACCTGGCGGCCGATGGGGTCGACGTCGCCGAAGAGCTTGACGGCGACCTCTGCCCCGAGGAGGGCGACCCGGCGCCGGGTGTCGACGTCGGTCGAGGTCAGATAGCGGCCCCGGCGCAGCGGCCGGTCGAAGATGTGCTGCATGTTCTCGTCGGTGCCGGTGAGCGTGGCGAACACCTCCGTCCGCCCCACCCGGACCGGCTCCCCGGAGTTCACGGCCACGGTGACCTTCGACGGGTCGCCCACCACCCGCCGGACGTACGCGACATCCGTCAGGTCGAGGCGGCTCTGCGTCGGGGCGGCGCCCAGGCCGACCTGTCCGGGAACGACCAGGATGATGTTGCTGCCGAGGCCGGCGATCTCCTTCTCGACGGCGTTCTTGGCGCCGGTGCCGATGGCGACCAGGACGACGACGGCCAGGACGCCGATGACCACGCCGAGCATGGTGAGCGTGCTGCGCAGCCGGTTGACGCGCAGCGCGTCCAGCGCCATCCGCAACGCCTCCGCCGTTCTCACCGGGCGTCCCCCTCCAGAGCGGAGCCGTCCGATGCCGAGCCGTCCGATGCCGAGCCGTCCGATGCCGAGCCGTCCGCCGGCCGGGCCGTGTCGAGCTCCACGACGCCGTCTCGGACGTGAATCTGGCGGCGCGCCCGGGCGGCGACCTCGGCGTCGTGCGTCACGAGCACCACGGCCACGCCGCTGCCGGCGTTGAGCCGGCTCAGGAGGGCCATCACCTCCTCGCCGTTGCGGGTGTCGAGGTTGCCGGTCGGCTCGTCGGCGAGCACGACCTGGGGGTCGCCCACCAGCGCCCGCGCGATCGCGACCCGCTGCTGCTCGCCGCCGGACATCTGGGACGGCCGGTGCCCGAGCCGGTGCCCGAGGCCGACGGCCTCAAGCGCGGCCCGTGCCCGTTCCCGCCGCTCGGCGCGGGAGACGCCGCGATACACGAGGGGAAGGGCCACGTTGTCCAGCGCCGAGGTCCTGGCCAGCAGATGGAACGACTGGAAGACGAAGCCGATCGTCTGGTTGCGCAGATCTGCCAGGCTGCCGTCGTCGAGGGTCGCCACGTCGACGCCGCCGACGCGCAGCGTGCCGGAGGTGGGCCGGTCGAGACAGCCGAGCAGGTGCATCAGCGTCGACTTGCCCGACCCGGACGGCCCCACGATGGCCACGAACTCCCCCTGGGCGATGCTCAGTGTGACGCCGCGCAGCGCGTCGACGGTCACGCCGTCGAGAGAGTAGGAGCGGGTGAGGTCGACCGCCTCGAAGGCGCTCGCCCCCGGTGTCGCAGCGGGTGTGGAGGCGGGCGTCGCGGCCCCGCCGGGAGATCCCGAGGAGTCGATCATGGCGACCTGGTCACCGGCCCTCCATGCGATCGTTCACGTGATCACGCCAGCGTCTGGCCGGGACGGACCGTGTCGGCGCCCTTGACCACCACCCGCTCGCCGGGCGACAGCCCGCTGAGGATCTCCACGACCGCGTCGCCCTGGGCGCCGAGCTTGACGACCCTGCGCTCCGCCTTGCCCGCGTGCACGGCCCACACGACCGTCTCGCGGCCGCTCGTCACGATCGCGGAGGCGGGGACGGCCGTCGCGTCCGCCGCCTGCCGCACGGCCAGCCGGACGACCGCGCTCATCCCCGGCTTGGGATCGGGGGCGGCGCCGCCGTCGTCGTAGGCGCCCTTCCCGAGTTTCAGCCGTACGGGATAGCTCACGCCGCCGGTCGTGCCTTCCTTGGGGGTCACCCCGACGCCCGTCACGGTGGCCGGGTAGGTCCCTCCGGTCACCGCGTCGAACTCGGCCCGCGCCGGGGTGCCCTTCCTCACCAGCAGCACGTCGGTCTCGTCCACGTCGGCGGACAGGGTGAGCACGGAGACGTCGGTCACGGTGGCGATCGCGTCCCCGGCGGCCACCGGCACGCCGGTCGCGACGACGCCTCCCGACCGGCCGCCGGTGGCCGCCCCGCCCGCCGACGCCTGACCGGAGACTCCAGCGGGGAGCTGGCTGATCAGGGCGTCCAGCCCCGCCGTGCCGCCGTCCGGCGACGAGGCGCCGCCCAGCGTGACCACCCCGCCGAAGGGCGCCTTGACCACGAGCGCGTCCACCGTCCGCCGGGCGGAGCGCACGGCGGCCCTGGTCTGCGACCTCGACGCCGCCTGGAGGGAGGTCATCGACGCGGTGAGGCCGCTGAGGCCGGCGCCGAGCTGACCCGTCACCTGGGAGAGCACCTGGTTCACCGATCGGCTCAGCCCGTCGACGACGTTGCTGAGCGCGCGCTGCTGGGCCCGTTGCTGGGCCTGCGCCGTGTCGATCGCCGACAGCAGCTGGGCCCTGATCGCGCGGTCGCCGATCTTCTTGGCGGCCTTCCTGGCCTTCGCGAACCCGCGGGTGACCTGGGCGTCCAGCGTCCCCGGCAGCCTCAGCCGCGGGAGGCTGACGGACGTCGCGACGCCACCCGTGGAGACCGGCCGCGAAGCCTGCCTGTCGGCCTTCTTCGCCGCGTCGAGCTGCTCCCTGGCCTGCGGAGAGCTGATCCTGGCGATGACCTCGCCCTTCTTCACCGTGTCGCCGTCCTGGACGTACAGCCGGGAGACCGTGCCCGAGGCGGGTGCGGTCAGCACGGCGGTGGCGCGGGCGCCCACCGTCGCGGGGGCCTCGACGACCTCGCTGACCGTCGTACGGGTGACGGCCGCGAGCTGCACCTTCGGCGGCTCCGAGGACGTGCAACCGGCTGCGGGAAGGACGAGGAGAAACGCGAGGAGCGGGAGGAGTCCACGACGGAACGTCACTCGGCCAATGGTAAAGGGAGGGTAAGCCGCCCCCCGGAAAGCCCCGTACCGCTGTGGATAACGCCAGGTCCTGTGGATGACGCCCGGCGCCAAAGCGAGCGGCGCGCTCTAAGACGCACAGGGTTTTCCGGGCGGCCCGGACTCCGGCCTTGAACGCGTACAGGTCAGCCGGAGGCGAGCTGGCGGCTGCGGTCGCGGGCCGCCTCGATGGCGTCGAGGAACGCGGCCCGCACCCGGTGGCGCTCCAGCTCCGCGATCGCCGAGATCGTGGTGCCCCCCGGGGATGTCACGGCCTCCCGCAGGATCACGGGGTGCTCCCCGGAGTCGCGCAACATGGTCGCCGCTCCCACGATCGACTGGATGACCATGTCGAGCGCGGCGGCGCGCGGCATGCCCAGCAGGATCCCGGCGTCGACCATCGCCTCGACCAGGTAGAAGAAGTACGCGGGGCCGCTGCCGGAAAGGGCGGTGGCGGCGTCCTGCTGCGACTCGGGGATCCGCAGCACCTTCCCGACCGGGCTGAGCAGCGCCTCGGTCCGCTTGAGGTGCTCCTCGGAGGCGTGCGCCCCTGCCGAGATGACGCTCATGGCCTCGTCGACGAGCACCGGCGTGTTCGACATGACCCGGACGACCGGGACCTGATCGCCCAGCCTGGCCTCCACGAAGGCGGTGGTGATGCCGGCGGCCACCGAGATGACCAGCCGGTCGGCGGGCAGGTGGGGGGAGATCTCGGCCAGCAGGGCGTCCATGTCCTGCGGCTTGACGGCGAGGATCAGCGTGTCGGCGACCTTGGCGGCCTCGGCGTTGCCGGCCACCCGCACGCCGTACCGCTCACGCAGCGCCTCGGCCCGCTCCGGCCGCCGCGCCGTGGCGACGACCTCCTCCGGCCGCAGCCCGGCACGAACCAGCCCGGACAGCAGGGCCTCGCCCATCTTGCCGGTCCCGAGAATCGCGATCATTGCTGCACCTCACCGCTGGGCCGCCGGGATCTTTCCCGCAGCTTACCGAGCGGCGGCCACCAGCCCGTCCCTTCCCACCGGGGGTGATCACCCCTCTGACACTTCCGCACCATACGTTGCGGTTTGACAACCAAGCAGTGACATCGATCGCTTTATGTGGCCTTTATCCGCATGATCTGCCGTTGGTGCCATAAGTCGGTTCCAACGAAGGAGCGCGGGCGCCGAAGGGGTACACGTGAAGAAGATCCTCATAGCGCTGGCCACCGCCGGCCTGGGTCTGAGCGGGGCGCTCGTCGCGGGACCCGCGACCGCCACCGTCCGCCAGGCTCCCGGACACACGCCTTCCGCCCTCCAGTGGGCGCAGTGTGAGGGCCTGCCCGCGGGCATCGAGTGCGCGATGGTCGAGGTCCCCCTGGACTACGACCACCCGCGCGGCGAGAAGATCAAGATCGCCGTCTCACGGAAGAAGGCGACCGACACCGCCCACTACCAGGGCGCGGTGCTGTTCAACCCCGGCGGCCCCGGCGGCAGCGGACTGGCGTACCCGGCGGTGATGGAGGCCAGGCTCGGCGCCGCGCTGGCGGCGCAGTACGACCTGATCGGCTTCGACCCGCGCGGCGTCGGCTCAAGCGAGCCCGCGCTGCGCTGCGATCCGCACTTCTTCGACCCGGTGCGGCCCGACTACGTACCGGGCACCCCTGCCGAGGAGCTCGCCTGGGTGAAGCGCTCGAAGGGCTACGCCGAGGCGTGCGGCAAGACCTACGGCGACCTGCTGAACCACATGACCACGGTCGACGCGGCGACGGACATGGACCAGATCCGCAAGGCCCTCGGACACAAGCAGATCAGCTACGTCGGCTACTCCTACGGCACCTACCTGGGCGCCACCTACGCGACGCTGTTCCCGAACAGGGTCCGCCGCCTGGTCCTCGACAGCATCGTCAACCCCGAGCGGGTGTGGTACGGCGCGAACATCGACCAGAACCACGCGTTCGAGGCGAGGGCGAAGGACTTCTTCGCCTGGATCGCCAAGTACGACGCGACGTACCATCTCGGCACCACCGGCGACCAGGCCGAGAAGGCGTTCTACTCGGCCCGCGCCGCGCTGGAGGCGTCCCCCGCCGCCGGCCGCGTGGGGCCGGACGAGCTCGACGACACCTACCTCGCGGGCGGCTACCTCAAGAGCCGCTGGCCACGCCTGGCCGACGCGCTGTCGAAGTACGTCACCGCGAACGACGCCGCCCCGCTCGTCGAGGCGTACGGCCTGTACGGCGACAGCAGCGGCGACGACAACGGCTTCGCGGTCTACGCGGCCGTCGAGTGCTCCGACACCCGGTGGCCGCGCGACTGGGGCACCTGGCACAGGGACATGTGGGAGTCGTACCGCACAGCGCCTTTCCTGACCTGGGGCAACGCCTGGTACAACGCGCAGTGTGCCTTCTGGCCGGCACGGGCCGGGCACGCGCCGCGCATCGACGGCAAGAAGGTCGCTAGCGCGCTGCTGTTCCAGGACACCAAGGACGCCGCCACGCCGTACCAGGGTGGGGTGGAGATGCACAGGCGGTTCCCCACCTCCCGCCTGGTGGTCATGGACGGCGGCGGCAACCACGGCCTCACCGGCCGGGGGAACGCCTGCGTCGACGACATCTGGAAGGCGTACCTGGCCGACGGCACGCTGCCCGCGAGCCGTCCCGGACCGGACGTGCACTGCGCGCCGTTCGCCGACCCCGTCCCGCCGGCCGCGACGCTGCAGAAGTCTGCGCCGCAGGACGACTGGGTGCCGGGCGAGCGCTGACACCCGGCCGACACGCAGGAGCCCCCGACCCGGCGAGAATGGGTCGGGGGCTCCGTGCATGACCGGCGCACACGCGCCCGGTCATGGGGAAGCCGGTCATGGGGTGCGACGGCGCAGCGTGGCGGCGCCGAGGACGAGGGCCAGAAGGGCCGCCCCCGCGACGACCACCACGTCGCGCCAGAACTCTCCGCCCAGCTCGCCCCCGCCGACCGCGTCCTTCATCGCCTCGATCGCGTACGACATGGGCAGGACGTTGGACACCCACTCCAGCACGGTCGCCATCTGCGCCCGGGGCACCAGGATCCCCCCGAGCAGAAGCTGGGGGATCATGACCAGCGGCATGAACTGCACGGCCTGGAACTCGCTCCGGGCGAACGCGCTGCAGAACAGGCCGAGGGCCGTGCCGAGCAGGGCGTTGAGCAGGGCCACCAGCACCAGCGGCCACAGAGAGCCGGTCAGGTCGAGACCGAGCCAGGTCAGCGACACGGTCAGGGCCAGCGCCACCTGGACGCAGGCCATCACGCCGAACGCGATGCCGTACCCCAGGAGGAGGTCGAATTTGCCGAGCGGCGTCGCCATCAGCCGCTCCAGCGTGCCGGAGGTCCGCTCGCGCAGCGTGCCGATGGAGGTGACGAGGAACATCACCAGGAAGGGGAAGACGCACAGCAGGATGGGCGCCCACGCGCTGAACGCCCGCTCGTCGTCCATCACGTAGTAGAGGAGGATGATCACCAGCGTGGGGACCAGGACCATCAGCGCGACCGTACGGTGATCGTGCCGGAGCTGGTTCATGATCCGCCGGGCGGTGGCCATCGTGATCGCGAAGCTCATGCCGCCGCCCCCCTCTCTTCGACGAGGCGCAGGAACGCCTCCTCCAGGTCCGCCGTCATCGTGTGCTCGCGCAGACCGTCCGGCGTGCCGTCGGCGAGGATCTCCCCCTGGCGCAGCACGAGGAGCCGGTCGCAGCGCGCCGCCTCGTCCATCACATGGCTGGACACCAGGAGCGTCACCCCCTGACCGGCCAGGCGGCGGAAGAGCTGCCACAGCTCCTGCCGCAGCACCGGGTCGAGCCCCACGGTCGGCTCGTCGAGGACCACGAGCTCGGGGTCGCCGAGCAGGGCCACGGCGAGGCTGGCCCGGTTGAGCTGCCCGCCGGAGAGCGTGCCGCCCAGTTGGTGGCCCGCCTCCGCGAGGCCGACCTCCTCCATGACGCGCTCCGCGTCGTTCTTCGGCGCGCCGAGAACGGCGGCGAAGTAGCGGAGGTTCTCCCGGACGGTCAGGTCGCGGTAGACCGCCGGATTCTGCGTCGAGTAGCCGATCGAGCGGCGCAGCCGGGGGCTCCCCGCGGGCTCGCCGAGAACGGTGACCTCGCCGCCGGCCACCACCTGCACGCCGACGACGGCGCGCATGAGAGTCGTCTTGCCGCAGCCGCTCGGGCCGAGCAGGCCCGTCACCTGGCCTCTGGGCACCTCGAAGGTCAGGCCGTGCAGCACCTCGACCCCGCCTCTGGACACCCGCAGATCCCGCACGGAGATCGCGGGGCCGAATAAATTCATCATGTGTTGAATTTAACGCTCGGAGGAGGTCCCGTCAACACGCCGAGCCAGTACGGCTCGGCATGGCGGTGGCTGAACCCGCCGGGTCCTGACACCGTGTAGGGGATATGAGAAAGCTCTGGCTCGTGGCCCTCCTGTTCATGGCGGTCGCCTGCGGGGAGACGCCGTCCACGTCCTCGGCGCAGCCCGAGAGCCCGGCGGTCGTCCCGGCGAGCTCTCAGCCGCCCGCAAGCGCCCCGGCGAGCTCCAAGCCGCCGGTGAGCGTCCCGGCGACCTCAGGGCCGCCGGTGAGCGCCGCTCCCAGCCCCGTCACGCCGGTCGGGAACACCATGCGCACCCACAAGGTGCCGTGGATCAGCGCCACCCCGTCGGCCGGCGGATCCAAGCTGGACATCGTCTGGTGGTCGGGGGTCGAGCCCTGTGCCGTGCTCGACCGGGTCGAGGTGGACGAGGGCGGCAAGGACGTGACGGTGACGGTGTACGAAGGGCAGGACCGGCGCTCACCCGATGCCATCTGCATCGCGATCGCCATCCAGAAGACGACGACCGTGGATCTCCGCGCCCCGCTCGGAGACCGGAAGGTGGTGGACGGTGCCAAATGACCCGATGGGCCGCGGGCGCGCACGCGCGGCCGCGGTGGCGCTGACGACGGCGGCCGCGGCTCTGACCGCCATCATCCCGGCGTCGCCCTCATCCGCCTCGCCGCGCCTCCCAGCTCCGGCCTTTTCAGCGCCGGCCCTCTCTGTGGCGGTGCTTGGGACGACGGTGCTCGCCTCCGGACCGGCCGGGCCTCACCACCGCACGATCCGTACGCACGCCGTGCCGTGGACGTCGGCCAAGCCGTACGCGCATGGCAGGAAACTGCGCGTCACCTGGTGGTCGGGCGTCGCGCCGTGCAGCGTGTTCGACCACATCACGGTGAAGCAGACGGCCAGGCGGGTCGTCGTCACGGTGTACGAGGGCGCCGCTCCGTCGTCCCCCAACACGGTCTGCCTGGCCATCGCGGTCAAGAAGACGCGGACGGTGAAGCTCAGGACCCCGCTCGGCTCGCGGAAGGTCGTCGACGGGGCGCCGCGGCCCCGCTCCCACTGACGCCCCGATCATGCGGGCCGGGCGTCAGGACGGCGTCTCGCCCATCCAGACGTCGACCACTTCGAGCAGCGTGTACGGGGGCTCCGGCGGCCGGAACCCGAGGGCCTCCGTCAGCACGCCGTCGACCACCGGGTGCAGGCGGGTCTCCACGAACTCCTGGTACGCCTCCTTCGACGTCCACACGTCCAGGTAACGCAGCCCCTGGTCCGTCCGGTGGGCGATGTGGACGATCAGGCCCGGCGGCGGCTCGGCGCCCAGCCCTCGCTTGATCTTGGCATAGATCTCGGGACCTATCGGCACCTCGTAGGTGAGGGCGTACGACATGGCGGCCTCCCGCATTTGATCCGATGCAGCATCGGATGAATAATGGAAGCATGACCTGGGACGGCGAGGCGGTCAAGAGGCGTTACGACACGACCCGGCGGCGCGAGGCGGCCGGCCGCACCAGGCGGGCCGTCATCGACGCGGCGACCGAGCTGTTCCTCGAACAGGGGTACGCGGTCACCACCATGGCGGCGATCGCCCGTCGCGCCGGAGTCAACACCGACACCGTCTACGCCTCCGTGGGCGCCAAGCCCGCGCTCTTCCGCCTCCTCGTCGAGACGGCCCTGTCCGGGCGGGATCACGCGGTGCCCGCGGAGGAGCGCGACTACGTGCGGGCCATGCGGGCCGAGCCCGACCCCGCCGGCAAGCTGGCGATCTACGCCGGGGCCATGACCCGCATCCACGCCCGCCTCGCACCTCTGTTCGCCGTGCTGCAGACGGCCGCCCCGTCGGCTCCCGAGCTGGGCGACCTGTGGCGGGAGATCGCCGAACGGCGAGCAGCGAACATGCGCCTGCTCGCGGCCGACCTCTCGGCGACGGGACGGCTGCGCGTCGACGTCGACGAGGCCGCCGACGTCATCTGGGCCACCAACTCTCCCGAGTTCTACCTGCTCCTGGTCCGCGACCGCGGGTGGGCGCCCGAGCGCTACGAACGCTGGCTCGCAGGTTCCTGGACCCGGCTCCTGCTGCACGCGGAGCCTTGAGACGGCCCTCCCCTCCGGGAATGATTTACGCGCACTCCGGGGTTGAGCCTCATAGACTCAAGACGTTTGACAAAGACCGGGAGCCGGTTCAGTATTGAGTCAGACCGACTCAACTTTGACTACAAGGACGTACTCATGGCACGTGCGGTAGGTATCGACCTGGGGACGACCAACTCCGTCGTCTCGATCCTCGAGGGCGGCGAGCCCACGGTCATCGCGAACGCTCAGGGGTCGCGGACCACGCCGTCCGTGGTCGCGTTCGCGAAGAACGGAGAGGTGCTCGTCGGCGAGGTCGCCAAGCGGCAGGCGGTGACCAACGTCGACCGGACCATCCGATCGGTCAAGCGCGAGATGGGCACCAACTGGACCGTCGAGATCGACGGCAAGAAGTTCACCCCGCAGCAGATCAGCGCCTTCGTCCTGCAGAAGCTCAAGCAGGACGCCGAGGCGTACCTGGGCGAGAAGATCACCGACGCGGTGATCACCGTCCCGGCGTACTTCAACGACGCCCAGCGGCAGGCCACCAAGGAGGCCGGCCAGATCGCGGGCCTCAACGTGCTGCGCATCATCAACGAGCCGACCTCCGCGGCCCTGGCCTACGGCCTCGACAAGGAGAAGGACCAGACGATCCTCGTCTTCGACCTCGGCGGCGGCACGTTCGACGTGTCCCTGCTCGACGTCGGCCAGGAGGACGGCCACGGCTTCGTCGAGGTCAAGGCGACCAGCGGCGACAACCACCTCGGCGGCGACGACTGGGACCAGCGCGTGGTCGACGAGCTGGCGACCCGGTTCAAGAACGCCCACGGCGTCGACCTGTCGAAGGACAAGATGGCCCTCCAGCGCCTGCGCGAGGCTGCGGAGAAGGCCAAGATCGAGCTGTCCAGCCAGACCGAGACCAGCATCAACCTGCCCTACATCACCGCCTCCGCCGAGGGCCCGCTGCACCTCGAGGAGAAGCTGACCCGGGCCGAGTTCCAGCGGATCACCGCTGACCTGCTCGAGCGCTGCAAGGGTCCGTTCCACCAGGTGATCAAGGACGCCGGGATCAAGATCGCTGACATCGCCCACGTGGTGCTCGTCGGCGGCTCGACCCGCATGCCGGCCGTGACCGACCTGGTCAAGGAGCTGACCGGCGGCAAGGAGCCCAACAAGGGCGTCAACCCCGACGAGGTCGTCGCCATCGGCGCCGCGCTCCAGGCGGGCGTGCTGAAGGGTGAGGTCAAGGACGTCCTTCTGCTGGACGTCACGCCGCTGAGCCTGGGCATCGAGACCAAGGGCGGGATCTTCACCAAGATCATCGAGCGCAACACGACGATCCCGACGAAGCGCTCCGAGGTCTTCACCACGGCCGAGGACAACCAGCCGTCGGTGCAGATCCAGGTCTACCAGGGCGAGCGCGAGATCGCGGCGTACAACAAGAAGCTGGCCACGTTCGAGCTGACCGGCATCGCCCCGGCGCCGCGCGGCATCCCGCAGATCGAGGTCACCTTCGACATCGACGCCAACGGCATCGTCAACGTCTCCGCGAAGGACCTGGGCACGGGCAAGGAGCAGTCGATGACGATCACCGGCGGCTCGGCGCTCGCGAAGGACGACATCGAGCGCATGATGCGCGAGGCGGAGTCCTACGCCGAGGAGGACAAGCAGCGCCGCGAGGACGCCGAGGTCCGCAACAACGCGGACGCGCTCGCCTACCAGACCGAGAAGTTCCTCCGCGAGAACGACGAGAAGCTGCCCGCCGACGTCAAGACCGAGGTCAACGACTCGCTGGCGGAGCTGAAGAAGGCGCTGGAGGGCACCGACACCGCCACCATCCGCACCGCCGCGGAGAAGCTCGCCACCGTCAGCCAGAAGATGGGCTCGGCGATCTACGCGCAGGCACAGGGCGCGGGCGGCGAGGACGGCGCTCAGGCGGCCGACGCCCAGCAGCAGCAGTCCAAGGCCGATGACGACGTCGTCGAAGCGGAGATCGTGGACGACGAGCCCAAGCAGGAGGGCGGCAGCAAGTGAGCCCGCGCGAGAACGGCTCCCAGGAGGAGCCGGTGATCCGCGACAACCGCAAGATCGACCCGGAGACGGGAAAGGCCCGCGACGCCGCGGACCAGGCCGCCCCGGCGCCCGCCGGTACGGGGACGGAGGCGCCGGCCTCGGCCGACGCCTCCGCCCTGGACCTCCTGGCGGAGCGCACGGCCGACCTGCAGCGGCTCCAGGCTGAGTACAGCAACTACCGCAAGCGGGTCGAGCGGGACCGGATCACCGTCAGAGAGCAGGCCGTCGCGAGCGTGCTGACCGAGCTCCTTCCGGTGCTCGACGACATCGGCCGCGCACGCGACCACGGCGAGCTCACCGGCGGCTTCGCCAAGGTGAGCGAGTCGCTGGAGGCCGCAGTAGGCAAGCTGGGCCTGAACACGTACGGCACGAAGGGCGACCTGTTCGACCCGATGGTGCACGAGGCCCTCATGCACAGCTACTCGGCGGAGGTGACCGAGCCCACGTGCATCGAGATCCTCCAGCCGGGCTACCGGATCGGCGACCGGATCCTGCGGCCGGCCCGCGTGGCGGTCGCGGAGCCGGGCGAGGACGAGCTCCCGGCGGAGACGGCGGCCGAGTCCGGCGGCTCCGCGGATTCCGGCGCGCCCGCCGAGCCGGAAGAGAACTGAACACGCGGAAGTCTCTCCCGATCGGGAAAGATCGGGAGAGACGACCGGCTACTCCCCTTTCGTGCGAAGGAAGCGATAGATGAGCACCAAGGACTACCTGGAAAAGGACTACTACGCCGTCCTTGGTGTGCCCAAGACCGCGACCGCCGAGGAGATCAAGAAGGCGTACCGGAAGCTCGCCCGGCAGCACCACCCGGACGCCAACCCGGGGAACAAGGAGTCCGAGGAGAAGTTCAAGAGCGTCTCCGAGGCCTACGACGTGCTCTCCGACGTCAAGAGCCGCAAGGAGTACGACGAGGCCCGCACCTTGTTCGGCTCCGGGGTCGGCGGCTACGCGGGGACGGGCGCCCAGCGCGGCGGCGGCTTCAACTTCGACTTCGGCGACCTGTTCTCCGGCCAGCAGGGCGGCGGAGGCGAGCGCATCGGCGACCTGTTCGGCGGGCTGTTCAACCGGGGCGGCGGCGGTCAGCGCACGACCACGACCAGCAGGCCCCGGCGCGGACAGGACATCGAGTCGGAGGTCACACTCGCCTTCGGCGAGGCGGTCGACGGCGCCACCGTGTCCCTGCGGCTGACCAGCTCGGCCGCGTGCGCCGCCTGCGCCGGCACGGGAGCCAAGGCCGGCACGACGCCCCGGGTCTGCCCCACCTGCGAGGGAACCGGGGCGGCCAGCCGCAACCTGGGCAACTTCGCGTTCTCCGAGCCGTGCCGCGACTGCCGCGGCCGGGGCCTGATCGTCGACGACCCCTGCCCGGTCTGCGACGGCAGCGGACGCGGCAAGAGCACCCGCACCATCCAGGCCCGCATCCCCGCCGGAGTCGGCGACGGGCAGCGGATCCGGATCAAGGCCAAGGGCGCTCCCGGCGAGAACGGCGGCCCGGCGGGCGACCTCTACGTGCTCGTCCACGTCAAGCCGCACCCGGTGTTCGGGCGCAGCGGAGAGAACCTGACCATCACCGTCCCGGTGACCTTCCCGGAGGCGGCACTCGGCTCCGAGATCAAGGTGCCGACTCTCAGGGGCATGCCGGTGACGCTGCGCATCCCCGAGGGCACCCCGAACGGCCGCACGTTCCGCGTGCGCGGCCGTGGAGCCCCCCGCAAGGACGGAACCAAGGGCGACCTGCTGGTCACCGTGCAGGTCACGGTGCCTTCGACCCTCGACGACAAGGCCCGATCGGCCCTCGAGGAGTTCAGGGACGCCACCGAGGGGCCGGACCTGCGCGAAGAGCTGATCAAGCAGGCCAGAAGCGAGTGAGCCGATGGATGCACGATTCTTCGATCTTTCCGATGACACACCGGTCTATGTGATCTCGGTAGCCGCCCAGCTCTCCGGGCTGCACCCGCAGACGCTCCGGCAGTACGACCGGCTCGGACTCGTCAGCCCCGACCGTACGGCCGGACGCGGGCGCCTGTACTCCACGCGGGACATCGTGCTGCTGCGCGAGGTGCAGCGGCTCTCCCAGGAGCACGGCATCAACCTGGCGGGCATCAAGCGGATCCTCGAGCTCGAGACCGAGACCATGCGGCTGCGCGAGGAGGTCACCCAGCTGAGGGGTGAGCTCACCATGTTGCGGGCACTCGTCCGTTACGAACTGCCACCCGCCTGACGTGGCGAAGCGAGGCATTGGACACCCATGGATTACAAATTCACGCAGAAGAGCCAGGAGGCCCTGTCCGGGTCCGTACGGCGGGCCGCCGCCGAGGGCAACCCGGAGGTCTCCCCCGCTCACCTGCTCGCGATACTGCTGAGCCAGAACGGCGGCATCGCCGTGCCGCTCCTCGAAGCGGTCGGCGCTGACGTGAAGCGGCTGCGCGCCAAGACCGAGGAGCTGCTCGCGGGGCTGCCCAAGGCGAAGGGCTCCACGGTCAGCGCGCCGTCGAGCTCACGCCAGCTGCTGACCGTGATCAACACCGCCGCCCAGCGGGCCAAGCAGCTTGAGGACGAGTACGTCTCGACCGAGCACCTGCTGGTCGGCCTGGCGGCCGACGGCGGCCCGGTGGCGGACCTGCTCAAGGCCGAGGGCGCCACGTCGAACGCCCTGCTCGACGCGTTCCAGAAGGTCCGCGGGCACACCCGGGTCACCAGCGAGACCCCGGAGGACACCTTCCAGGCGCTGGAGAAGTACGGCGTCGACCTGACCGAGCGGGCCAGGGCGGGCAAGCTCGACCCGGTCATCGGCAGGGACAGCGAGATCCGCCGGGTGGTGCAGGTGCTGTCGCGCCGCACGAAGAACAACCCGGTGCTGATCGGCGAGCCGGGCGTGGGCAAGACCGCCGTGGTCGAGGGCCTGGCCCAGCGGATCATCGCCGGCGACGTGCCGGAGAGCCTCAAGAACAAGCGGCTGGTCGCGCTCGACCTCGGCGCGATGGTCGCCGGCGCGAAGTACCGCGGCGAGTTCGAGGAGCGCCTCAAGGCCGTGCTCACCGAGATCAAGGAGAGCGACGGCCAGATCGTGACGTTCATCGACGAGCTGCACACGATGGTCGGCGCGGGAGCGGCCGAGGGCGCCATGGACGCGGGCAACATGCTCAAGCCCATGCTGGCCCGCGGCGAGCTGCGGATGATCGGCGCCACCACGCTCGACGAGTACCGCGAGCGCATCGAGAAGGACCCGGCCCTGGAGCGGCGGTTCCAGCAGGTCTACGTGGGAGAGCCCACCGTCGAGGACACCATCGCGATCCTGCGCGGGCTCAAGGGCCGCTACGAGGCGCACCACCAGGTGCAGATCTCCGACAGCGCGCTGGTGGCCGCCGCGACGCTCTCCGACCGGTACATCACGGCCCGGTTCCTCCCGGACAAGGCCATCGACCTCATCGACGAGTCGATGTCGCGGCTGCGCATGGAGATCGACTCCAGGCCCGTGGAGATCGACCAGCTCCAGCGCGCCGTGGACCGCCTCAAGATGGAGGAGCTCGCCCTCGTCAAGGAGACCGACGAGGCGAGCCGCCAGCGGCTGGACAAGCTGCGCGAGGAGCTGGCCAACCGCCAGGAGGACCTCAACGCGCTGGTCGGCCGCTGGGAGCGGGAGAAGGCCGGGCTTAACAAGGTCGGCGAGCTGAAGAAGCAGCTCGACGAGGCGCGCGGGGCGGCCGAGCGGGCCCAGCGCGACGGCGACTTCGAGGCCGCCTCCCGCCTGATGTACGGCGACGTCCCCCGGCTGGAGAAGGACCTCGCGGAGGCCACCAAGGCCGCCGAGCAGGCCGAGAACGAGCCGATGGTCAAGGAGGAGGTCGGGCCCGACGACATCGCCGAGGTGATCTCGTCGTGGACGGGCATCCCCGCCGGCCGGCTGCTGGAGGGCGAGACGGCCAAGCTGCTCCGCATGGAGGACGAGCTGGGCGAGCGCCTCATCGGGCAGCGCCAGGCCGTACAGGCCGTCTCCGACGCGGTGCGGCGCGCCCGCGCCGGCGTCGCCGACCCCGACCGGCCGACCGGGTCGTTCCTGTTCCTCGGGCCCACCGGCGTGGGCAAGACCGAGCTGGCCAAGGCTCTGGCCGAGTTCCTGTTCGACGACGAGCGGGCCATGACCCGCATCGACATGAGCGAGTACGGCGAGAAGCACAGCGTCGCCCGGCTCGTGGGCGCCCCGCCCGGCTACGTCGGGTACGAGGAGGGCGGCCAGCTCACCGAGGCCGTCCGCCGCCGGCCGTACACCGTGGTGCTCCTGGACGAGATCGAGAAGGCCCACCCTGAGGTCTTCGACATCCTGCTCCAGGTGCTCGACGACGGGCGGCTCACCGACGGGCAGGGCAGGACGGTCGACTTCCGCAACACGATCCTGATCCTTACCTCCAACATCGGCTCCCAGTTCCTCATCGACCCGGCGATGGCAGGCGAGGCCAAGCGGGAGGCCGTGCTGAACGCGGTGCGCGGCTCGTTCAAGCCGGAGTTCCTCAACCGGCTCGACGACATCATCGTGTTCGACGCGCTCGGCACCGAGGAGCTGTCGCAGATCGTGGACCTGCAGGTCGCGCGGCTCGCCAGGCGGCTCGCCGACCGGCGGCTGACGATGACTGTCACACCCGCCGCCCGCGACTGGCTGGCCCTGACCGGCTTCGACCCGTTGTACGGCGCCCGGCCGCTGCGGCGGCTCGTCCAGTCGGCGATCGGGGACAGGCTGGCCAAGGAGCTGCTCTCCGGAACCGTCCGGGACGGCGACGAGGTAATAGTCGATCTCGACGACACGGGGGACACGCTGAGCGTTCAGCCCGCTCGGTAAGGTCTTCCCCACCATTGAGGCAAGCTGGCACCGCCCTTTTCCCTCGCTGCTACGTTCGGCGTTCGTCGGACTACCGTACGCAAACAGGGGGGCCTGGATGTCCAGGACATCACGAAGTATGCGAGGGCGGTGCGCCGCGCTGGCGGCGGTCACTGCCGGAGTGAGCTGGCTGACGAGTGGGCAGGCGATGGCGGACGGCGCGGGGGCGTCGGCGGCCTGCGGTGAGCCCCAGGGCCACGACCTGACCGGCGGAATGACCAACCTGGCCCCCGCGGCGGGCGTGCTCAGCATCGCCGACGCCGCCGGGGCCGCCGCCGGTCAGGGGCACCCGTCGCTTCCGGGCCGCGCCGGCGCCCTCCCGCCGGCCAGGGCCCTCGGCGGGCCGGCGCTGCCGGCGGTCCCGGGGGCGAAGGTCGTCCCGGCCGGGGCCGGCACGGTGACCAGGACGGTTCCCGGCGCGGCGACCGGCACGGCGAGCAGGACGGTCTCCAGCGCCGTGCCGAAGACGGTGCCCAACGTGGTGCCCCGTGGCGTGCCCGCCGTGCCCGCAGCAGGATCCGGTGCGGTCCCGGCCGGCGCGGGGAACCTCCCGGCCGCGGCCCCGGTCGGCGCGGTTCCGGCCGGTGCGGGGAACCTCCCGGCCGCGGCCCCGGCCGTCCCCGCCGCCTCCCGTGCCCTGCCCGCCGCCGCGGGCGCGCCCGGCAGGGCGGTCTCCGCCCTGCCCGCCGGCTCGCGCGCGCTTCCGCCCGCCAACAGCCTCCCCACCGGCGGGAAGGCGCTCTTCCCCGCCGCCAGGACGCCGACCGTCCCTCTCCTCGCCGTCGCCCCGGCCCGGCCGGCCGTCGCGGACGCCGCCTGCGCGCCTGCCGGCCCCGTCGAGGGTTCGGCGACCGGCCGGCCCGGCGCCGCACGCATCGAGCGGGACCCCAAGGGGCACAGGCACCCAAAGCCCGAGGACGCCGGCACTGCCGCGCAGGCGACGGCGGGCGACGCGCAGAACCGCCACAAGGCCAAGAACGCCGAGAACGCCCAGGGCGAGCAGGCCACGCAGGGCAACCAGGACCATAAGGCGCGCCGTCACCCCCACCACCGGGGGAACGGCCGGCACGCGTCCGCCGGGCAGGCCCTCACCCGGGACCAGGCCGGAGCGAACGACCAGGCGGACGCGAGCACCGCCGCCGGCCAGACCAACACCGGCCAGCCGAACACCGGCCAGACCAACACCGGCCAAACGAACACGGGCCAGGCGGACACCAGCCAAGCCAACCCGGTCGGCGCGAACGGCGCCCAGGCGGCGGCCGGCGAGAAGAAGGCCCGCCACAAGCGCCACCGCCACCACCCGGCTGGCGCCGCCGCGGCTCCCGCCGCACCGAGCGCTTCCAGCGACCCGGGTGCCGCGGACAGGCGCGGCGCGCGCCGGGAGACCCGGATCTACCCCAGGGCCGCGCAGAACCCCGACATCACCGCCCCCGCCCTGGCGAAGGCCGCGGACACCAAAGCGGTGACCGAGCTCGCCGACACGACCAGCGGGAAGCTCCTGCCCTAGGGAATGTCCTTCGGATCTTCACCGCGGCGAGGGACACCCGCCGGCAGCCGAGAGGATCCGGAGGACATGACCTGAGGCCCTCCTGCCGGGGTGGCAGGAGGGCTCCCGCCGCTCACCGGCGGAAAGCAGAAGGGGCCGTGTCCCACGGCCCCTTTTCCATGCCCGGGGACTCCATGCCCGGGGACTCCATGCCCGGGGACTCCACGCCCGGGGACTCCACGCCCGGGGACTCCATGCAGGCAGATCAGCGGGAGGCGTCGAGAAGGGCGTCGAGGTCGTCTTCCGGCAGCCCGAGATCGACCCTGATGCGGTAGCGGGTGCGCAGCAGCGAGTCACGGATGGGCGATCCCTGCGGACAGGCCCGGACGCCCTCGGTGGCCCAGTCGTGCGCGGCCTGCGGGTCGCCGTACGCCGCCAGCGTCTCGGCGACGGTGAGGGCGGTGGCCGGGTTCCAGTGGCCGGCCCGGATGGCGGCGATGACGTCCCTCGCCTCGTCGGGACGGTCCAGCTCGAACAAGGTGTCCGCGATGCCGGCCCGCGGGTCGGCGGCCACCTCTCCGCCGTCGTCCAGCGCGCTCTGGAAGCGGGCGAGCGCGGTCGCGGGCTGGCCGGCCTGGCGCCACTCCTCGGCGGCCAGCACGAGGATCGCCGCCCTGGACATCTCGCCTGACTCGTACCCCTGCGCCAGCGCGTCGAGCCGGCGAGCGAGGGCACCATGGTCATCGAGCAGCAGAGCCTGTTCGAGCAGTCGGTCTACCTGCTCATTTGTCACATGTGCCACAGTGCCGAGGCTACCGAGGGTCGGCCTGTTTTCGCAGGACAACCGTAGGCATTCACTAAGCAACGATTAGTACACGTTCCGTCACAGACCGCTTTTCTCGCCATGTACTCGGGCATAAGGCCCACGCTTGTGCTGGTCCGAGCTCGGCGGAGGAGCGATACGCGATGTCCAAGAGGGTGATTGTGACTCTGGCTTCCGCGACGGTTCTGTCCGCCGTCGTCCCCGGTCTGGCGGGATATGTGACGGCCCAGTTCGAGGCCCTCGACCACGCGCGTCACGAGCTGGCCAGGCTCCAGGCCCAGCTCCGCATGTTGGAGCTGACCGTGGAGCCCGCCGGGGCCACCTCGTGTCAGTCCGGACGGTCGGCCGACCGGCAGCCGGGCCTGCCGGGCCTGCTGGACGGCGACGGACGGGAGCCGACCATCCCCCCGCGTACGCACACCCGTCCGTGGCACAACTCCGCCTACGTGCGCGTTCTCGCACCCACTTTGTGGACCTCGGTGGTCACGCCGACGACGCTGCCGAGGCCCGCGCCCTCCGACTTCCATCACCACCATCACCATCACCACCGCTGACGGCGCGTCAGCGCGCGGCCGCCAGTTGCCGCGAGAGGTATCCCCGGACGAGCTGCTTGGCCTCGGCCACGATCTCCGGCGCGCCGTCCGGGTCGTGCTTGAAGGCCAGCTTCAGCACCGCGTCCCCCGCCTCGACCGCGACGAGGATGGCACGGTCCAGATCCTCGCTGTCCGCCAGGCCGAACTCGGCGAGCAGCAGCGCCCGCAGACGTCCCGCGATCACCATGTTGTTGTCGGCCACCGAGTCGAGCAGGTTGAGGTCGAAGACGTCGCCGAAGTGCAGCCACCGGAACCCCGGGACGCTGCGGTGCATCTCGACGTACTCGTCGATGATCGCGTCGACCGCCTCCCACCAGCCGGTGAAGTCCTCCGACATGAAGCGGCGGCCGATCCCGGCCACGAAGAGCTCGACGTTGCGCCGCGTCAGGGCGTGGCTGAGGGCCCGCTTGTCCGGGAAGAACTGGTAGACCGAGCCGATGGCCACCCCGGCCCGCTCGGCCACCCTCGTCGTCGTGAGCGCGTCGTACCCGCCCTCGTCGAGCAGCTCCGCGCACGCGTCGAGCATCCGCTCGACCCTGCGCGCGCTCCTGCGCTGCGAAGGCTGCCGGCGCAGCGGCTCGCCGGGACCGTCCGGTTCCGTCACAGGCTGGATGGACACACGACCATAGTGCCCGTTCGGCACGGTCCAGGTCAGGGCTTAGCCGTCACTCGACCGAATTGCCGGGTGAATCCGCGTCTCATCAGGCGTCAGGGGCCGCGGCCAGGCCGGTGCAGCCGCGCAGGGCACGGAAGGCGGACAGCGCCTGCTGCCTGCCTGCGCCGGTGACGGGGATCGGCACCCCTCCGCTGATGCGCGCGGGCGTCCACTGGTCCTTGAGCACCTTGCGCCCGTTGATCTGCAGCGTGAGCACCCCTGTCGTGCCGGTGTCGGGCCCCCAGTTGTAGAACGCGAAGTTGCCCAGGCCGTACTGGACGTAGGCCTGACCGGAGTAGCCTCCGCCGAGCAGGATGTGCGCGTGACTGCCGACCACCACGTCGGCTCCCGCGTCGACGAGCGTGGCCGCGAGGCTCCGCTGCGCCGGTGTGGGGCACTTGACCAGCTCGGTTCCCCAGTGCAGGAAGACGATCACGGTGTCGGACGCCTTGCGGGCCTGCCGTACGGCCTGGACGAGGCGGGGCTCGTTCTTGGCCGAAGCGAGGCCGCCCTTGTCCCGCGTGGCCGTCCAGGACTGGATGAACTGCGAGTCGAGCACCTGGGTCGCACCGATGACCGCGACCCGGTTGCCCTTCACGGTCGTCCGGAAGGGCCGGTACGCCTCGGCCTCGTCCTTGCCGATCCCGACGACCGGGAAGCGGGACTTCCTGATCGCGGCGAGCGTGTCCTTGAGGCCGGGCTCCATGTAGTCCATGCCGTGGTTGTTGGCCATCGTCACGACGTCCACGCCGGCCGCCTTGAGCGCGGCGAAGGCGGTGGGCGGGGCACGGAAGGTGAACTGCTTGCCCGGCGCGGGCGTGCCCCCGGTCGTGATGGCCGTCTCCAGGTTGAGCGCCGTGAGGTCCGACTTGCGCAGCACGGAGGCGATGGGGCCCAGGGCCGTGCGTGGATCGCCGTCCAGGCGCGTGCGCAGCACCCCCTCGAAGTGCACGTCACCCGCGAACGAGATCGTGTACGGCTGCCGCCGCGGCTTGGGATGGCTCTTCGTGGCGGTCGCCCGCGGCTCGCCGGAGCCGGTGGGGGTCGGCTCGCCCTGGGCGGCGGTGCACCCGGCGACGAGGAGGAGGGCGAGCAGGGGCAGGACGAGGGGGTCACGTCTCACAGCTCCCGAGCATGCCATCTCCGCCGGTCGTCTGCCGACGGCACGGAGATCCGGGGCCAGTAAACTGGGAGAATTCCTTTACTTGAATCGTTAAGGTTTGCTGCTAACGTGGGCCTGTGAGAGACGCCATCCGGCTTCGCCAGGCAGGCCTGCGGGTGACCGCGGCCAGGCTGGCGATCCTGCAGACCGTCCGGGAAGGGGACCACCTCGATGTGGACGCCATCCACCGCGGTGTGCGCGACCGGGTCGGCCAGGTGTCCCTGCAGGCGGTCTACGACTCGCTGAACGCCTTGCAGCGCGGCGGGCTGCTGCGGCGCATCGAGCCCGCCGGAAGCCCCACGCGGTACGAGACGCGGGTGGGTGACAACCACCACCACCTCGTCTGCCGCCAGTGCGGGAGGGTGACGGACGTCGACTGCGCGGTGGGGCACGCCCCCTGCCTCGACCCGGTGTGCGACGCCGGATACGTGGTCGACGAGGCGGACGTCACCTACTGGGGCGTCTGCCCCGGCTGCCACATCCCGGCCGGGAGCCTCGCCGCCAACGACGCGACCCCCTGATGCCGCGCCCCCAACTCATTTTTCAGCCCTGAAGGAACACCGGAGGAACGCCCCATGACCGACAGGCGGATCACCACGACCGACGCGGGCATCCCCGCCCCCAGCGACGAGTTCTCGCTGTCCGTCGGCCCCAACGGGCCCCTGCTCCTGCAGGACCACTACGTCATCCAGAAGATGGCCCAGTTCAACCGCGAGCGGGTCCCGGAGCGCGTGGTCCACGCCAAGGGCGGCGGCGCCTACGGCGTCCTTCAGATCACCGAGGACGTCAGCCAGTTCACCAAGGCCGGCCTGTTCCAGAAGGGCAAGGAGACCGACCTGTTCCTCCGGTTCTCCTCCGTGGCCGGCGAGCTCGGCAGCCCGGACAGCCAGCGCGACCCGCGCGGTTTCGCGATCAAGTTCTACACCGAAGAGGGCAACTACGACATCGTCGGCAACAACACGCCGATCTTCTTCATCCGGGACCCCTCGAAGTTCTCCGACTTCATCCACAGCCAGAAGCGGCGCGCGGACACCCACCTGCGCGACCACGACATGCAGTGGGACTTCTGGACGCTCTCCCCCGAGTCGGCCCACCAGGTGACGTTCCTGATGACCGACCGCGGCACGCCGAAGAGCTGGCGGCACATGCACGGCTTCGGCTCGCACACGTTCCTCTGGTACAACGCCGCGGGCGAGAAGTTCTGGGTCAAGTACCACTTCAAGACCGACCAGGGCATCGAGAACTTCACCGACGCCGAGGCCGGAGCGGTCATCGCGCAGGACGCCGACCACCACATCCGCGACCTGCACACCGCGATCAAGAACGGCGACCACCCGTCGTGGACGGTCAACGTGCAGATCATGCCGTTCGAAGACGCGGCGGACTACCGCTTCAACCCGTTCGACCTGACGAAGGTGTGGCCGCACAGCGACTACCCGGAGATCACGATCGGGAGGTTCACGCTCAACCGCAACCCGCGGAACTACTTCGCCGAGGTCGAGCAGGCCGCCTTCGAACCGGCCAACCTGGTGCCCGGCATCGGGGCGTCCCCGGACAAGATGCTTCAGGGCCGGCTGTTCTCCTACCCGGACGCGCACCGGTACCGCATCGGGACGAACTACCTCCAGCTGCCGGTCAACGCTCCCAAGGCGCCCGTGCACAGCTACAACAAGGACGGCGCGATGCGGTTCACCAACACCGGCGACCCGGTGTACGCGCCGAACAGCGTCGGCGGGCCCGCCGCCGACCCGGCGATCTTCTCGGGAGAGAACTACCAGATCGCCGGTGAGATCATCCGCAGCGCCTACGCCAGGCACCGCGAGGACGACGACTTCGTCCAGCCGCGGGCCCTGTGGGAGAACGTGCTGTCGGCGGTCGACCGAGAGCACCTGGTGAGCAACATCGTCGGCCACGCCTCGGCTCCCGAGGTCACCGCCGACACCAAGAAGCGCGTGGTGGAGTACTGGGCCAACGTGCACAAGGACCTCGGCCAGGGCGTCGCCCAGGGCCTGGGTCTCGCCTGACCCCCGTTCCCCCTTGCGTACGGCTTGCGTCTTTCCCGGAAAGGCGCAAGCCGTACGCGCGGATCAGACGTCGAATTCGCCGTCTTTCACGCCGCCGATGAACGCGTCCCATTCGCCCGGGGTGAATACGAGAACGGGACCGTCCTGGTTCTTGCTGTCCCGCACGCCCACCTGACCATCGGGCAGGACGGCGATTTCAACGCACTGGCAGTTGTTAGCACTTCTGCTGCTCTTCCACCAGGCCGCACCATGCAGATCAGTTGCGTTCATCAGAATGGATCTCTCTCCCCGGAGAACGTCCCCTCCGGGCCCTCCGGGGCAGCTCATGGGCTCATCGCCAGCGACTGGAACTCTTCTCTATGAGGCGCCGGGAGGCGTCCACGTCCAGGGCTTTGGACTCCAGATAGTCGAAGGCCACCTCGTAGCGGTAGACGATGGCCTCGTCCTCGATCAGGCGCCCGCCGAGGAGTGCCTCCAGATACACCACGTCGTGGAACTGCGGCACCTTCAGATGGCTGAACGACCCGGTGTTGACGGGATGGTCGGCATCAAGCGGCAAGACCCGCAGCTCGACGTTGGGGAGCTGTGACACCTCGACGAGACGTCTGAGTTGTTCCCGCATCACTTCGTCGCCGCCGAAGCGGCGCAGCAGGACGGACTCCTCCAGCACGACCGAGAGGCTCAGCGGGCTCTCCGCCCTGAGAACGGCCTCCTGCCTGGCCATCCGGACCTCTATACGGCTCCGGACGCCACCTGGCGCCTCAAGGGTGCTCCGCTGCCCGCTCTCCATCATCGCCCGGACGTACGACTCGGTCTGGAACAGACCCGGCACAACCTGGGGTTCCCAGTCTCGTGCCGCCGTGGCCTCGGCCTCCAGGCCGAGGAAAGTCGTGTATTCCTTCGGCAGGGAGTCCCGATACTCCTCCCACCAGCCCTTTCGGGTCGCATCCTGGTGAAGGGCGAGCAGCTCTTGGCGTTGGCTGGAATCTACCATGTAGATCACCAGCAACGCCTCAACGTCGTCCGCGCGTGGCGAGGTGCGCGCCGTCTCGATCCTGCTCACCTTCGCCGCCGACCAGCCCAGCCGGGCCGCGACCTGGTCCCCGGTGAGATCGGAGCGCTCCCTCAGCCGGCGCAACTCCTGGCCCAGCCGCCGCCGGCGGACGGTGGGACTGCCATGGTCGGGCATCGGGGCCGACCTCCTTCGCCGCACCACCGGGGCGTACGGGTCCGGACGCCCTCCCCGAAGGCTACAACGCCGCCGTGTGCAAGTTGCACCGCAATTATCGGCGCAATTTTCCACGCAGGCCGCGAAGATTCTTGCGGATTTCGTTTCGCCAAGTATTGCAGGGGCCTGCGTCCTGGGTCACGATCGATGCGGGAACGGTTACCCGGAGATCGGGGAGGCGCCGAGGTCATGGCGCGTCACTCCGCGGCCCGAATCCCCAATCGAGGCGCCGGCGCCCGGCGACGGCACCGCACGCCTTGGATACCGGCACGAGCGGGAGGCATCCGGCCAACGGGGACGACGACGCGGCGAGCGACGGCCGCAACGGTCGCACGACGAGACGATCGCCACGCGTCAGGGGCGAACCGACGCCGGTCCGGCAAGGCTGCCGCCTCCGGCCCGGCGTGAACACCGAGAACTCCACCTCGAAGCCACCGAAAAGGAGTCTCACCATGCATTCCCACGGCACGGACTGGTTATCGCTGTTCAAGAGCCGGATCAAGTCCGCCGACAGCGCCCTGTGCGCCGACCAGGACGGATGGGCACGCCAGCTCAGCTGGACGGTCAGCCGCACGGGGTTCGGCGCGCGCCACTACAGGGACCCCCGCTTCGACATCGTGCGGGAGCTCGAAGAGGTCGGCCGCCTGTTCTCCGTCTGAGCGCTGCCTGAACGCGTCTTAGCGCTGCCCGAGCGCGTCCGAGCGCGCGGCGGGGCTTCCTCCGGCGGCCCCATGAGGGAAAGATGAGCCTGTCTCGCACCCAGCGCAGGAGGCCGCCATGAGGACCGTGCACCGGACCTGCCCGCTGTGCGAGGCCGTCTGCGGGCTGAAGATCACCCTCGACGACGTGGGCCACGTCACCGACGTGCGCGGCGACCGTGACGACCCGTTCAGCAAGGGCTTCATCTGCCCCAAGGGCGCCTCGCTCGGCCGCCTCGACGAGGACCCGGACCGCCTGAGCGCGCCGCGGGTCCGGGAGAGCGGCGAGTGGCGCGAGGTCTCCTGGGCGGAGGCGTTCGCCGCCGCCGACCAGGGCCTGTCGCGGGTGCCGGGCCCCTCCCGGGCGGTCTACCTGGGCAATCCGAACGCGCACACCATGGCCGGCGCTCTCTACGCCCAGCCGCTCGCGCGCTCGCTCGGCAGCCGCAACGTCTTCTCCGCGAGCACCGCCGACCAGATGCCGAAGCACGTGTCGGCCGGCCTGATGTTCGGCGACCCGCTGGCGATCCCGGTGCCGGATCTGGACCGCACCGGCTACCTGCTCATGCTCGGGGCGAACCCGCTGGAGTCCAACGGCTCTCTGTGCACCGCGCCCGACTTCCCCGGACGGCTCAGGGCCCTGCGCGGGCGCGGCGGCAGGCTCGTCGTGGTCGACCCCCGGCTCACCCGCACCGCCAAGCTGGGCGACGAGCACGTCTTCATCCGCCCCGGCACAGATGCCTACCTGCTCGCCGGGATGGCGCACACGCTGTTCGCCGAGGATCTCGTCACGGTCCGGGTGCCCGCCGCCGGGGTGGACGAGGTGAGGCGGGCGCTGACGCCGTTCACCCCGCTCACCTGCGCGGCGGCGTGCGGCGTGCCCGCCGGCGTGATCGTACGGCTGGCGCGCGAGCTGGCGGCCGCCCCCGCCGCGGCCGTGTACGCCCGGATCGGCACCTGCACCACCGAGTTCGGGACGCTGGCGCAGTGGCTGGTCGACGTGCTGAACGTGCTCACGGGCAACCTCGACCGGCCCGGGGGCGCGATGTTCGCCCGCCCCGCGACCGGGGGCCCCAGGCGGCGCCGGCCGTACCGGACCGGGCGCTGGCACAGCCGCGTGCGAAGCCTGCCGGAGACGAACGGCGAGCTGCCGGTGGCGACCCTCGCGGACGAGATCGAGACGCCGGGCGAGGGACAGATCAAGGCCCTGATCACGGTCGCAGGCAACCCCGTGCTGTCGGCCCCGAACGGCACCCGCCTCGACCGGGCGCTCGCCGGGCTGGAGTTCATGGTCAGCGTCGATCCGTACCTCAACGAGACGACGCGCCACGCCCACGTGATCCTGCCGCCGCCGCGGGTGCTGCAGTCGGGGCACTACGACTTCGCGCTGCTGGGCCTGGCCGTGCGCGACTACGCCCGCTACTCGCCGCCCTCTCTGCCGCTCGGGGACCGGCCGTCGGAGGCGGAGATCCTCGCGCGGCTCGCCATGATCGCCGCCGGTCAGGGCGTGGACGCCGATCCGGCCTCCCTCGACGAGCTGATCCTCGGCCGGATGCTCGGCGCGGCCGTGGACGCCGAGGGCACGCCGCTCCACGGCCGCGACCCCGCCGAGCTGCGCGCCGCCCTCCACGGGAGCGGCGGCCCGGAGCTGCGGCTCGACGCCATGCTGCGCCTCGGGCCGTACGGCGAGTGGAACGGCGGCGACCTGTCGCTGCGCACTCTGCTCGGCCATCCGCACGGGCTCGACCTGGGGCCCTTGCGGCCGCGCCTGCCGGGCAACCTCAGCACGGCGTCCGGTGTGGTCGAGCTGGCGCCGGCTGAGATCGTCGGCGACCTCGCACGGCTCCGCGCCGGTCTGGACGGCGACAAGCCCGAGTTCGTGCTGATCGGGCGGCGGCACCTGCGGTCGAACAACAGCTGGATGCACAACGTCGGCCCGCTGGTCGGCGGTGCCAACCGCTGCACCCTGCAGATCAACCCGGCCGACGTGGCCCGCCTGGGGCTGGACGGCGAGGCGGTCGTCCGGTCGGCCGCCGGCGAGGTGGCGGTCACCCTTGAACCGACCGACACGATCATGGCGGGCGTGGTGAGCCTCCCCCACGGCTGGGGCCATGCGGGCTCGGCCCAGTCGGTGGCCGCGCGGAACGCCGGGGTCAGCGCCAACACCCTCACCGACGAGACCGTGGTGGACCCGCTGTCGGGCAACGCGGTGTTCAACGGCGTCCCCGTCGAGATCGCCGCACGGTGAGCGCGGAACCGGCGGGAGGCGGAACTCCGGACGGGCAGTGATCGGCGAAGGGTTAGTCTTGCGCGGGTGACGACCGCGCCCATCCAGGAACGTCTGCAAGCCCAGATCGCCTTCGCCATGGAGATCGACAAGCTCAAGCGCGTCATCCGCAGGAACAGCCTGTTCGACGGATCTCGTCGCGAGAACGACGCCGAGCACTCGTGGCACGTCGGCATGATGGCGATGATCATGAGCGAGCACGCGCCGCCCGGGACGGACCTCGCCAAGGTCGTCGCCATGCTGCTCGTCCACGACATCGTCGAGATCGACGCCGGGGACACCTTCGTCTACGACACGCGGGCGGTCGAGCGGCAGAGCGCGCTGGAGCGGGCCGCCGCCGACCGCATCTTCGGGCTCCTGCCCGCGGACCAGGCCAAGCGCATGCGGGACCTGTGGGACGAGTTCGAGGAGCGGCTGACGCCGGAGTCGAGGTTCGCCAAGGCGCTCGACCGGTTCGCGCCCATCCTGGCCAACCACCACAACGAGGGCGGGACGTGGCCTCTGCACAAGGTCACCGCCCGGCAGGTGCTGGAGAAGGTGCAGATCATCACCGAGGGCTCGGCCACGCTCGGGGCCTACGCCGCCGGGCTCGTCGAGGCGTCCGTCGCCAGCGGCCACCTGGCCCCCTGACCTCTGGCCCCTGACCTCGCCCACGACCAGGAACAACACGCCGGCCCCGCCCTCCAGGAGCAGGGGCACGCCCGCGTCGGGGACGCCTGAGGCCGCCCCGCGATGTTCATGGCTTGAAGGCATGGGTACGGGCTCTGTGTTAGGGGGCAAAAGATGGAAGAGACCACCAAGCCGCGACGCACGGGGCGGCTGCCACGCATGGTGCCGTCGCCGGATCTCCTCGACGGCCTCGAACGGACCACCGCGTTCGACCGGCCGATCGGCGCGCTGAGCAAGGCCGTGCGCCGCAAGCTCGGCCCGGGCAAGTTACGCGACTTTCTCCACGGGGTCCCCATCGGGCATCCCCTCCACCCCGCGCTCGCGATGGTGAGCTTCGGGTGCTGGCTGTCCACGGCCGTGCTGGACATGACGAAGGCGGACCCGCGCGCGTCGCGCAGCCTGATCGTGGCCGGGCTCGGATCGGCCCTTCCCACAGCCGCCGCCGGCCTCACGGACTGGTCGACCCTCCACCGGGAGCAGCAGCGGGTCGGCCTCGTGCACGCGGTGACGAACCTCGCGGCCGCGGTCTTCTACACGGGCTCGCTGGTCATGCGGATGGCGGGACGCGAGCAGGCCGGCCGCACACTCGCGTACGCCGGGCTCGGCGCGGCCAGCGCCGGCGGGTACCTGGGCGGCCACATGGCCTACCGGCAGGCGGCGGGCGCCAACCACGCCGAGTCCGTGGGCCATCTGGTGCCGCTCGGCTGGCACGACCTGTGCGTGCTGAAGGAGCTGCCGAACGGCCGTCCGGTCCGGCGGCAGCTGGGCTACATCGACCTGTTCGTCCTGCGCCTCGGCGACGGGGTGCACGTGCTCGCCGACAACTGCTCCCACCTCGCCGGCCCGCTGCACCAGGGGCAGGTCACCGTGGAGGACGGGGACCCGTGCGTGGTCTGCCCGTGGCACGGCAGCGTCTTCCGGATCTCGGACGGCTCGGTCGTGCACGGCCCGGCGACCTCGCGGCAGCCCGCCTTCCAGACGCGGCTGCGCCCCGACGGCGTCGTGCAGGTCCGCCCCGCCGAATGAACCGCCCGGTGAGCGGCCGAACGAACCGCCTGACGATCCGCCGGTGAGCCGCTGAACGAAGCTCCCGGTGAGCCGCCGCCGGGGCGGCGGTCACTCCGGATCCGGCCCCCGGTCGTCGGCGGGATGCTCGACCAGCGCGAGGATCCGGTTGGACATGAACCGGGCCGTGCGCACGGGCGTGCCCGTCCTGGTGACCTCGGTCACCTCGACCACCCCCCGGCCCGTGGTGATCTCGATCCGGCGTCCCGCCCGGGTCGCCACCACTTCGTATGTGCGGGGGGTGCCGCCCGCGTCGATGACGATCTCCACCCGGTCGCCCTTCATAAGGGCAGACATACCCTTTCAGGACAGCAACTTCACTATCGCCACGACTCCGACTACGACGATGAAGCCGCGCAGCAACGGGGCGGGCAGCCTGCGGCCCACCCGCGCCCCGAGGAAACCGCCGGCCGCCGAGCCGAGCGCCACCATCAGCACGGCCCCCCAGTCGACCGGGGCGACCAACGCGAACAGCACCGCGGCGGTGGCGTTGACCAGCAGGGACAGCAGGTTCTTCGCCGCGTTGACCCGCTGCAGGTCCTCGTCGAGGAAGGCGCCGAGCAGCCCGATCAGGACGATCCCCTGGGCGGCGCCGAAGTAGCCGCCGTACATGCCCGCGCCGAGGACCCCGAGCCACAGCCACGGCCCGCCGTGCGGGTGCGGCCTGCGCCGTACGGCGAGCCAGGCGTTGAGCCTGGGCTGCACCAGGACCAGGACGCAGGCCACCGCGATGAGCACCGGCACGATCACGCCGAACGCCTCGGCGGGCAGCCGCAGGAGGAGCACGCCGCCGATGAAGGAGCCGATCACCGAGGCCGCCCCGAGCCGGATCAGCCGGGCCCGCTGGCCGGCGAGCTCCTGGCGGTAGCCCAGGACGCCCGTGACGCCGCCGGGCACCAGGCCGACGTTGTTGGAGACGTTCGCCACGATCGGCGGGAAACCCACCGCCAGCATCGTGGGGAACGTGATGAGCGAGCCCGAGCCCACCACCGCGTTGATGGCCCCGGCACCGACTCCGGCCGCGAACACCGCGGCCGCCTCCAACGGCGTCACCCTCGTCCCCTCTTCGTACGGTTGTCGCCCCGATGCTAGGGGGACGGGCCAGGCGGCGACGTCGCGGGGAGGGGGGAGGGCCCGTCAGGCCGGGAGGGGGGAAGGCCTGTCAGGCGGGGAGGGAAGGAATCCGTCAGGCGGGGCGGGCGTACCAGCGGCCCTGCGCGCTCCGGTCGAGCATGAGCGGCACGCCGAAAGCCGTGGAAAGGTTCTCCGGGGTCATCACCGACTCGATCGGCCCCTGGGCGACGGCGGAGCCGTGCCGCAGCAGCATCACGTGGGTGAACCCCGCGGGGATCTCCTCCACATGATGGGTGACCAGCACCATCGTCGGCGACTTGGGATCTTGGGCCAGCGAGCCGAGGCGGCGCACCAGGTCCTCCCGCCCGGCGACGTCGAGGCCGGCGGCCGGCTCGTCGAGCAGCAGCAGCTCCGGGTCGGGCATGAGCGCCCTGGCGATCTGCACGCGCTTGCGCTCACCCTCGGAAAGCGTCGCGAAGCGCCGCCGGATCAGGTGGGCGGCGCCCAGCTGGTCGATCAGCTCGACCGCCCGGGTCACGTCGTGGGAGTCGTACTCCTCCGTCCACCGGCCGAGGATGGCGTACGACGCGGTGAGCACGAGATCGATGACCTTCTCGTCCGGCGGGATCCGCTCGGCGAGCGCGGCGCTGGCCAGGCCGATCCTGGGCCGCAGCTCGAACACGTCCGTCTGGCCGATCCGCTCGCCGAGGATCTCCACCGTGCCGTCGGACGGGTAGAGCAGCGACGCGGCCACCTGGAGCAAGGTCGTCTTGCCCGCGCCGTTGGGGCCGATGACCACCCAGCGCTCGTCCTCCCGGACACTCCAGTCGATGCCGCGCAGCAGGGCGGCTCCGTCCCTCCGAACGGCCACGTCCTGAAGCTGAAGCACCTGACCGCCCATCGTGGTCCCCTCCCGTGGTTCGCTGAGATAAAACTATTGCAGCCCGAGCACATATCGTGGATCGGGTGCGCATCGATTCATCGATCTCCGCCACCCTCGTCGCCTGGGGCAACGCCTGGCTCGCGGGACATGCGAGCCTGGAGGACGCCGTGGACCGCGTCGAGCGCGCGGCGGGCCCCCAGGTGGTGGCCCCAGAGGCCGCCGAGACGACGCTGCTGGCCTACCTCATGGACCTCCGGAGCGACGGGCTGGGCTCGTTCCGGCTGGCACTCCCCATCCCGGGCGACCCGCTCGGGCTCACCGGCCCTCCTGCGTTCAACGGCGCGGCGATCGACGCCGGCCAGGCCGTGGTCGCCGTGCTGCCCGGCCGGGCCTTCGGGCTCGTGCCGTCCCTGGACCGGCGGGGCTCCTCCTACTGCGGCACCCGCTGGACGGCGTCCGAGGCGTCGGCCACGCCGCCCGACGTGCCGTCGCTGGCGGAGGCCGAGCGGGCGCTCGCCATGGCGATGCGCTCCGCCACGGATGCCCTGCAGTCGGTGGACGGCCCCGCGCAGGACTTCCCCGAACTCGACCGGGCGGAGGGGACGCTGGCCCCCGGCTACCCCGGCCGGGCCCACCGGGTCGGGGCCCTGGCCGCCCGTCTCGCCCTCGCGCTCCGGCTCGCCGGGGAGCGAGGCCTGACGTCGGGCCAGCTCGCGACGCGCGGCGAGGCCCTGCGTGAGCTGGACCGCGCCGTACGGCGGGCCCTGGTGTCCGCGCACCACTCCATATCCGAGTACGGCCAGGCCCAGGTGTAAGCAGCAGGTGTGGCCGGCTTCAGGCGAGGCCGTGCCGTACGGCGTAGAGGGCCGCCTGCGTGCGGTCCTGGACGCCGAGCTTCATGAGCACGTTGGAGACGTGGGTCTTCACCGTCTTCTCCGCCACCGTGAGCTCCCTGGCGATCTCCCGGTTGGAGCGCCCGGCGGCGATCAGCGCGAGGACCTCGCGCTCCCGGTCGGTCAGCGCCACCGCCGCGTCCTCCCTCGCCGGCTCCGGCCCGGCGAACATGGCGTCAGCGGCCTCCGGGGCGAGCAGCACCTGACCGCCGTGCACCGCCCGGATGGCCTGCACCAGAGCGGCCGGGTCCACGTCCTTGTAGAGGAATCCGGCAGCGCCCGCGCGCATGGCGGGAGCCACGCCGGACCGGTCGCTGACCGAGGTCAGCACGATCACCCGCACCGTGCCGCCGCCCAGCTCGGCGAGCGCGCCGAGGCCGTCGAGCACCGGCATCTTGAGGTCGAGCAGCAGCACGTCGGGCCGGAGCGATCCGGCCAGCGTGACCGCCTCGGCGCCGTCGGCCGCCTCCCCGACCACGCTGATGTCCTCCTGGATCTCCAGGAACGTCCGCAGACCCTGCCGGACCACCGGGTGGTCGTCGGCGATCAGCACCCGGATCACGCGGGCACCTCCAGGCGGAGGGTGGTGCCGGCGCCCGGCGCCGTGGACAGGCCCAGCGACCCGCCGGCCGCCTGGGCCCGGTCGCGCATCGACGGCAGGCCAAGCCCCGGCGAGGCGGCCTCGTCGAAGCCCCGGCCGTCGTCGCTCACCACCAGGACCAGGGCGGAGCCGGCACGCGTGAGCCGTACGTCGATGGCGGTGGCCTTGGCGTGGCGCAGCGCGTTGTGCAGCGCCTCCTGCGCGACCCGCAGCACGGCGACCTCCACCTCGGCCGGCAGGTCGCCCGGCGGCTCGCCTTCGAACGTGAACGCGATCGGCACCGGGTGCAGACGGTCGAGCAGGTGGACGTGCTTGCGCAGGGTCTCCACGAGGCCGTGCCGGTCGAGGTCGGCAGGGCGCAGCTCCACGATCACGGCTCGCAGCTCGGCCAGCGCCTCCCCGGCCATCCGCTCGACGCGGTCGATCTCCCGGGCCGCCCGGCCGGGGTCGGCGGACAGCAGCGCCGACGCCGCCCGGGCGGTCAGCCGCAGGGAGAACAGCTTCTGGGTCACCGCGTCATGGAGCTCGCGGGCCATCCGGGTGCGCTCCTCGACGAGGGTGAGCTCGCGGCTCCGCTCGTACAGCCGGGCGTTGGTCAGCGCGATGGCCGCGTGCGCGGCGAACAGGGTCAGCAACTCCTGGTCGGCCTCGGTGAACCCGCCGGGGGCCCGCTTGTTGGACAGGAAGATGATGCCGAGCACGCGGTCGCCGTCCAGGATCGGGACACCGAGGAAGTCCTTGAGAACGGGATGGGCCTTCGGCCACCACTCGAAGCGGGGATCCCTGCGGATGTCCGGGAGCCGGACCGGCGTGGCCTGGCGCAGCATCGCGCCCAGCATGCCGTGCTGCCGGGGCGTCGGGCCGATGGCCTCCCATTCGCGCGGCGAGATGCCCTCGGCGACGAACTCGGCGAACGCGCCGTCGTCGTCCGGCACGCCCAGCGCGGCGTAGCGGGCGTCCAGGAGACGCCCCGCCGACCGCACGATCACCTGGAGGACCTCACGCACCGACAGATGGCGGGTGACGGCGAGCACGGCCGAGCTCACCGCGTGCAGCACCGCGTCCCGGTCCTGCACGGCTCCGGATTCGCTTGGGTCGGACACGCACACAGACTAGGTCGTCGCCGGGGCCTCCGGCCTCGGCCATCCGGCCTACGCCCAAGTGCCGACCTCCGTCCAGGACCGGCGGCCGATGCGCGGGTTCGGCGGCCTTCCTAGCGTGATGCGCATGAAGCAGGCACTCATCACCGGAGCGTCCCGAGGGCTGGGTCTCGCCCTCGCCAGGGCGCTCGCCGCCGACGGCTGGTCGCTCCTCCTCACCGCCCGGGGCGAGGAGGACCTGTACTCCGCCGCCTTCGACCTGGGCGCCACGGCCGTCGCCGGTGACGTGACGGACCCCGCGCACGTCGCCCGGCTGGCCGACGCGGCCCCTGAGCTCGACCTCCTGGTCAACAACGCGAGCGGGCTCGGCCCGGTCCCGCTGCCGCCGCTCGCCGGCCACTCCCTCGACTCCCTGCGCGAGCTGTTCGAGACCAACGTGATCGCGCCACTCGCCTTGATCCAGGCGACGCTGCCCGCCCTGCGCAAGCGGCGCGGCGCCGTCGTCAACATCTCGTCGGACGCCGCGGTGGAGGCGTACGAGGGCTGGGGCGGCTACGGGGCCACCAAGGCCGCCCTCGACCAGCTCTCACACGTGCTGGCCGCCGAGGAGCCCGACATCGCGGTCTGGTGGGTGGATCCGGGTGAGATGCGCACCCGCATGCTCGCCGACGCCGTGGGCGCCGAGGAGGCGGCCGCGGCGCCGCCGCCCGAGACCGTGGCCGCCGCGCTGCTCCGGCTGGTCGCGACACGCCCGGCGAGCCGCCGCTACACCCGCGGAGAGCTGGCATGAGCGCCGTCCACCCGGAACCGGTGTTCGCCGGCGGCGGGAGCGGCTCGGAGACGGCAGCCGGCGCCCGCGCGGGGGCGGGCACCGGCCCCGTATCCGGGACGCGCCCCTTGGATTTCGCGCTGCCTCCGCCGCGCGAGGCGCACGAGCCGCCGGAGGCGCGCGGGCTCCGGCGCGACGGGGTCAGGCTCATGGTGTCCCGGCGGGACACCGGCGAGGTCTCCCACCACGTCTTCTCGGACCTGCCCTCCGTGCTGTCGCCCGGGGACCTGCTCGTGGTCAACAACTCCGCGACCCTTCCCGCCGCCGTACGGCTCGACCGGCTGGCCGTCCACTTCTCCGGGCCGCTGCCCTCAGGGGAGTGGCTGGTGGAGCTGCGCCGCCGTACGGGGAACACGACGGAGCCCTACTCCGGCACCGCGCCCGGGGAGTGGCTGCCGCTGCCGGGCGGCGCCACCCTCCGCCTCGCCGGGCAGGAGACGCCCCGGCTGTGGCGTGCGGCGCTGGACCGGGACGTGCACTCCTACCTGCGGGCCCACGGCGTGCCGATCCGTTACGGCTACGTCGGCCGCGACTGGCCGCTGCCGGACTACCAAACGGTCTTCGGCGTGGAGCCCGGCAGCGCGGAGATGCCGAGCGCGGGCCGGCCGTTCACGGCGGATCTGGTGACCGCGCTGGTCAGCAGGGGCGTCGCCGTCGCGCCCGTCACCCTGCACACGGGCGTGGCCAGCCCGGAGAAGGACGAGCCGCCCTATCCCGAGTGGTTCTCCGTGCCGCCGCCGACCGCGCGGATGGTGAACCTCACCCGGGCGAACGGCGGACGGGTCGTCGCGGTCGGCACGACGGTCGTCCGCGCCCTGGAGACCGCGGCCCTGGGCCGGCATGAGATCCGCGACGACTCCGGCGCTCACGACGGGCAGGGCGGGCAGGGCGGCCAGGGCGGGCAGAGTGGGGACGGTCCCGTGCGTGCGGCGTCGGGGTGGACGTCGCATGTCGTCACACCCGCCAGCGGAGTGCGGGCGGTCGACGGGCTGGTCACGGGGCTGCACGAACCGCGATCGAGCCATCTGCTGATGCTGTCCGCAGTCGCGGGGCGGGATCTGCTGTCCCGCTCGTACGAATCAGCGCTGCGGGAGGGCTATCTGTGGCACGAGTTCGGCGACGTCCATCTGATTCTGTAGTCAGGCGACCTGTGATCCATCCGTGATTTCGATGGTCAAGGCTTGGCGCATGCGAACCCTCATCGTCAAGATCACGACGCTGCTGGCGGTTCCCCTCACCGCGGCCACGCTCGTGTCAGCCGGGCCGGCCGCGGCCGCCAGCGCCTCGAAGGCCACCGCCTCCCAGACTTCCACCTCCTCCGCCGCCCGGGCCGCTTCGGCCCCGGTCCGGATCCTGGTGAACTACCCGTTCCGCGTACGCAGGGGCCACGTGGTCTCCTACAAGGTCCGGCTCGTCAACAACCTCAGAACCAAGACCGACGAGATCTTCCTCGCCACGAAATTCCCCAAGAACGTCTCGAAGGTACGCATCTACGTTCCCAAGGGCTCGCACTACCACGAGCGGTGCACGAGGGAGCAGCTGCGCGCCCTTTGCGTGCTTCCCGGCCTCAAGAAGGGCCACAGCTACACCTTCTGGGCGAAGGCCTGGGTGAGGGGATCGACCAGCGGCTATCTGTACGGCTACTTCGGCGGCGCCGTGGTCGACACCTCGCTCGACACCAACCCGAAGGAGCTTCTCAGCGAGTTCGGCAGCAGCATTCACTGGGTGAAGACCAAGAGCAGCATCGTCCGGTGAAATAGCGATCTGCACGATATCTTCATAAAAAAGATCTTTACGGGTGACGTGACGAGCTGGTAAAAAATCTTCGCTTACGGGGTTTTTTAGCCTCTCCCCCCTTCGTTCTCAGGGAGAAATCCACTCATGCGTCACCCGATCTCAAAGATCGCCGGCATCGCGCTGGTCGCACCGCTCGCGGGCGCCACGTTCCTCGCCACGACTCCGGCCTCGGCGGCCCCGGCGTCCGCCTCGGTCGCCACCGCCACGGCCGGCCAGCCGTACTCGAAGTTCTACGTGGTGGCCAAGGGCCCCAAGAAGGTCAAGGCCGGCTCGAAGATCACGTACGGCATCGGCGCCGTGAACACCGGCCCGTACCTGGCCGACACGTTCTTCGTCGGGGGCAAGCTGCCCAAGGGAATCGAGAAGAAGGTCACCTACAGCGGGCCGAAGGGCACCGAATGTGACTTCTACCCCGACGGCTTCTGGTGTTTCGTGCCGTACGCGCTGGACGTCAAGGACAGCATGGGCTTCTCGATCACCGTGAAGCTCAAGAAGTCGACCCGCGGCATCGCCGTGGCCCGGCTCGGCATCAACCAGTGGGACGTGCCCAACGGCGCCGAGGACCTCAACCGCAAGGCGTGGGACAACCTGGGCGTCAAGGACTGGTACTTCCTGAAGACCGTGAAGACCCGGATCGTGAAGTAACACGGCGAGAAAACACGGGAACGCCCGCCTGGAGACTCCAGGCGGGCGTTTCCACGTTCCGGCACGAGGCGGCACGAGACGGAAAGGAGGCGGGACGCCGCACCGTCACCGCGGCCGGATCACCACGGCCCAGTCACCACAGGCCAGTCACCACAGGCCAGTCACCACGGCTTCATCACGCGGCGACCGACTCCTGCCGGTACTCCAGCAGCCCGGTGCGCACCTGCGCCTCGGTGATCCTCGCCAGGGCCCTGCGCGCCTCGTACGGCCGGCTCGCGTCGGCCAGCCGTACACCGGGGAAGAGGGTCACCTCGGCGACCAGGCCGCTGATTCCCGTCACCCTGAGGATGGACGCGAGCAGCGTGTCCTCCCCCACGTAGGCGGGTGCGGTGGACAGCGCCTCGCCCTGCAGGAAACGCACCGTCAGCGGCCTGACGGGCACCCCCGCGTCGATGGCCGCCTGGAACACGGCGGGCCTGAACTGGCCCATCTCCCGGCCGCACCACGTGGTGCCCTCGGGAAACGCCGCGACGCTGTCGCCCGCCCGCAGCGCGTCGGCGACCTCCGCGATCGCGCCGGGGAGGGCGGACAGCCGGTCCCTGTCGATGAACAGGGCCCTGCCCCCGGCGGCCAGCGTGCGGACGACCGGCCACCGGCCGACCTCGCTCTTGGCCAGCGGCCGGCACGGGGTGATCGCCGCGACGAGCACCGGGTCAAGCCAGGACATGTGGTTGGCGACGAGCAGCATCGGGCCGCCGTCGTCCGGCACGGAGCGCGCGGCGACGGACCCGCCGACGACCGAGAACCCCCTGTGGGTCTCGATTTTGACCCCCAGGGCGCGCACCAGCAGCCGCGACCAGGTCATCGTCAGCCGGGAGCGCCTGGCCGGGCCGGCCCAGCGCGCGCACAGGGCGAGGGGGACGCCCGCCAGGAGCACCGTGAGCGCGCCCAGGAGCCGCAGGGAGCGGCGTAGCGGCCCGACGGTGGCCACGGGCGCGTCCACGCAGGATGCGGGCGCGCAGGGCGACGTGGGCAGCCACGCGGAGATAGGGACCGGCAGGTGGACGACGGTGCTCACAACGTCTCTCCCAGGAAGTGCCGAAGGTAGCGGGTGTCCACGTCGGCCATCGACAGCAGCACGAAGAAGTCGGCCGTACGGAAATCGGGGTCGTGGGCCGGAGCTCCGCAGATCCAGGCGCCGAGCCGCAGGTAGCCCCGCAGCAGCGTGGGCAGGACGAACCGGTCGGGCCTCGGCACCCCGGCGTCACGCCACGGAGTGCGCGGCGTCACCCGGTGCCGCTCGGGCCCGAGCGGCACCCGGTCGACCACCCCGGCGGCGACGGCGCCGCCGTCGTCCAGCGGGACCGAGCAGCAGCCGGCCAGCCAGGTGAAGCCGCCGTTCACCATGTAGCGCGCGATGCCCGCCCACATGAGGCCGACGACCGCGCCGCCGCGATGGTCGGCGTGTACGCAGGTCCGCCCGGCCTCCACCAGACCGCCCCGGATGCCCGCCAGAGCGCCGAGGTCGAACTCGGCGTCCGAGTACAGCCGGTCGGACCGGCCCGGCGGCAGCAGCCGGTAGGTGCCGACCACCGTGTCGCCCTCCCGTACCAGGAGGTGGTCGCAGTACGCGTCGAAGCGGTCGGCGTCGAGCCCGCTCACCGGGGAGTCGAGCCGTGCGCCCATCTCCTCGGCGAAGACCTCGTGGCGCAGCCGCTGGGCGGCTCTGAGGTCGGCGGCTGTCCTGGCCAGCCCGACGGTGTACCGGCCGGTGTCGAGGGATATCGTCATGGGCGCGCGTCCTTCCTGCGGGAGGATCTTCGTGCCGTACGGCAGGCCCGTGCCTGCTTCCGCGGCTGCTGACCATGACGACATGCCGAAATGACCGCGGCCCCTCACATCGGGGGCACGCAGGCGTCCGCATCGTGAACCTCATGCACGGGACACAGGCGGGCGCAGTAACCTCAAACAACGTGAACCAGCGCACACTCCTGATCACGCTCACCGGTCCGGACCGGCCCGGCGTCACCTCGCGGCTCTTCACCGTGCTGGCCGGGTTTCCCGTGACCGTCGCCGACGTGGAGCAGGTCGTGATCCGCGGCCGGCTCACCCTCGGCGTGCTCGTCGCGTACGCGGGCGGCCCGTCGACCGGGACAGGCGGCACCCTCGGCGGCATGTGGACGGCCGTCGAGCAGGTGGCCGCCGACCTCGACATGGACCTGGAGATCGCCTCGGGCACGGTCTCCAAGGAGAAGCGCAGACGGGGGCGGCTGAACGTCACCGTGCTGGGCGCCCCCCTGCTGCCCGCGGCCATGGCCGGGATCTCCGGGCGGATCGCGGCGAGCGGCGCCAACATCGACCGGATCGAACGGCTGTCGAGCTATCCGGTGACCTGCATCGAGATGGCCGTCTCCGGAGCCGACCCGCAGGCCATGCGGGCGGAGCTGGCCGCCGAGGCGGCCGCCCAGCAGGTGGACGTCGCGGTCCAGCGGGCCGGCCTGCATCGCCGCGCCAAGCGGCTCATCGTCATGGACGTCGACTCCACGCTGATCCAGAACGAGGTCATCGAGCTGCTCGCCCGGCATGCCGGGTGCCTCGACGAGGTGGCGCGGGTGACCGAGGAGGCCATGCGGGGCGAGCTCGACTTCGCCGAGTCGCTGGTCAAGCGGGTCGCGCTGCTCGAAGGGCTGTCGGAGGAGATCTTCGAGAAGGTCGTGAAGGAGGTCGTGCTCACGCCGGGGGCCCGCACGCTGGTCCGCACCCTCAAGCGGCTCGACTACCGCTTCGCGATCGTCAGCGGCGGCTTCACGCAGATCACCGACTCCCTGGTCGCCGACCTCGGCATCGACTACTCGGCGGCCAACACGCTGGAGGTCGTCGGCGGCAAGCTCACCGGCCGGGTGGTCGGGGAGATCGTGGACCGGCCGGGCAAGGCCCGCGCGCTGGAGCGGTTCGCCGCCCAGTCGGGCATTCCCCTCACCCAGACCGTGGCCATCGGGGACGGCGCCAACGACCTCGACATGCTCGCCGTCGCCGGGCTCGGCATCGCGTTCAACGCCAAGCCGGTGGTGCGGCAGGCCGCCGACACCGCGGTGAACGTCCCCTATCTCGACTCGATCCTCTACCTGCTGGGCATCTCCAGGGAAGAGGTGGAGGCCGCCGACGCCGAGGACGCGGCGGCCCTGCCACCGGAATGACCCTCCCCGCCGGGGTCATCCGCTGGGGTCAGCGCGCACTGAGCTCTTTCCTGCCGCTGAACGCGGAGACGGCCGCCTGCGACAGCCGTACGGCGTCGTCGTGCAGGGAGCGGAGGGACTGGTCGAGCGCGGCGGTGCGCAGGAGGGAATGGCTGACGGCCGTGGACGTCCCGCCGCGCGTCCCCTCAAGCTCGTCCAAGCAGCGGTCGACCATCTCGCCCAGCCACATCGCGTCGTCCGCGAGGCACCGCTCCACCTCTCCGGCCGAGGCGTACGGCTCCCCTCCCCGGACGGACTCCGCGACGGCCTCCATCCCGTTGGCGATGGCGTCGAGCACGTCGGGGACGGGGCGGGCCTCGACCGGTTCGTCCCGCAACACGGCGATGAGCGTGAGCAGGTC
Organism: Microbispora sp. NPDC049125; assembly: GCF_040802045.1. Lineage (NCBI taxonomy): Bacteria > Bacillati > Actinomycetota > Actinomycetes > Streptosporangiales > Streptosporangiaceae > Microbispora > Microbispora sp. NPDC049125. The sequence continues at coordinate 287,590 of NZ_JBEZDW010000002.1, read as the reverse complement.
GTCGCGGACCCGCTGCGCGGCCTCCACCGCCTGCCGGATCTCCGCCGGAGCCGTGCCGCCCGGTTCCTGGGCGGCGTAGCAGAGCGAGCCGGTGACCGTCTCGGCGTCGAGAGAGGCCCGCCTGACCCGCTCGTCGACCCGGCCGATCGTCGTCTTCCCCCGGCTCACCTGGGCCAGCGCCCGTACGACGGCCGCGTGGGAGTCCAGCATGCGGGCGACGCGCTCGGCCAGGCGCACCGTCTCGCCCCTCGGCCACAGCAGCCGCGTGCAGGCGATCGCGATCAGGCCGCCGATCACGGTGAGCACGACCCTCGACTCGGCGATCTTGGCGGTCTGCTGAACCTGGAAGTCGAGCAGCAGGAGCACGCACATGGTCATGAAGGTGGCCCAGTAGGCGTGGTGGGTCGAGGCCAGCCCGAACGCCAGCGCCGCCGAGACGCCGATCAGCAGAACCAGCATCCCGTGCCCGGGGGTCACGTGCAGGATGCCCGCGGTGACCAGCCCGCCGGCCGTGCTGCCGCCGATACGCGCCCACACCTTGGCCCGCGTCTCGCCGTACGTCGGCTGGATGGTGACCAGCACCGCGATCACCATCCAGTGGGGGTAGGGGGGCTTGAAGACCTCGATCACGGTCGACGCGAAGGCCGTTCCGAGCAGGACCCGGAGGGCGTGCCGTACGCCGGGCTCGTCGAAGGCGAGCCGTGGACGGGCGGCCGTCGGGACGGCCAGCGGAGTCAGCCGAGGCGAGCACAGCACACCGGCGGCCTCGGCCGAGCCCGCCAGCGCGTCACCGATCCGGTCGGCGCAGTGCGCGATCTGCCGCAACAGGACCAGCACCACCATGCCCCGCTTACCGCCCGGTGACCGCTCGCGCAGCGCGTCCACCCTGGCCGAGAGGTTCAGGACGGCCTGCGGGGTGGGCACGCACGGCGCCGCCGGACGGCGCGCCCGCCAGGTCTCGGCGCTCCCGTCCGTCGACGACGCCGGCGGGGCCATGAAGGCGCTCAGCGCGCCGGCGATCGAGCCGGCCATCTCGCGCAGGCCGACCTCGTCCGCCGCGCCGGGGGCGTGCCGGTGCAGCGTGGCGACCAGGCCGTGCAGGGCCACGATCTCGTGGAACACCCGCCGAAGCGCGGCGGTGACCTCCTCCGCGGCCCGAGATCGCTGCTGCCACCGGTGCCGGGCGTGAGCCGTACGGACCTCCGCGAGGGTGGCGCTCGCCCGGCCGCGCAGGGCGTCCCACTCGTCGGGGTCGAGGTCCGGCCGGACCGCCGCCTCGGCCAGCGCGGCCAGCGCGCCGGCGACGTCGGACAGCGCGGCCACGAACGGGCGGGTCCGCCGCCACGGCCAGGGCAGGGTGAGCAGCACGCTCGCCAGCAGGCCGCCGAGCAGTTGCAGCCCGGTGTGCTGCACCGGATCGAGGGGCACGGGGTTCGCGATGGTGAGCAGCAGAGTGAGCGCGGGAGTGACGCCGATCGGCCGGATCAGGCCGCCCAGCCCCGCCAGGGCCGACGCGACCAGCACCAGCAGGACGCCCTTGCCGGAGAGCAGCAGCCCCAGCGAGGTGCCGGCGCCGACCGACACCACGGCCCCCAGCAGGTACGGCGTGCGGACCCCCGCCGGATTGAGATTGGCCCGGGACGCGACCAGCCAGGCGCCGAGCCCGACGATGGCGCCGCCCGTGGCATGCCCCGTCAGCAGCCCGATGAGCAGAGGGATCACCAAGCCGGCGGCCCCGGTCAGGCCGAAGCCGAGCGCGAGGCGTGGATCCTCCAGCCTCGGCGCCCTCAGAGCCTTGATCTCCTGGAAGCGCAGACCACCCTCCTCCCCCGTCAGGGGCGGTGCACGCGGACCAGCTGCCCGGTCCGCGGGCCGATCTCCTCCCATGGCGCCGGGGCCTCGACCACGGCGAACGACCCGGGCGGGAAGCCCTCGACGTCGGCGCCGGTCAGGTCCATCACCAGCTCGTGCACGCCGGGGTTGTGGCCGACCAGGACGAGGACGTCCACCTCCGGGTCGGTGCGGCGGAGCAGACCCAGCAGCTCGTCGGCGTAGGCCTCGTAGATGTCCCGCTCGATCTCCGTGGGGACGGCGAGCCCCAGCAGCTCCGCCGTACGGCGGGTGCGGACCGATGGGGAGGACAGGACGAGCCCGGGGCCGAGGGGCCGGATCAGGTCGCCGGCCTCGCGGGCGTCGCGCTCGCCGCGGCCGGTGAGGGGGCGTTCGGGGTCGGCGAGCCCCGGGACGTGGGCGGCCTTGGCGTGCCGGAGCACCACCAGGGTCTTCGTCCCGCCATCGGAGACGGCGCCGCCCGCCGGGTCGCTCACCGGGTCTCTCACCGGGCGGCCCACACGGCGAGACCGATGATCAGGGCGAGGATCGCCAGCATGGCCAGCAGGATGAACGCGAGCGTCCTGCCTCCGCCGTTCGCCTTGTCCATAGCAGCACAGTGTATGAAGAAGGCCCCCCGCTCCAGGAACGGGGGACCTTCTCACGGACCGCTGCCGGGGGTGCCCGGCGCCGGGCCTCCGGTCAGTGCGCGACCGGCTCCGACGTACGCTCCGGCTGGCTGTCGCCGGACGGCGCGATGCTCGTGGAGCGCCGCTTGGAGACGACCACGGCGCCCACCACGACGACCAGGGCGACGATCGTGACGCCGACGCGGACCACCGCGTTGTCGGCGTACGTGACGACGGCCGGGGCGATCAGCAGCGCGACCAGGTTCATGACCTTGATCAGCGGGTTGATCGCGGGGCCGGCCGTGTCCTTGAACGGGTCGCCGACGGTGTCGCCGATGACCGTTGCGGCGTGGGCCTCGGAGCCCTTGCCGCCGTGGTGGCCGTCCTCGACCAGCTTCTTGGCGTTGTCCCAGGCGCCACCGGAGTTGGCCAGGAAGACCGCCATGAGCGTGCCCGCCGCGATCGCGCCGGCGAGGTAGGCGCCGAGCGGCGCGTATCCAAGGGCGAAGCCGACGGCGATCGGGGTCAGCACGGCGAGCAGGCCGGGCGTGGCCAGCTCGCGCAGCGAGTCGCGGGTGCAGATGTCCACCACGCGGCCGTAGTCGGGCAGCTCGGTGCCCTCCATGATCCCGGGCTTGGTGCGGAACTGCTCGCGCACCTCGAAGACGACCCGCCCGGCGGCCCGGCCGACCGCGCTGATCGCCAGGCCGGAGAACAGGAACACCACGGCCGCGCCGATGATCAGGCCGACGAGGACGTTGGGAGCGTCCACCGACAGGCTGAATTTGGCGAACGACCCCAGCGCGTCCTTCACGCCCTGCGAGGCGGTGGCCAGCTCCCCTTCCACGGCGGTGCGGAAGGCGCCGAACAACGCGGTCGCGGCGAGCACCGCCGTCGCGATCGCGATGCCCTTGGTGATGGCCTTCGTCGTGTTGCCGACGGCGTCGAGGGAGGTGAGCACGCGGGCGCCCTCACCCTCGACGTCACCGGACATCTCGGCGATGCCCTGGGCGTTGTCGGAGACCGGGCCGAAGGTGTCCATCGACACGATGACGCCGACCGTGGTCAGCAGGCCGGTGCCCGCGAGGGCGACGGCGAAAAGGGCGATGGTCACGTTGCCGAAGCCGAGCAGGAAGGCGCCGTAGACGGCGCCGCCGATCAGCAGCGCCGAGTAGACCGCCGACTCCAGGCCGACCGAGATGCCGGACAGGATGACGGTGGCCGCGCCGGTGAGCGAGCTTTCGCCGATCTCCCGCACCGGGCGCCGGTTGGTCTCGGTGAAGTAGCCGGTGAGGATCTGGATGGCGCTGGCCAGGACCAGGCCGATGAGCACCGCGCCGATCGCGATCAGCCGGGGGTCGCCCGCGAGCGCCCCGATCTCGCTGCTCTCGCCGGTCAGCCCGGCGAAGGTCGACGGGAGGTAGGCGAACGCGGCGACCGCCACCAGTACGGCGGAGATCGCGGCCGAGATGAAGAAGCCGCGGTTGATGGCCGTCATGCCGGAGCGGTCGCCCGTGCGGGGGGCGGTGGTGAAGATGCCGACGACGGCGGTGATGACACCGATCATCGGGACGATCAGCGGGAAGACCAGGCCCTCGGTGCCGAAGGCGACCCGGCCGAGGATCAGGCTGGCCACCAGCGTGACGGCGTACGACTCGAACAGGTCGGCCGCCATGCCGGCGCAGTCGCCGACGTTGTCGCCGACGTTGTCCGCGATGGTGGCCGCGTTGCGCGGGTCGTCCTCGGGGATGCCCTGCTCGACCTTGCCGACCAGGTCGGCGCCGACGTCGGCGGCCTTGGTGAAGATGCCGCCGCCGACACGCATGAACATGGCCAGCAGGGCGGCGCCGAAGCCGAAGCCCTCAAGGACGTTCGGCGCGTCGCCCTTGTAGATGATCACGACGAGCGCGGCGCCGAACAGGCCCAGACCCACCGTGAACATGCCCGCGACACCACCGGTGCGGAACGCGATGCGCATCGCGATCTTCTCGCCGGACGTGCGGGCGGCCGCCGCGACGCGGACGTTGCCCCGCACCGCCAGCCACATCCCGATGAAGCCGGTCAGCGCGGAGAACACGGCGCCGACCACGAAGAACACCGATCGGCCGACGGTCACGCCGGTCGACGGCGAGGGGAGCAGCAACAGCAGGAAGGGAATGAGGACCACGAAGACGGCGAGCGTCCGGAACTGTCGCGTCAGATAGGCCGCCGCACCCTCCTGCACGGCCCGCGCGATGTTCTGCATGCGCTCGGTGCCCTGGTCGGCGGAGAGCACCTCCCGCACCAGGCCGCCCGCGACGGCGAGCGCCAGGAGGGCGACCGCGGCCACGACGACGACCAGTGTGAGATGGGAACCACTAAGAGATACCGCTGCGCCTTCGTCAGCGGCGAGATAGGCAGACATCCGTCCTCCTCGGCCAGACGGGTTTCGATCCTGCCCGGACGGCGCTGCTCAAACCCAACTGGCCTCGCGGCGCGCTTCCCGGGTGGTTGGCAATAGCCGCTTCCGGTTGCATCCGCAATACCTTGGCCGGTGCCGGGAGTCTACGCAGCGACGGAGCGGATATGAAGGGCTCCATGCCCCGCAATCGAGCCGCCGTCCAGGGATGGAGCAACATTTGCTCCGGTTTGCAGTTGGTTTGACCAGGCGGGTCAGGACGGCGCACCACGAGGTCGGGCCTATTACGGCAGGCCCGTAAAGAGCGTAAGAAGTAGACCGGAAAGTCGCCGGAGACAGCAAAAGATCGAGTGTCACGCCGGGGGCGACACTCGATCCGTGATCAGATTGCGGCGATGCCGTTGGCAGAGGCGGGCCAGCTCATGCGGATGCGCATGCCCTTGGGCCCGGAGAGCACCTCGACGTCGTCGGCCAGCGAGGCGATGACCGCGATCCCCAGGTTGTCGATCTCGAGGAGGTGGCTGCCGTTCGCCTCTATGACGTGCGGCTGCACGTCCTCGCTCGGGGCGACATCGGTGACCGTCACTTCGAAACGCCCGGCGTCGTCCCGTAACTCGATGCGCACCGGCTCTCCCGGGCAGTGGAGGCGGTGCGCCTCCACGGCCCGTGAGCACGCCTCTCCGACGGCGAGCCGCACCTCGTCCAGAAGCGCCTCAGCCACCCCGGTGCGACGGGCGATGGCGGTCGCGACCAGCCGTGCCGTGCGCACGTGGGCGGGAAGGGCGCTGAACGTCAGCTCGACGGTGGCCATAACGCAGGGTCCCCGGCCGTCACTTGTCCCGGCCGTGGGCTTCCTTGGCCTCCTCGACCGAGGCGTAGATACCGAAGACCTTCGTCAGACCGGTGATACGGAAGATCTTCAAAATACGCTCCTGTGTGCAGACGAGCTCCAGGGAGCCGTCATGCGCCCGCACTCGCTTGAGACCGCCGACCAGCACACCAAGGCCAGTCGAGTCCAGGAAGTCCACCTTCTCCATGTTGACGAGCAGGTGGAAGTTACCCTTGTTGACCAGGTCGATCAGCAGCTCACGCAGCCTGGGCGCGGTGTAGACGTCGATCTCACCTTCGACATCGACGATGGTGAGATTGTCCTCGGAATGGTGGTCCAACTTCAGATCCACAGATCCTCCAGCGCCTTACTTGCGTAGGTCTCCAGGCGGGTCGAGCATCCTGGTAGTCCAGAACCACGACCCTGACGCGCGGCATTCAACCACGCTGCGACTCCGTGTCTATACGAAATCACGACTCCGGGCGACTCTCCCCACAGATGCCAAACTGGAAACCAGTGACTCCGACTTCTTCGCCCTCATCTCGGACAGGCGCCCTCCTCGCCCGCCTGCTCGCCGTCCCCGCACGCCAGCGGCGAGTCACCCATGTGGAGCATGTTCCAGCACGTCAGGCGGGTCAAGTCCGATGGCCGGACTGGGCTCCCGAGCTCCTTGTGTCGAGGCTGGAAAACCAAGGGATCGGCGGCCTGTGGGACCACCAACTCGAGGCCGCTGAGCACGTCAGACGTGCCCAAAACGTGATCATTGCCACAGGGACCGCCTCTGGAAAATCTTTGGCGTACCTGGTCCCGGCCGTCACGGAGATCCTCTCCGGCGGCACCGTGCTCTACCTCACCCCCACGAAGGCGCTCGCCGCCGACCAGCTCAGAAGCGTGAGAGGGCTCCGGCTCGCCCAGGTCCGGCCGGCGACGTACGACGGGGACACCCCGGCGGAGGAACGGCGGTGGGTCCGCCAGAACGCCAACTATGTCCTGACAAATCCGGACATGTTGCATCGGTCGATCCTGCCCCGGCACGCCTCCTGGTCGTCCTTCTGGCGTCGCCTCCGGCTGGTGGTGGTCGACGAGTGCCACGGCTATCGGGGGGTCTTCGGCTCGCATGTGGCTCAGATCCTGCGCCGGCTCCGCAGGATTTCCGCCAAATACGGCTCCAGCCCGGTGTTCCTGCTGGCGTCCGCGACCGCCAGCGACCCCGCCGTCGCGGGAATGCGCCTGACAGGGCTTGAGATGGCCCAGGTGACGGCGGACGCCTCTCCCCGGGGTTCGACCACCTTCGCCCTGTGGGAGCCGCCTCTGACGGACCTGCGGGGCGAGGGCGGGGCACCGGTCCGCCGTACGGCGACGGCCGAGGCGGCCGATCTGCTCGCCGACCTCGTGATCGAGGACATCCGCACGCTGGCCTTCGTCCGGTCGCGCCGCGCCGCCGAGACCGTCGCGCTGGCCGCCCGCCGGAAGCTGGAGGAGGTCGAGGAGTTCCTCGCGGAGGATCCCTACCTGTACGACGAGCCGTTACCGGTGTCCGGAGAGCCGCTGGACGGAATCCAGGCGTACGGCCCAGGCACTGGACGGCCGGACGGCGCCGATGCCACTGCCGGCGCCTTCGCCGATGCCGATGCCTTTGCCGGTGGGGGTGCCGGTGGGGGTGCAAGTGCCTTTGCCGGTGAGAGTGCCGGTGCCGATGGGGGTGGCGGCGCGGCGAGCGATGGGGACGGGGAGGGCGTAGGCGCTGATGGAGGCGCCGTCCCTTCCGGCCGGGGACGGCTGGCCGATCGGGTGGCGGCGTACCGGGCCGGATATCTGGCCGACGACCGGCGAGTGCTCGAGAAGGCCCTGCGCTCCGGTGCGCTCACCGGCCTCGCGACGACCAACGCTCTCGAGCTCGGCGTGGACGTTTCGGGCCTCGACGCCGTACTCGTCGCTGGCTGGCCGGGGACCCGCGCCTCCCTGTGGCAGCAGGCGGGTCGGGCTGGGCGCGCCGGACAGGAGGCGCTCGCGATCCTGATCGCCCGTGACGACCCGCTCGACACCTACATCGTCCACCACCCCGACGCCCTGTTCGGGCAGCCGGTGGAGGCGATCGTCCTCGATCCGGACAACCCCTACGTTCTGGCTCCCCACCTCTGCGCCGCGGCCTCGGAGATTCCCCTGACAGAAGAGGATCTGGCCATTTTCGGTCCTGCCGCCCGGGGAGTGCTGGACGACCTGGTCGGCCGTGGGCTGTTGCGCCGGCGGGAGGCCGGATGGTTCTGGACGAGCCGGGAGCGGGCGGCCGACCTGGCGGACATCCGGGGCTCCGGCGGGGCGCCGGTCCAGGTCGTGGAGGCGTCAACGGGACGCCTCCTCGGCACCGTGGACGAGTCGTCAGCGCACACGGCGGTCCACCAGGGCGCCGTCTACCTGCATCAGGGCGAGACGTTCGTGGTCGAGCTGCTCGATCTGGACTCCGGGGTCGCGCTCGTGTCCGCCGAAGATCCGGACTACTCCACCTTCGCCCGCGACGTGACCGACATCCGGGTGATCGAATCGCTCCGGTCCCGGGATTTCGGTCCTGGTGAACTGCATTTCGGCTCGGTAGAAGTGACCCGGCAGGTCGTGTCCTATCTCAAACGGCGCACGCAGAGCGGGGAGGTCCTCGGCGAGGAGCCGCTGGACCTGCCACCCCGCACGCTGTGCACCCGGGCCGTCTGGTGGACCCTGCCGGCTGACGCCCTCGCGCCACTGGTCTCCGACGCGGGCAGACCGGTCGATCTCGGCGGGGCGGCCCACGCGGCGGAGCACGCGGCCATCGGCCTGCTGCCGCTGTTCGCCACCTGCGACCGCTGGGACATCGGCGGCGTCTCGACAGAGCTACATCCGGACACCGGCCTGCTCACCGTGTTCGTGTACGACGGCCACGAAGGGGGCGCCGGCTTCGCCGAGCGAGGGTACGCCAGGGCGGCCGAGTGGCTCACGGCCACGATGGAAGCCATCGGGTCGTGCGAGTGCGACCGCGGCTGCCCGTCCTGCATCCAATCCCCGAAATGCGGCAACGGCAACGAGCCACTCGACAAGCCCGGAGCCCTCCGCCTCCTCGGCGTGCTGCTGGGGACCTGAGCTCGTCAACCTGAGACCGCCACGAGCCTGACACCGCCACGACCTGGGACCGCCACGAGCCTGAGACCGCCACGCCTTCTGCAGATCTACGACCGGCCGCGGTCGGTGATCGAGGCGCGGCGCGATGCGGATTCCTCGTCCTCCCCCCAGGGGTGCGATGCGGATTCCTTCTCGTCCTCGACCCAGTAGTCGTGGTCGGGCTGCCTGGGCCGCTCCCACAGCGGGTCGTCGGCCAGCGGTCCCTGAGGCTTCGCGGCGGCCTCGGGCCCCGGCCCGTCCGCCTCCGGTCCCGACCCGTCCGCCTCGGATCCCGGCCTGTCCGGCTCCGCCTCCGGTCTGTCCGGCTCCGCCTCCGGTCTGTCCGCCTCCGGGCCCTCCAGTCCTGTGATCGCCTCCTGCTCCTCGGTGGCCTCCTGGTCAGAGGGCGTGTCGCGGGGTTTCCGGGCCGCGAGGATCACGCTGGGACGGCGGACGACCGAGGACGCCGAGCCCTTGCCTCCAGACGTGGCCCCCCGCTGACTGACGCGGCCGGCCACCGCGTCCGGCCCGGCCGGGGCCCCTCCAGAGGCACCGATCAGAACCGGACCTGAGCCGCCCACTCCTCCCCGGCCCTCCCTGCGCCGCATCCATGAGCCCAGGCAGACACCAAGGAGCAGCAGGACGACGCCGATCGCGATGTACACGCCGTACCCGAGACCTCCGGAGGGAGAAAAAGAGGACTGGGCGGCCGGACCAGGATCGCCCGTCTCCACCGGCGCGATCTCCGGCCCCTTCTCGCTCGCGTCGGGGAGCTTGAGCTTGTTGTCAGAGGTCGTCGCGGGCAGCTTCGGCACCGGGCTGGGCAGCGAGGTCCCGGCGCGGCTCTTCCCCGTATGGGTGCTCGGAGACGAGAGGTCCTGCTTGCGCGAAGCGACCGGCGAAGGCGTCACAGCCGGCACGGCCACCGGAGGCGCCGACGATCGAGGGGACTCGATCGTGCCGCCACGGCCGTCGGAGCGGACGGCCCGAACGGCCACGTCGAGCTGCTCCCCCGCCGCCTTACCCGGCACCGCGAGGGTCGCCCGGCAGGTCGAGCCGGAGCAGGCGGTGTCGACGGCCACCGTGCCGGACCTTCCGGCCCTGACCGAGGAGACCTCGTAGGACTGCAGGTCCGGCTCGGCTCCCTTCGCCCAGGTGACCAACGCGGACGAGGAGTTCTCCAGCCTGGCCTCGACCCCTGAGGGAGCCTCCGGCGGCCGGCTCAGCACGAAAGTCGAGGTCTTGTACGTCTTGTTCGTGATCTCGCCGAACAGCGTCAGCGTGACCGGGCCGTTCGGGGCGTTGCCCGGATCGAAGGAGCCACTGATCGTCTGATCGGCGCCTCCGGATCCGATCTTCTGCCGGGGGACACCCGGCCCCTCGACATAGAGGGACATGCTGACCTGATACCAGTCGGTCTTCGCGGTGATCGCCACAGGCCCCCGCGCGTTGACGACCTGCCCGTCCCGGGGGGACTCGATCTCGCCGTCGGCCGCGCTCGCCGGGGTGGCACCGACCATCAGCGCGGACGCCACCGTGATCGGTATCAACATCGCGGCGGCGGCCGGCCTGTGGACCCTGATCACGACACATCCCTTCGCCGAGTGCCGCGCCCCTCCTCCTGGAAAGTACGGCTACCCACTGTGAGCGAACCTCTGTTGCGGCCATCCACTCTTGGACGTGCCGTCCAAGAGACCGATACTAATGCGACTCAAACATCACAGGACGTATCAGAAGTTAGCGCGACATGACCTACAGCGCCCTACGGTCGGCGCTCGCCCGCGTCACGCCTGCGCACCCACCGGCCCGGCCCTGGCCATCGCGATCGCCGTATGGTCCCCGAGCAGCGGGACCGCGAACCGCACCGAGGCGGAGATCTCCGCGACGCCGTCCACGACCGAGCACGAGTCGATCCGGGCCCCGTTGGCCACGGCGATCGCCCCGGCCCGGTCACATGCCCCCTCAGGCGTGGCGAACGCCCACTGCGCCACGGCGAGCGCGCTGAGGTCGGCCGCGCTCTGTGCCCGGTGGCGGGCCACACGCGCGACTCCCACGTAAACGACGGTCATCGTGACCATCCAGAGCACGGCCATGAACGCCGTCATCCATATGGTCGCCGAACCTCGATCACTTCCCATTCGCACTCCGGCTCTCCGTCGGCCCCGCCGGCTCCCGGCGGCGGCCATCTCCACCGTCTCCGTTCTTGGTCTGCGTGAGCGCGGCCCCGCGTCCGGACGGCGGCGGGGCCGCCTGCGCGAGGGGATCCCCAGGCGCCGCCTGTCCTGATGGCGGCTGCCCGGAGAGGAGCACTCCCGGCTCAGTAGCGGCCACGGCCGACGCTCGGACGGGCACCGACGGCAGCAGAGACCCAGCCGGCGACCCGACGGCGACCGAGACCTCCACCCGGGCGGTCTGCGCTCGAAGGCTCACATCGACGCGCGCCTTCGCCGGGGCGGCCTGCCTGACCGCCGCTATGACGGCTTCGACGGCCTCGCCCCTGGCGGCGGCACGGGCACCCGCCCGGGCCGCGTCGACACAGCGCAAGTGGGCGCCGACGACGGTGACGGCCCAGAGCGCGGCCGCCAGGACCACGACCAGGGCTGGAAGCCCGACCGCCGCCTCGGCCGTCACCGATCCGCGCTCCCTGCGCGCCGGCACACCACCGACGACAAGGCCGCCCGCCGACGGGGATGCAGGCCTGGAACAACGGCAGGCGTCCCGCACCGCCGCCCTCACCGTCCCTGCCGTCTCCACCGCTGCGTCCAGCATCGCCACCCCTTCCCTCTCAGGCAGCCAGCTTGAGGGCCTTCTGGATCAATGCGGCCAGCATCGACCGCACCTCGGCACTGGTGACGACCTTCCAGAGAAGCGCCGCGAACCCGCAGGCGGCGATCGTTCCCACGGCGTACTCAGCGGTCGACATGCCGGCATCGGCCCTCGTGCGCGCGAGCAGCGCCCACCGCACCCAGAGGGAGCGCAGCCGCTCACTCATCACGCGGAACGCGGACCCGACCACGGACCGAGACACCTGGACCGCTGGGCGGAACGCGGCCCGGGAGTCCGCTCGACGTGCCGCGCCGAGGGCCGGGCCAAGGACCGCGCGAAGTGCCGGGCCAAGGACCGGGCCGCTGACCGAGCGAAGCACCGCGCGAAGAACCGCGCGAAGGGACGGTGGCAGCCGGAAGAGGAGCCTTGCCCGGAAGACGGCTCGCCACCCGGCCCGGGTGACCGGCGCGAGCCGGGATCTCGTCTCGCCGGGGGCGGCGGTCGAGCGCCCGCCGGGCTCCGGCGGCATGGCGGATCCGGTCATCCATTCGCTCATCTGGTCCTCCTGTGTGACTGGGGGCGGGCCATCCGCCCGGCGACCCCAGATTCCGCCCGCAGGTCATGCCCCCACCCCGGCGAATCGCGTTCTGTGGACAGGCCCGGCCCGCGGGTGAGCCCTGTGGATGAGGCGGGCCGGCATGAACGGCAATGCGCCGGGATGAGGCAATCGGCTGTCCACACCTGTGGACAAGGTTGTCCACAGGTGTTCACGGCAGCAGGATCTGAGCGGCCAGGGCCGCGACAACGGGGATGATCCCCAGGAAGACGAAAGCGGGCAGGAAGCACAGCCCGAGCGGGGCCACCACCTGCACGCCGACCTTGCGAGCGGCGGCGGCGGACGCCGCACGAGCCGCTTGACGCGCGTCGTCGGCCACCCTGGTGAGCACCTCGGCCACCGGCGCGCCGCTCTCGACGGCTCGGATCATGGTCCGGCCCAGGGCGGCCAGGGAAGGATCCCCGGCGACGGCGGCCCACGCCGTCTCCGGGCCCGCCCCCAGGCGCACCTGCGCGCCGACGGACGCCAGCCGCTGCCCGAGCGGCCCGCCCACCGCCTCCGCCGCCGTCTCCACGGCGGCGCTCACCGGCCGGCCCGCACGCAGACCCGCGACGACCAGATCGACGGCGAAGGGCAGGTCGGCGGTCATGCGCTCCCGGCGACGCCGCACCTCGGCAGGCTCCCGCCGGTGTACGGCCGCAAGTGCTCCACCGGCCAGCAGGAGGCCGACCACCAGCCCAGGGACTCCGCCTACCAGTAGGAACCCGGCGAACCCCAGCGGTGCGGCGACGATGGACCCGGCTCGCAACGCGTGCGCTCGCAACGGTTCCGGGCTGAGCGCGCCGGCGGTGACCGTCCTGACGGTGATGGCTCTCAGCCGGTCCGCCGCCGAACGGGGAGCCGGCCACAGGCAGCCCACAAGCACGACGAGCAGCCCGGCCAGCAGAGACATCACGCGGCCTCCCCTCCTACGCCCACCGCGCCTTCGGCACGGGCGACCAGGCGGCGCGTCCACCACAGGCCGGCGGCGTCGAGCGCCATCCCTGCGGCGAGGCATGCCAGCCCGGCCGGGCCTCCCAGCAGGAACGACAACGGATTCATGCCGAGACCGGCGGCCATCAGCAGGCCGAGGGCGGGCAGCCCCGCGAGCATGCGGGCCGTCGCGCGCGGACCGGCGAGCTGGGCCGACACCTCCTGCCGATGGGCCTCGGCGTCACGCAGCGACGTGCCCACCCGCTCGACGAGCGCTGTCAGCCCGCCGCCAACGGTGACGCTCACCCGCCAGCATGCGGCCAGCCGCAGGAGCCCCTCACCACCGCCGGTGGAAGCCGCCATCTGGAGGGCGGCGGCCACGTCGCCGCCGTCACGAGCGGCGACCACCACCGGGACGAGGACGGCCGGGTCGGGCGGGTCGGCCGACGCCACGGCCCTGGCCATGGCCTCCGCCGGAGTCCTGCCCCCGGCGAGCTCGGCGGCGAGGCTCTGGCACAGCTCGATCGACGCCAGGCGCCAAGCCGCGGCGCTCGCCCGCGGCCTGCGGCGCCCGGCCAGCACGGCCCACCCCCGGCGCACAACGCTGCCAGAGGAGGAGCCGGTGAGAACGGCCAGTCTCGCGACGCCCGCGCCGGGACCGGCCCATACCCAGGCGGCGAACGCGGCGGCGATCACCGCCAGGGCCTGCACGACGCCTCCTCCGCGGCAGTCGGGATCCTCGGCGCCGGACCGGGAGACCCGGGTGCGCCAAGCCTGCACGGCGCCTCCCCTGCGGCAGTCGTCCCGTGAGCGCCCGGCGTCCCGGAGCCGCCCGCGTTGAGACGACCCCGCACGAGCGGTGCGGCTAGGCGAGGCACGGGATCTCCGGGCAGCGGGACCGCAGTGACCCGAAGGCGAGGCCGGGTGCGGCCCGTCCGCCGGGGGTGAAGGTGAGCGCGGGCACCGCGGCCACGAGGCCGGACGGAGCCCGGTCGAGGAGGCAGACCTCCGCCACCCGGCGCGGCCCGCCGCCCGGGGCGCGGACCAGGTGGACGACGACGTCGAGGGCCGCCGCGATCTGGCTGTGCACGGCCTCGCGGGAGAGCCCCGCCGCGCAGGCCAGGGCCTCCAGCCGCGCCGGCACATCCGCGGCGGTGTTGGCGTGCAGCGTGCCGCAGCCGCCCTCATGGCCCGTGTTCAACGCGGCCAGCAAGTCGACGACCTCGCTCCCCCGGACCTCGCCGACGACCAGCCGGTCGGGACGCATGCGCAGGGCCTGCCGTACGAGGTCGCGCAGGCCGACCTCGCCCGCACCTTCGAGATTGGGCGGCCGTGCCTCCAGGCGGACGACATGCGGATGCCGGGGCTGAAGCTCCGCCGAGTCCTCCACCAGCAGCAGCCGCTCCGCGTGATCCGCACGTGAGAGCATGGCCGACAGGAGGGTTGTCTTGCCGGTGCCGGTGCCGCCGGTGACGAGGAAGGCCACCCGCGCCGCCATGATCGCGTGCAGGACGCGGGCACCGTCGCCCGGGACGAGCTCCTCGATCGTGAACGTCCGGCGGGACGGCAGGCGCAGGGACAGGCAGGTGCCCTCCGGAGCGATCGGCGGCAGCACCGCGTGCAGCCGGACGCCGCCGGCGAGACGCGCGTCCACGTACGGGCAGGCGTCGTCGAGGCGGCGCCCCGCGGCCGCCGCCAGGCGCTGAGCGAGACGGCGCACGTCGTCGTCGGCCCTGAAGGAGACGCCCGTCCGGCGCAGCCCGTGGCCGTCGTCGACCCACACCTCCCGTGGCCCGTTGACCAGCACGTCGGTGACACCCGGCTCGGCCAGCAGCCCTTCGAGCGGCCCGGCGCCGATGAGGTGGGCACGCAGCGTGCGGGCGACGGCGAGCACCTCGGCGTCGCCCAGGACGGCTCTTTCCGCCCGCAGGGCGGCCGCCACCTGGGCGGCCGTGGGTGGGGCCGCCGCGCGCGACAGCCGTACCCGGACGGCCTCGACCAGCTCCGGCGAGACGCCGGGCGTCTCACCCACGGCAGGCGAAGCGGCCGGCCGGGTCACAGCCCGTCCACCAGGGTCGACAGCAGACCGTCGCAGAACCTGCCGAGGGGCGAACGGCCGAGCGGCGGCGGGTCGCCCCGGTCCAGCGTCTCCACCAGCCCCCGTACTTCGGGCACCAGGCCCATGCACGGGACGTCGACGGACGTGGACACGACGTCGGGGTCGAGCGTCCCGGCGCGCACCACCGCTCTCAGATCGCCCGTGCGGTCGCGCAGCAGCGCGACCGTCTGGGCCGCCGCCAGCGCGCCCCGGAGGTCGGCCTGCACGACCACGAGCGTCGCGGTCGCGCGGGAAAGGGCCTCGGACTCGCCGTCGCCGACGTGGCGCGGCAGGTCCACGATCACAAGGTCGCAGCCGCGCCGGGCGGCGTCGAGCACGGCACGCATCGCCTCCCGGGGGATCGCCGACGGCTCGCCGCGGTGCCATGAGAGCACGGTCAGCTCGCCGAACGTGGGAAGGGCGCCCTGCAGGGCGGCGAAGCTCACCCGGCCCTCACGGCCCACGATGTCCGGCCACCGGGCTCCGGTGGCCTGCTCCTGCCCCAGGACCACGTCGATGCCGCCGCCCAGCGGGTCGGCGTCGACCAGCAGCGTCCGCAGGCCGCGGCGGGAGGCGGTCAGAGCCAGCGACGCGGCGAGGACGGTGGCGCCGGCGCCTCCCCTGCCGCCCGCGACGCAGATCACCGTGCCGGCCCTGGTCGCGGGCTCGACCGCCTCCCCCAGCTCCTCGACGAGCAGGCGTTCGGCGTCCGGAAGCTCCAGCACGGCGTGCGCACCCACAGCCACGCACCTGCGCCACATGTCGGGGTCGCCGGCCGTCCGGGTGACGACGACCACGTTCCGCCGGGGCGGAGGGCCCGTCGCGGCCAGGTCGTCGGCGATGTCACCGCCGACCACCACCAGCGGGGCCCTGCTCCAGAACGGCCGGGCGTGGGCCGCCGCCTGGGCCACGTCGATCTCGACGCCCGCGGCGGCGGCGATGCGCAGCAGGTCGTCGAGGAGTTCCTGATCGTCGGTGATGGCCAAGGGCCGCTGCATCGGTGTCTCCCTGTCGTCCGGGGAGACCACCTTGCTGAACCGGCGAGGCACGCCGGGCTTCCGAACCGGGCTCTGTGGATAACGAGCCGGGAAAAAAGGCGACCCCCGCCGGGGGGGAGAGCGGGGGTCGCCGACTGGTCCGGCTCTGGGGGGGTAGAGCCGGTCCCGTATTAGAAGAAAGCTTTAAACACCGGACCCGGGACTGGCAAGGGGCTCGTAAAGGGCGATTCGCCCACCGCGCTCCCGCCGAACCACACCGTATGGTGCCTGATCGACGAGAGGTTCGTCGAGCACCTCCCCAATCTGAGTAAATCTTTTTCTCGGAGTCAGTGTCGCATGTCGACATAGACCGTCGCAACGGCTATGAGACCTGATCACTCCGCGTGACAGACACCTGTTTTGGCCAGCCGATATTCCCCACATACCGCCCTATTGCGACAAAAGCGACAAGCGGCCCCGCCCGTGACCCCGTAAAGGTCTTGGTCCGAGGGGTTGTCCATCCCGGGGAATCGGACGTAGAAAGGGGTTACGGACTTAGCAGTCCGCGCACGGAAGCCGGGCACCCACGCGCGACCAGCCGCGGGAGGCGTGTCGAGACGGGCTTGACCCGATCCGACAAATTCGAGGTGCACGCTTGGTAACCCGGTGAAACTGTGCGGCGACGGCGTTCCATCCCAGGGACGCCGTCTGCCTTTCCCCGCGAGATCCAACCGCGAGATCCGCCCGCGCGATCCGCCTGGGACCGCCCGTCCGGACAGGGCCTCGTACATCCGGACAGAGCCTCGTACACAAGCCACCGTCAGACCGCCCGTCCGGACAGGCCACGGACCCCCGTCACACCGCTCGGCCGAAAGGCCCTCACACGCCGCCGTCACACCGCCCGGCGCACACGGCCTCTCGCAGACGGTCCGCCACAGGACGGACCGATCAGCGCGACAGCGCCTCGCACACAGCCGTCGTCTCACGGACGCCGAGGACGACGGCGGTGGCGCAGTGCCGCACCCAGGTGCCCACACCCTCGGCCGTTCCCTTGAGATACGCCCTGAGCCCGTCGGCGTACGCGTCTCCGAGCTCGGAGTGGCCCACCTCGACCGCCACGAGGGACTTGGGGTCGAGCCCCATCTCGACCAGCGTCAGCCGCTCGGCGGCCCGGGCCACGAGCCCGTCGGCGATCCCGAACGGCCGCAGCACCGCCAGCTCCGCGTGCACGATGGACGCCAGAACGAGGGCCGGGGCTCTCGTGGCCCCCGACACCAGCTCCGCCAGGGCCGACATCCGTACAGCCGTCTCCTCAGGCCCTGGAGCGGGGCCGAGCCCGAGCACGTCCGCCGAAGTGGAGACGGTCCTCGGCCTGCCCGGGTCGGCGGTCAGCCCCGCGGCGGCCACGGCATGCAGCCGGGCGAGCACCTGCCGGGGCGCGGGGCGCCACGTGCCGCCGAGCCGTCCCAGCTCCGCGGAGACCCGCAGCGCCCCCTGCACGACCGGGTCGCCGGCCTCCCCCTGCCGGAGCCGTTCGAGCGTCACGTCGACGCCTTCCAAGGCGGCCGACGCGCGGGCGCCCCGCAGGGCCGACTCCGTGGACACCTCCGGGCTGCGCCGCCGCAGGACGCGGTGCCGGTAGAGCCGGTCCACGGCCTCGCGCGCCTCCCGTACGGCGTCAGGCACTCCCGGGAGCTCGGCGATCACAGCCAGGGGGTCGTTCACAGCGTCCGACCCTACCGGCCGGTAGGCCGTCGTTCGGCGAAGAGGTGCCGCCGTTGGGCGCATGCCGTCCCCACAAGCCCACAGCTGTCACTAAATTTCCCCCAATAGCCCTTTCACCACTGACAACGGGGACGAGGCGACAGCCGGCTCGATTACTTGTACTTGACGCCTCCGGCCTGGTGAAGTGGGACCGACATACTCACCCTTGGCCGAGGCGGCCGAACAGAAACAGAACGTCCAGACGCCGTAAGGAGCACGTAGTGGCCACCGAGACCCCCGGTCAGGAGACCCAGGAGACGCTGTCGAACCTGCTGAGCGAGAAGCGGCGGTTCGATCCTCCAGCCGACCTGGCAGCGGCCGCGAACGTCACGGCGGACGCCTACGAGGAGGCCGCGCGGGACCGGCTCGCCTTCTGGGAGCAGGCCGCCGAGCGGCTCACCTGGTCCCGCCGCTGGGACACCACCCTCGAATGGAAGCCGCCGTTCGCCAAGTGGTTCGTCGGCGGCACGCTGAACGTCGCCTACAACTGCGTCGACCGCCATGTCGAGGCGGGCAGGGGCGACAAGGTGGCCTTCCACTGGGAGGGCGAGCCGGAGGGCGACAGCCGTACGATCACCTACGCGGACCTGCAGCGGGAGGTCGCGAAGGCGGCGAACGCGCTGGAGGAGCTGGGCGTGCGCAAGGGCGACCGGGTCGCCATCTACATGCCCATGATCCCCGAGCTGCCGATCTCGCTGCTGGCCTGCGCGCGCATCGGGGCGATCCACTCGGTGGTGTTCGGCGGGTTCTCGGCGGCGGCGCTGAAGAGCCGCATCGACGACGCGGACGCCAAGATCGTCATCACCGCCGACGGCGGCTTCCGGCGCGGGGCGCCGAGCGCGCTCAAGCCCACGGTCGACGAGGCGGTCGAGCAGTGCCCCGGCGTCGAGCACGTGCTGGTCGTCCGCAGGACCGGCCAGGACGTCGCGGTGAGCGACAAGGACGTGTGGTGGCACGACGTCGTCGACCGCCAGCCCGCCGAGCACCAGCCGGTGCCGCACGACGCCGAGGACCCCCTGTACATCCTCTACACCAGCGGCACGACCGGGAAGCCCAAGGGCATCCTGCACACCACCGGCGGCTATCTCACCCAGACCGCCTGGACCCACCACGCCGTCTTCGACCTCAAGCCGGAGACCGACGTCTACTGGTGCACGGCCGACATCGGCTGGGTCACCGGGCACTCCTACATCGTGTACGGCCCGCTCGCCAACGGCGCCACCAGCGTGATCTACGAGGGCACCCCCGACACCCCGCACAGGGGCCGGTTCTGGGAGATCGTGCAGAAGTACAAGGTCACGATCCTCTACACGGCCCCCACGGCGATCCGTACCTTCATGAAATGGGGCGACGACATCCCCGCCAAGTTCGACATGTCGTCCCTGCGGGTGCTCGGGTCGGTCGGCGAGCCCATCAACCCCGAGGCGTACGTCTGGTACCGCGAGCACATCGGCGACGGCCGCTGCCCGGTGGTGGACACGTGGTGGCAGACCGAGACCGGCGCCATGATGATCAGCCCCCTGCCCGGGGTCACCGCGGCCAAGCCGGGCGCCGCCATGCGGCCGCTGCCCGGCATCGTCGCCGACGTGGTCGACGACCAGGGCACGTCGGTCCCGAACGGCGGTGGCGGCTTCCTCGTCGTACGCGAGCCCTGGCCGTCCATGCTCCGCACGATCTGGGGCGACGACAAGCGGTACGTCGACACCTACTGGTCGCGGTTCGAGGGGATGTACTTCCCCGGCGACGGCGCCAAGCGTGACGAGGACGGCGACCTGTGGCTGCTCGGCCGGGTCGACGACGTCATGCTGGTCTCCGGCCACAACATCTCCACCACCGAGGTCGAAAGCGCGCTGGTCAGCCACCCGAAGGTGGCCGAGGCCGCCGTCGTGGGCGCGACCGACCCGGTGACCGGCCAGGCCATCGTGGCGTTCGTGATCCTGCGCGGCAGCGCCGAGGAGGGCGCGGACATCGCGGCCGAGCTGCGGGCCCACGTGGCCAAGGCGCTCGGCCCGATCGCCAAGCCGCGGCAGATCATGGTCGTCCCGGAGCTGCCGAAGACCCGCTCCGGCAAGATCATGCGCCGCCTCCTGCGCGACGTGGCCGAGCACCGCACACTCGGGGACGTCACCACGCTGACCGACAGCTCGGTGATGAACCTCATCTCCGAGAAGCTGCCGAGCGCCAAGACCGAGGAGTGACCGGGCCGGGGGAGGCGTCCGTCCACGCCTCCCCCGGGCCTCCCCCAGGCCTCCCCCTGCCTCCCCCGGGCGTCCCTGCCTCCCCCGATGCCCGCGCCTCCCCTTGCCGTCCGGCGCCGGTTCGGTTCGGCACTGAGCGGGCAGATCGCTTACGGCATCACATTCCGGGCCTTACGGTTCCCAGCTTCATCGGCGCGCGGGCCGGCCTTCCCGTGCGCGGGCACCGGCGGACACGAGATGATGTGCATCAGTCGCAGATAGGAGATCCCTGATGCCCGAGGACGAATCGCTCGGCGCGCTGGTCGCCCAGGCGAGCCACCACATCTCGACCCTCGTCCGCTCGGAGATCGAGCTGGCCAAGGCCGAGCTGAAGTTCGACGCGAAGCGGGTCGGAATGGCCGCGGCGCTGTTCGGCGCCGCCGCGTTCATCGCGCACCTGTGCCTGATCCTCGCCTCCTTCGCGATCGCGTACGGCCTCGTCGCGCTCGGGCTCTCTCCCTGGCTGGCGTTCACCATCGTCACGGTGTTCTACCTGGTGGTGGCCGGGCTGCTGTCGTTCGTCGGCTACCGCCGGCTGAAGGGCCTGGCGGGGATGAAGCGCACCGTGCGGAGCCTGCGCAACCTCGCGAGCTCCGACGAGGAGGGCGAGCTCGCCCCCTCAGCCGCCCCTTCCCGGGCCACGGCCCCCGCGCCGGCTCCCCCGCCGTACACGGGCCCGACCGCCGGGCAGGTCGGCTCCCATCGCGAGTCTGTGATCGATGCCTGACGAGTCGCTGGTCCAGGTCGACGGCCCCTGGACCCATCGGGCGGTGCACGCCGGAGGCACCCGGTTCCACGTCGTGGAGGCCGGTGAGGGCCCCCTGGTGCTCCTTCTGCACGGGTTCCCCCAGTTCTGGTGGACCTGGCGGAACCAGCTCGTCTCGCTGGCCGAGGCGGGCTACCGTGCCGTCGCCGTCGATCTGCGGGGTTACGGCGCCAGCGACAAGCCGCCTCGGGGCTACGACCTGCCGTCACTGGCCGTAGACACGGCCGGCCTGGTCCGGGCGCTCGGCGAGACCGGCGCCGTGGTGGTCGGCCACGACTGGGGCGGGCTGCTCGCGTGGACGATGAGCGCCATCGAGCCCAAGGTCGTGCATCGGCTCGTGACTGTGTCGGCGCCGCACCCGCTCCGCCTGCGGGCCGCGCTGTTCACCGACCCTCTGGGCCAGCTCAGGGCCAGCCGGTACGCCATGGGGTTCCAGCTTCCCCTGCTGCCTGAGCGCAGGCTCGTGGCCAAGGGCGGCGCCCAGGTGAAGCGGCTCATCGAGCGGTGGGCGGGGCCGGAGTGGCCGTCGGAGGAGGTCACCGGCGTCTACCAGGAGGCTCTGCGCATCCCGACGGTGGCGCACTGCGCCCTGGAGTACTACCGCTGGCTGGCCCGGTCACAGATGCGGCCCGACGGGTTCCGCTACGCACGCCAGATGCGCACCGAGATCGAGGCGCCCACCCTCCAGCTGCACGGCGCCCTCGACCCCTGCGTCCTTCCTCGGACGGCCCATGGGTCCGGCCGCTACGTGGCCGCGCCGTACCGCTGGCGGCTGATCGAGGGGGCCGGCCACTTCCCGCACGAGGAGCGCCCCGCGCAGTTCGACGCCGAGCTGATCGCCTGGCTCGCCGACCCGGAACCGGACCGCTGAGTAATGCGCGACCGTGACGAGGCGGGCCGCCCCCGCAGCTCACGCCCCAGGGACGAGCTCGGCAGGCCGCTTCCCCGAGGCGCCGAGGGAGTGCCGAGGGTCCCCGACGACTACGCGCCCGGGCCGCGTGAGGCGCTGGCCGAGGCGAGACGTCTACTCGCCGCCGGACGGCCCTTCCATGCCCACGAGGTCCTGGAGGCGCGCTGGAAGACCGGCCCCGCCGAGGAGCGGGACCTGTGGCAGGGGCTGGCCCAGATCTGCGTGGGGCTCACCCACGTGCAGCGCGGCAATCTCCACGGCGCCGCCGCCCTGCTGACCCGCGGCTCGGCCCGGCTCGGCGCGTACGGCTCGCGGCAGCCGTACGGGCTGGACGTGCGGGCACTGGCCCTCGCAGGCGACAAGATCGCCGCCACCATGGACGGGAACGGCGAGGCGGGCGTGGAGACGCGGGGAGTCGGCGCGGAGGCGGCGATCGCCACGGTCCTCGATCTGCTGCCGGTTCCCGAGGACTAGTCGCATCCCAGGGTGTCGGCGCGGGCGGTGGCGGCGCTGCCGTCCTCCGCGTCGGGGAGCACCTCCTCCGCCGTCAGCGCGTAGCCCGTCTCCGGCTGATCGGTCGCCGCCGCGAAGATCACGCCGTACACCTTGCCGTCGGGGCTGAGCAGCGGCCCGCCCGAGTTGCCCGGCTGGACCTTGCCCCTGATGGCGTAGACGTCCCGCTCGACCTTGCGCTTGTTGTAGATGTCGTACGACTCGGCCGGCTGCTTGATCCGGACCCTGGCGGCGAGCGGCGTGAAGCCGTGGCCCTTGGGGTAGCCCGCGATGATCGCGCTGTCGCCCTTGTTCGCCGAGTAGTCGAAGCGGAGCCAGCCGACGTCGAGGTCGGGGACGAACAGGACCGCGATGTCGCGGTCGGGGTTGTAGAGCACCACCCGGGCGTCGTGCTCGGTGCCGGTCGAGTCGGTGACCCGGAGCCGCTCGTTGACCCCGGCGACGACGTGCGCGTTGGTCATCACCCGGTGCTGTGCGTAGACGAAACCGGTGCCCTCGATCAGCTTGTGGCAGCTCAGGGCGGTGCCCTGCACCTTGACGATCGCCTTGCGCGCCCGGGTCAGCCCCGCACTGCCCTTGAGCACGCCCTCGTCCGGGGCCGCGACGTTCTGGCCGCCGATGGAGGTGATGACCTGCGGCCACTCCGAGGAGTCGACGAAGTCCCTGAACGGCTTCTGCAGGGCCCGTACGCCGTCGGGGACGGCCTCGTCGACCGTCTGCCACAGCACCGAGCCGTCGACCTGCTCCTTCAGCACGGCGAAACTCATGGAGACGATCAGCGAGCCGAGCAGCCACGCGATCGCCAGCACCGACAGGCCGCTGGCCACCGAGCCGCCGAAGGCGTCGACCATCCGGGCCGGGTCCCAGGTGACGTGGCTGCGCACCACCGCCCCGATCGTCGAGGACGCGAACTGGCCGATGGTCGCGGCCAGGAACACGACCACGATGGCTAACAGCGCCCTCTCGGTGTCGCCGCTCACTATCGCGCCCGCGATCGGAGGGGCGATGAACATCCCCAGGACGGCCCCGCCCACGAAGCCGATGAAGCTGAAGGCCCCGATAATGAAGCCCTGCCGGTATCCGGAGATGGCGAAAGCCACAACCAGCCCGATCAGGATGAGATCCAGGAGATCGCCGCGCACATCTTCAACCGTAGCCAGCCACGCCATCAGGCGTGCAGGCGTATCGCAGGTCTCGTCGATATCGTGACGTCATGGGGGTATCGGAACGGCCGTCCGGCCCCGCGGGCCCAGGGGACCGGCGAGGCGGGCAGGACGGCGACGACCACGACCGGACACCGGTCGACGAACTGATCGCGATCGCGCTGGCCGACACCGACCCGGACGGGCCGGCGAGGTGGCAGGCGATCTCCACGCTGCAGGGGCGAGGCGACCTGGAGACGTTCACCGTGGCCAGGCGGCTGTGCGGGAGCTCCCGGCCCGCGGAGCGCGTGCTCGGCGCGGACATCCTCGGAGAGCTGGGGCGCGACCGGCCGTTCTCCGACCGGAGCCTGCCCGTGCTGCGCTATCTCGCGGCCGACGAGCTCGACGCGCGGGTGCTCTACTCGGTGCTGATCGCCTTCGGGCACCTGCGCGACAGGCGGGCGCTGCCGTCGGTCATCGATCTGGCCGCGCACGAGAACCCCACCGTGAGGTACGGCGCCGCCTACGCGCTCCCGCACGTCATGGGGGATCCGCCGGACCCGGCCGGGCTGGCCGCGCTGCGCCGCCTCGCGACGGACCCGGACGAGGACGTGGCCGACTGGGCGGCACTGGGCCTGTCCCTGAGCGGCCACACCCCGGAGAGGGGCGGCTCAGCCGCGGGCGGCGAGGTCGAGGATCTCGGGGGGCAGGTCCTCGACCCGTGACCGGTCCCAGGGCAGCTCGAACCCGGCGGCGGTGAGCACGCCGTCGAGCACGCCCGCGGTGAACCCCCACACGAGCAGGCCGCGTACGCGGAAGGCGACGGAGGGCGCGAACCCTCCCGGGTGCCGCAGCCGCAGCCGGTTGGCCGGATCGACCAGCTCGGCGATCGGCACCCGCTCCACGGCCTCCACCTCGGCCGGGGACGCGGCGTGCACCGCGCTCGGCGTACGCCACCAGGCGAGCACCGGGGTCACCCGGTTGTCGCTGCGCCACACGTACAACTCGGGCATGGTCGCGACCACCTCGACGCCGCCGGGGTCGAGACCGGTCTCCTCCGCGGCCTCACGCAGGGCCGCGCCCACGGGGCCGTCGTCTCCGGGGTCGACCCCGCCGCCGGGGAAGGCCGGCTGACCGGCGTGCACCCGCCCCCGGGAGCTGCGCTGGATGAGCAGGATGTCGGGCCCCGCGGGGCCCTCGCCGAACAGCAGGAGCACCGCCGCCCGGCGCCCGCCTCCGTCGGGGGGCGGCCGCAACGCCGTCGGGACCGGGGTGTGCGCGGCCTTCGCCGCCAGATCCGTCAACCAGGCGGGAGCCACGACCACCTCCGGTGCGACATGTGCGGACGGGCCCGGGGCGGAGCCCGATGAGGGAAGTGTGCCGTACAACCACGCCGGAGCCCCGGAATCTTCCCGAGACTCCGCGGCGATCAGGAGAACGGCCCCGGCTTGACCAGTTTGGCCGCCTCTTCCGGATCCGTGGGCCCGGTGCCGTACGACGGGCAGAAGGCGGCGACCGAACACGCGCCGCAGGCGGGCTTGCGGGCGTGGCAGATGCGGCGGCCGTGCCAGATCAGCCGGTGGGAGAGCATCGTCCACTGGGACTTGGGGATGAGGTCGCCCACCTCGTGCTCGATCTTCACCGGGTCGGTCTCGGCGGTCCAGCCGAACCGCTTCGTCAGTCGCTGGAAGTGCGTGTCCACCGTGATGCCGGGGACGTCGAAGGCGTTGCCGAGCACCACGTTGGCGGTCTTGCGGCCGACGCCGGGCAGCGTGACCAGGTCGGCGAGCCGGCCGGGGACCTCCCCCTTGTAGCGCTCGCAGAGAGCCTGGGCCATCCCGATGATGCTGTTCGCCTTGGCCCGGAAGAACCCGGTCGACTTGATGATCTCTTCGAGCTCCGCGCGGTCCGCTCCGGCGTAGTCGGCGGCCGTCTGGTACTTGGCAAAAAGCACCGGGGTCACCATATTTACCCTTTTGTCCGTACACTGCGCCGAGAGGATCGTCGCGACCAGCAACTCCAGGGGGTTGCCGAAGTCGAGCTCGCAGTGGGCGTCAGGATAGGTTTCGGCCAGGATTCTGTTGATCCGCCGGGCACGGCGCACGAGCGCGAGCCGGGATTCCCCAGCCGCGGGGAGTTTACGGGACACCCCGTAAGCCTACGCGGAAGGCGTGGGTCACAATGGCTATCACGGAGCCGGTGACCCAGCGCGACCACAGCAAGGAGGCACCGTGAGCACCGAGGAAGTTTTGAGCAAGGCGCCCCTGTTCTCCGCGCTCGACCGTGAGAGCGCCGCCGCGCTGCGGACGAGCATCACCGAGGTCGAGCTCGCCAAGGGCCGCACCCTCTTCAGTGAGAACGAGACGGGCGACCGGCTCTACGTGGTGCTCGAAGGCAAGATCAAGCTGGCGCGCACCGCGCCGGACGGCCGGGAGAACCTGCTGAGCGTGCTCGGGCCCGGCGAGATGTTCGGCGAGCTGTCGCTGTTCGACCCCCGTCCCCGTACGGCGTCGGCCATCGCGCTGACCGACGTCCGCCTGGCCGGGCTCGGCCACGACGACCTGCGGCCCTGGCTGACCGGGCGGCCCGAGGTCGCCCTTCACCTGCTGCGCGCCCTGGCCCAGCGGCTGCGCCGCACCAACGACGTGCTCGCCGACCTGGTGTTCACCGACGTCCCCGGCAGGGTCGCCAAGCAGCTGCTCGACCTGGCCGACCGGTTCGGCCTGAAGACCGACGACGGCATCCGCGTGCACCACGACCTCACGCAGGAGGAGCTGGCCCAGCTCGTCGGGGCCTCCCGCGAGACGGTGAACAAGGCTCTGGCCGACTTCGCCCAGCGCGGCTGGCTGCGCATCGAGGCCAAGGCCGTCGTGATCATGGACAGGGAGCGGCTGTACAACCGCTCCCGCTAGAGCGTCTTGAGGTAGTTGAGCTGGGCCGCCACGGACATCTCCGCGGCCGGCCACAGTGACCGGTCGACCTCCGCGTAGACCATCTCCACGATCTCCCGGGCGTCCCGCGCCCCCTGCCGGATGGCCTCGCGAATCTGGTCGAGGCGCTGCCGGCGGTGGGCGATGTAGCCGTCCAGGGCGCCGATCGGATCGGGCAGGACCGGCCCGTGCCCGGGCAGCAGCGCCAGCGCTTCCAGCGTCTCGGCGCTCCGCCTGAGCATGTCGAGGCTGCGCAGGTAGTCGGCCAGATCTCCGTCGGGGGCGATCACGGTCGTCCCGCGGCCGAGGACCGTGTCACCCGTGAGCATCGCCCGGTCCGCCGGGAGCCAGAAGCACAGCGAGTCGAACGAGTGGCCCGGCGTCGCCACCACCCGCACCTCGACGCCGCCCGCCGTGACCACGTCGCCGTCGCCCAGCCCCTCGTCGCCCAGGCGGTGCCGGGGGTCGAGCGCCCGCACGGGCGCCCCCACCATCTCCGCGAAGCGGGCCGCGCCGCCGCTGTGGTCCTCGTGCCCGTGCGTGAGCAGGATCGACACCACCTGACGACCGGCCAGCCGGGACGCGACCCGGGTGAGGTGCGCCTCGTCGTCCGGCCCGGGATCCACCACCAGCACGGCCTCCGCCGTGCCGACGACCCAGGTGTTGGTGCCGTCGAGCGTCATCGGAGACGCGTTGGGCGCCAGGACGTTGACCGCGCTCGCCGTTCCAGCGCCGTCCAGCCCCTCCGTGCGGTCTGTGCGGTCCGCGCCGTTCGTGCCGTCCGGCCCGCCGGCGGCCACCGCTCCGGTGGGGTCGCCGGGTCCGCCTGCTGTGCCGCCATGCGCGCCACCGGGTGCGCCGGGAAGGCGCAGACCGCTCATGCCCGCGCCTCGCCGGCGCGCTCCGCGCGGGCCGAGGCCCGGCCGGCGAGCGCTCCGCGGTAGTCGAGGCCGGGGACCGTCAGGACGATCCCGCCGTCCACCTCCGCGGCCGAGGGCATCACCGTCGTTATCGTGCGGTCGTGTGCGAACACGTCGTCGATGGTCTCGAAGGCGGCCAGCTCGGTCAACGTGTGCAGTGTCGGCGGCATCAGCAGCACCTCTCCCGACTCCGCGGCCTCGATGGCCGCCTCCGGCCGCATCCAGGCCACCCGTGCCGCCTCACCGCCGACGTCCCGGGTGCGCTGCCCGGACGGCAGCGCCGCCACGAAGAACCGGGTGTCGAACCGCCGGGTCTCCACCTCGGGAGTGATCCAGTGCCCCCAGGCCTTCAGCAGGTCTGACCGGAGCACCAGCCCGCGCCGGTCGAGGAACTCGGCGAAGGACAGCGTGCGCCCGATGAGCGCGAGGCGGTCGGACTCCCAGTCGTCCCCCGTGGTGTCGGCCACCACGGTCGCGGCGTCGCGCCCGGCGAGGAGCACCCCCGACTCCTCGAACGTCTCCCGTACGGCGGCGCAAACGAGCCCGCGTGCCGTCGCCTCGCCGGCGTGGAAGATCTCTCCCCACGCCGCCGGGGACGGGCCGGCCCAGGCGACGGCGTGGTCGGTGTCGCGAGGGTCGACCGAGCCGCCGGGGAAGACGTGCGCCCCAGCGGCGAAGGCCATCGTGGGCTGGCGCTTCAGGAGGTACGCCTCCAGAGGCGCGTCCCGGAGGAGCACCACCGTGGCGGCGTCACGCGCGGGAACCGGGGCGAGACGGCCGGCCAGGATCTCCCGCGCCCGCTCACCGATCTCACCCGGCAGGGGAATCCCCATGCGCCCTCCAACCAGAACAACACTCTGTTTCGAGCCCATGCTCGCCCACCCGTGGACGCCGCCGCAAACCCCGGTCAGCGGACCTCGGCGACGATCTCCACCTCTACCGGGGCGTCCAGCGGGAGCACCGCCACGCCCACGGCGCTGCGGGCGTGCCTGCCCGCCTCCCCGAAGACCTCGCCAAGCAGCTCGCTGGCGCCGTTCACCACCTGTGGCTGGCCGGTGAAGCCGGGCGCGCTCGCGACGAAACCGACGACCTTGACGATCCGCACGACGGCCGACAGGTCCCCGACGACCGAGCCGATCGCCGCCAGCGCGTTGACCGCGCAGACGCGGGCCTGCTCCTTGGCCTCCTCGGGGGAGACCTCGGCTCCCACCTTCCCGGTGACGGCGAGCTTGCCGTCCACGAGCGGAAGCTGGCCCGAGGTGTAGACGTAGCCGCCCGTCCTGACGGCCGGCACGTACGCCGCCAGCGGGGGGACGACCTCGGGCAACGCCAGCCCGAGGTCGGCGAGCCGCTGCTCCGGCGTGGCCATCACTTGGGCCGCTTCATGTAGGCGACGAGCTGCTCCGGGTTCGGCCCCGGGATGACGGAGACGAGCTCCCAGCCGTCCTCGCCCCAGTTGTCCAGAATCTGCTTGGTCGCGTGCGTGAGCAGCGGCACGGTGACGTACTCCCACTTGGTCATGGGCAAAGGCTATCGAGCCGCTACCCCTCGCCGTGCTCGCCTGTGGACATCCTCGCCGCATCCTCCGTACGGGCCTCGCCTGTGGACGATCCCGCCGCATCCTCCGTACGGCTCTCGCCCGCGACACCCTGGGCCTGGGCGGCCCGGGAACGGCCGGCGAGGGGAACCTCGGGAAGATCCGCGGGCGGGTCGATCGCGGGAAGCACCTGCAGCGCCTCCTCGACCGGCTCCGGCTCCTCCACCTCGACCGGCTCCTGTTTGGCCGCGGGCGCCTCGGCCGCCGGCGCCATCCGGTCGAAGAACCGCAGGAGCTCGACGGGCAGCGGCATGACCAGCGTGCTGTTCTTCTCCGCCGCGACCTCCACGACGGTCTGCAGCATGCGCAGTTGCAGCGCGGACGGGTCGGCGGACATCTCCCGCGCGGCGGCGGCGAGGCGCTTGGACGCCTGGAACTCGCCGTCGGCGGTGATGATGCGGGCCCGCCGCTCCCGCTCGGCCTCGGCCTGGCGGGACATCGACCGCTTCATCCCCTCGGGCAGCGCGACGTCCTTGATCTCGACGCGCTCGATCCGGATGCCCCACGGCCCATCCGTCGGCTCGTCGATGACGGCTTTGAGCTGGGCGTTCAGAGCGTCCCTGTCGGACAGGAGCTGGTCGAGCTCAGACTGCCCGATGACCGACCGCAGCGATGTCTGAGCCACCTGCGACACGGCGAAAAGGTAGTTCTGGACGTTGACGACCGCCTTGATCGGGTCGATGACCCGGAAGTAGACGACCGCGTCGACGCGGACCGTGACGTTGTCCCTGGTGATGCCGTCCTGCGCGGGCACCCCCATCGTGATGATCTGCATGTTCACTTTTTGCATGCGGTCG
Source organism: Microbispora sp. NPDC049125 (assembly GCF_040802045.1). Classification (NCBI taxonomy): domain Bacteria; kingdom Bacillati; phylum Actinomycetota; class Actinomycetes; order Streptosporangiales; family Streptosporangiaceae; genus Microbispora; species Microbispora sp. NPDC049125. The sequence continues at coordinate 257,830 of NZ_JBEZDW010000002.1, read as the reverse complement.
ACGATCGGGACGATCAGATGCAGACCCGGCCCCCGGACGCTCGACTGGATCCGGCCCAGGCGGAAGACGATTCCGGTCTCGAACTGCTGGACGACGCGTACGCTTCGGGCCGCCGCGACGACCACGATGAAGCCCAGGATGGCGAGTAACGCTAACAGCACCGACTCCACGGCCGGCACCTCCTTGAAGACACTGCACACAGGGTGGACCGCCCTCTTAGGCGCACCCTTACCCAATCGACGTGTGAGCCGTACCACAAGGTTCCGCCGAGCCGGACGCCCGAGGTATTCGAAAGTGACCGTTGGGTAGCCTTCCAGGCGTGGGCGAGTGGGAGCAGGCACGCAGGCCGGCACGACCGCGGCGAAGCGCGCGGAGCGTACTCGCCGGGCCGGTCGGAGGAGGCACAGTGATCACGTGCGGCGAGGGCGCCGGTGAGCCGGTCGCCGCCGCGAGCCCGGGGGAGGCGCCGTGAGCGAGGCAACCGGCAAGCGCTTCAGCGGGCAGGACGGCGGCGCCGAGGCCAGGGACACCGACTGGGACGGCGTACGGCTGCACGTGGTGAGCGGCAAGGGCGGCACCGGCAAGACGACGGTGGCCGCGGCCCTCGCGCTGGCCCTGGCGGCGGGCGGCCGCAAGGTCCTGCTCGTCGAGGTCGAGGGCCGGCAGGGCATCGCCCAGGTCTTCGACCTGCCACCGCTGCCGTACGAGGAGCGGAAGATCGCCGTCGCGCCGGGCGGCGGCGACGTGTACGCCCTCGCGATCGACCCCGAAGAGGCCATGCTCGAATACCTCGAGATGTTCTACGGCATGAAGCGCATGGGCAAGGCGCTCACCCGGATGGGCGTCGTCGACTTCGCCACCACGATCGCCCCCGGCCTGCGTGACGTCCTCGTCACCGGCAAGACGAGCGAGGCCGTACGGCGGCGTGACAAGTCGGGCAGGCGGGTGTACGACGCGATCGTCATGGACGCCCCGCCCACCGGCCGGATCGCCCGCTTCCTCAACGTCACCCAGGAGGTCGCCGGGCTGGCCCGGATGGGCCCGGTCAAGAACCACGCCGACCTGGTCCGCGGCGTCCTCACCTCGCCCGAGACCGCGGTGCACTTCGTGACGCTTCTGGAGGAGATGCCGGTCCAGGAGACGCTGGACGGCATCGCCGAGATGCGCGCGAGCGGCCTCCCGGCAGGCGGCGTCTTCATCAACATGGTCCGGCCCGCGGGGCTCCCCGAGTCGGCGCTCCAGGCGGCGTCCGGGAGTCGGTTCGACCCCGCCGAGCTGGCGCTCGGGCTCAAGGCGGCCGGGCTGGCGGACGGCGCCGCCGACGCGACGCTGATCGCGGAGGCCCTCGCCGAGGAGGTCACCGAGCACGCCCTGCGCACCGAGCTGGAGAAGCGGGAGCGCCTGACGCTGGAAAGCGCCGGCACGCACCGCTACGACCTGCCGCTCCTGCCGGACGGCGCCGACCTCGCCGGGCTCTACGAGCTCGCCGAAGCGCTGCGCGACCAGGGCGCGGCATGATCCGGCCCCGTACACCCGACAGCCCCAGAGAGGTTGACCAGTGAGCCCTGCGAGCCGTGTGAGCCCTGTGAGCAGGACCGCGCCCGCACTGGACGTCGACGCGATCCTGGACGACCCGGGCACTCGGATCATCGTGTGCTGCGGCTCCGGCGGCGTCGGCAAGACCACCACGGCGGCCGCCCTCGGGCTGCGGGCCGCCGAGCGCGGCCGGTCGGTCGTCGTGCTGACCGTGGACCCGGCGAAGCGGCTGGCCCAGGCGATGGGGCTGACCGAGCTGGACAACACCCCTCGCCGGGTCGACGGCGTGGGCGACGGCGGTGAGCTGCACGCGATGATGCTCGACATGAAGCGGACCTTCGACGAGATCATCGAGGCGCACGCCGACGCGGACCGCGCGCGGCAGATCCTGACGAACCCCTTCTACCAGTCGCTGTCGTCGAGCTTCTCCGGCACGCAGGAATACATGGCGATGGAGAAGCTGGGTCAGCTGCGCCGCTCCGGCGACTGGGACCTGATCGTGGTCGACACGCCGCCGTCGCGGTCGGCGCTCGACTTCCTCGACGCCCCGGAAAGGCTCGGCCGGTTCCTCGACGGGCGGCTGATCCGGATCCTCACCGCACCGGCGAAGGCGGGGGGCCGCAGCGCGTTCAAGCTGATCAACGCCGGGTTCGGCGTGGTCACCGGGATCTTGACCAAGGTGCTCGGGGCACAGGTGCTGCGCGACATCCAGATGTTCGTCTCGGCGCTGGACGCGGTGTTCGGCGGCTTCCGCCAGCGCGCCGAACAGACCTATCAGCTGCTCCAGGCGCCCGGCACGGCGTTCCTCGTCGTCGCCGCGCCCGAGCGCGACGCGATGCGGGAGGCGTCGTACTTCGTCGAACGGCTCGCGCAGGAGCGGATGCCGCTGGCCGGGGTGGTGGTCAACCGGGTGCACCTGTCACCCGCCGCCGCCCTGTCCTCCGCTCGCAGCAGCGCTGCCGCCGAGGACCTGGAGGCCCGGGGCGAGCACGAGCTGACCGCCGCCGTCCTGCGGCTCCACGCCGGCCGGATGCAACTCGCGGCCCGCGAGCAGCGGCAGCGGGAGCACTTCACCTCGGCCCATCCGACCGTGCCGATCACACAGGTTCCCGCGATGCCGGAGGACGTGCACGATCTCGCGGGGCTCCGCCAGATCGGCGACCTCCTCGCGTCGCCGCCGCCCGAGTCCCGGGCGACGGCCTGAACGACCACACACGTCGCGTCCGTACGGCGGGCGCGCTGAAGACGGCTGAGAGCTGAACGACGCTGTTCAGCCCGCTGGAAGGGTCAGCCGTACGGCGAACTAAATCATGCTTGCGCTGAAGCGCGACCGAACCTGGGAACGCCTCGCACCGTTGAGAGGCGAAGGTCCGGCCGTGCCGGGCCGGCTCAGCCGGCGATCAGCTCATTGGTCCGCTCGTACTCTTCCTTCGCCGACTCCAGCAGGTCTCGCCAGGAGTCCACATCCGGCCGACGCCTCAACAGCGCCCGGCGCTCCCTCTCCGTCATCCCGCCCCACACCCCGAACTCGATGCGATTGTCCAGCGCGTCGGCGAGGCACTCGGTACGGACAGGGCATCCCCGGCAGATCAGCTTCGCCCGGTTCTGTGCGGCGCCTTGCACGAAGAGCGCGTCAGGATCCGCACCTCGGCAGGCGGCACGGGAGGTCCAATCCGTGATCCACATGTTTCGACCCCACTCCCCTTAGGTGGTCAGTCGTCGTTTCGGCCGACGGGCGCGGGCGTCGGGCCTCCTGATTGCAGTAGCCGCAGAGGAGAACGTACGCAACAAGACGATCGAACCGACATACCCCGGCGGGACCAAATTCGTGCATGGTCATGTCAGGCCATGTGGCCGGGAATGACTAGTCCCCCTCCACGAAGGGTAATCCCGGGCCATGGATTCGGTGCCGGGAGAGTCACGAAACGGACGTACCCTAGGTTCCGTGCAAGCTCACGGCAAAGCGCGCGGGTCACGGTTCGCCAACCTCCTGCGGCTCATCGGTGCGGCCGCGGTGGCCGGAGTTCTCGCGGCGGCCATTGCACTCCCTGCGGTGGGCGGCGCCGGAGTGTCGGTGAAGTCCGGCATCGACACACTTCACATCGCGCCGGCCGACCTCGCCGAGCCCCCGCTCCCCGAGAAGACGACGCTGCTCGACGCGGACGGCAAGCAGATCGCCCAGTTCTACTACCAGAACCGGGAGTCCGTCCCGTTCGACAAGATCGCCCCCATCATGCGCAAGGCGATCGTCGCGATCGAGGACTTCCGCTTCTACCAGCACGGGCCGCTCGACATCGAAGGCACCGCCCGGGCCCTGATGAAGAACCTCACCACGGGCGGGGTGACCCAGGGCGGCTCCTCCATCACCCAGCAGTACGTGAAGCAGGTGCTGTACAACAAGGCGGAGACCGACGCGGAGAAGGCCGCCGCCGTCGCGCCCAGCTACTCGCGCAAGCTCAGTGAGATCCGCTACGCGATGTCCGTCGAGAAGAAGTACTCCAAGGACGAGATCCTCAACCGGTATCTCAACATCGCGTACTTCGGCGCCAGCTCGTACGGGATCGAGGCCGCCGCCAAGCGCTTCTTCGGCAAGCACGCCTCGGAGCTCAACCTCACGCAGGCGGCCACGCTCGCCGGAGCCGTGCAGAACCCGAACGCCACCGACCCCAACATGGGCAAGTCATACCGGGACCGGCTCCTGGCCCGCCGCAACGTGGTTCTCGACCGGATGGCCGAGCTCAAGATCATCACCCCGGCCGAGGCGGCCGAGTCCAAGGCCAAGAAGCTGGGCTACAAGGACAAGCCGATCCCCGGCGGCTGCGAGGAGAGCGAGTTCCCGTACTTCTGCGTGTACGTGCAGCAGGAGATCCTGCACGACGAGAAGTTCGGCAAGACTCCGAAGGCCCGCGAGGAGTACCTCAACCGCGGTGGTCTCACCATCAGGACCACGATCGACCGGAAGATGCAGAAGGCCGCCGAGAAGGCGATCAAGAAGTACGTCGACCCGTCCGACAAGCCGGTGGCCTCCGAGGCGCTCGTCGAGCCCGGCACCGGGGCGATCAGGGCCATGGCGGCCAGCCGGAAGTTCGGGACGAGCCGCAAGAAGAACGAGATGTCGTTCAACATCGTCGCGGACGCCCAGCACGGCGGCGGCTCGGGCTTCCAGGCCGGGTCGACCTTCAAGGTGTTCACCTTGATCACCGCCTTGAAGGAGGGCTACAAGCTCAACGACGGCCTCAACGTGGGCAGCACGTTCACGGCGAGCAGCTCCTCCGCTTTCAAGACGTGCAAGGGCGATCTCGTCGGTGACCCCACGAAGGCACAGCACAACTCGGAGCCCGGCGGCGGCTTCCTGACCCTGCAGACCGGCACCTGGAAGTCGGTCAATACCTTCTTCATGAGCCTGGAGCAGAGGGTCGGCCTCTGCAACGTGGTCAAGACCGCCAAGTCGCTGGGTATCAAGCGCGCCGACGGCAACCCGCTGCAGGAGTTCCAGACCTTCACCCTCGGCTTCAACGAGATGGACCCGGTGACGGTCGCCAGCGCCTACGCCGGGATCGCGGCCCGCGGGAAGTACTGCTCGCCGGCGCCGATCACGGAGATCACCGACCGGTTCAACAAAGTCACGGCGATCAAGCCCAAGTGCAAGGAAGTGCTGGACCCGGAGATCGCCGACGCGGTGAGCTACATCCTCAAGGGCGTGTTCACCAAGGGCACGATGAGCGGGGTCGGCGGCATCGGCCGGGACGCGGCCGGCAAGACCGGTACGGGCGACGAGTCCCGCACCGTGTGGTTCGCCGGATTCACCCCGGATCTAGCCGGAGCGGTCAGCCTCGGCGACCCACGCGGCCCGTTCCTCCACTCGCTTCCCGGGCAGGTCATCGGCGGCCGCACCTACGGGTCGGTGTTCGGCGCCACCGTCCCCGGCCCCATCTGGAAGGCGACCTTCCTGGAGGCGCTCAAGGGCGTCGACCCGTCGAAGTTCACCGCTCCCGACATGTCAAGATTCGGCGGATGTGCCCACCAGTGCGCTCCCCCGCCGAAGCCGAAGACCGACCACGGGGACGGGGGCGGCCATGGCGGCGGACCGGGCGGTGGCGGCCCCGGTGGCGGCGGGCCTGGCGGTGGTGGCCCGGGTGACGGCGGCCCAGGTGGTGGCCCCGATGGCGGCTTCGCGAGGGGCGACCAGCCGAACCTCGGCGACGACCACTGACGCCGCGTCGGCGCCGGTCAGGGCTTGAGGGCGCCCTCCCCTGGACGAGATCCCGGGGAGGGCGGCCCGTGTCAGCCGGCGAAGACCGCCGTAGGCCAGACGCGCCCTGGCAGCTCAGACACGCACTGCCGTAGGCCAGACGCGCCCTGAAGAGGAGCCGTGGGCCGGGCGCACCCTCGGGGCCGCCGTCAGCCGGACAGGCGCGCCCGGACGATCTGGGCGACCCTGCCTCCCTCGGCCCGGCCGGCGACCTTGGGGTTCAGGACCTTCATGACCTGGCCCATCGCCTTGGGGCCTGCCGCGCCGCTCTCGGCGATCGCCTCGTCGACGAGCCTGCCCAGCTCCTCGTCGGAGAGCTGAGCGGGAAGATACTCGTCGAGGACGGCCTGCTCGTCCAGCTCGGCCTGCGCCTGCTCCGCGCGGCCCGCTCCCGCGAACGCCTCGGACGCCTCCCGTCGCTTCTTCGCCTCGCGGGTCAGCACCTTGACCACCTCGTCGTCGGAAAGCTCGCGCGCCTGCTTGCCCGCGACCTCCTCGACGTTGATGGCGGCCAGGGCCATCCGGATCGTCCGCAGCCGGACCTCGTCACGCGCTTTCATCGAGGCCGCGAGGTCGGCCTTCAGCTTGTCCTTCAACGCACTCATGCGTCCCATCTTGCCGTGCCGGGGCTCCGATGCTCGCCAGGTTATGCGGGAGGGGGACCGGCGTCGGGCATGATGGCTGTGTGAGGAAAGCCGCAGTGGTTCCGCTGTCCCTTCTCGGTCTCGGCGTGGCCGGCCTCGGTTACGCGTCCGTCGTGGAGCGGAACTGGTTCCGCCTGCGCCGCTTCGACGTGCCCGTGCTCCCGCCCGGACAGCGTCCGGTGCGGATCCTGCAGATCTCCGATCTTCATCTCACCCCCGGGCGATCCCGGCTGATCAACTGGGTGCGTTCACTTGCTTCGCTCAACCCCGACCTCGTGGTCAACACGGGCGACACGCTGGCCCACCCCGACGCGGTCGAGTCTTATCTGCGCGCCGTGGAGCCGCTGCTCGACCGGCCAGGCCTGTTCGTCTACGGGTCGAACGACCTCTACGCTCCCCGGCCCAAGAACCCGGTGCGCTACCTGTGGCGTACGTCGAAGGGCGACGCCGTTCAGCACGTCCCCACCCTGCCGTACAAGGAGCTGGGGGCGGCCATGACGGCGGCGGGATGGCTCGACATGAACAACACCACCGCCCGCCTGAAAGTCGCCGACCTCGACGTCCACGTGGGCGGGATCGACGACTCCCACATCGACCGGGACCGGTACGACGACATCGCCGGGCCGGCGCCGTCCGAGGCCGATCTGCGGCTGGGCGTCATGCATTCGCCCGAGCCGCGCAACATGTCGCGCTTCGCCGCGGACGGCTACCAGCTCCTGCTGGCAGGCCACACGCACGGCGGGCAGCTGTGCATCCCGTTCTACGGCGCCCTGGTGACGAACTGCGGCATCGACCGCGCCCGGGTCAAGGGCCTCAGCCGGCACGAGCAGGCGTGGCTCCACGTGTCCGCCGGGCTCGGGACCTCCCCGTACGCTCCGGTCCGCTTCGCCTGCCCGCCGGAGGCGACGCTGCTGACCCTCGTACCCCGGCGACCCGTGGTCGCACAGGACGCAAGCATCCGCAAAGTCCGCTAGACTTGCCGAGGCGCAGGGCGAGATGGCCTGTGCCGCCGGGGTGTGGCGCAGCTTGGTAGCGCGCTTCGTTCGGGACGAAGAGGCCGCAGGTTCAAATCCTGTCACCCCGACTCGGAAATCGCAGGTCATGGGCCTGATCGCTGGAGACAGCGGTCAGGCCCTTGATCGTTTTACCGTCATTTTACCGTCGGTCTGAACGCCGCCAGGGGGCACTGACGGGTTCAAACGAGTTCTCCTGGGCACCTTGATCGCTTAATCGGTGCCGATCTGTCGTCTCTGGTGGTTCAAAGCAATGAGCGGCTATCGAGTATGCCGCCCATGAGCCTGGTTTTGCGCACGCGACAGTCGCGGATCAACGGCTTCCTGCGAGGCATTGCTACAGTTGCTTATGGTAAGAACTGTCCCGACTATATCCAGCCCAAGGGTCCACCAATTTCATAGTGGATTCGATCCTGTGAGGCGCGAAGGGAGGTGTTTCATGGATTTGCCTGGTGAAAAATTCAAGGGCAAGAATATCATCGACATGATTATTCGTGGTGAGTTGCGGATAGACCGGCCGGTCACGGACCCTGATCTGGGGACGCGTGAGATTCTGTGGGATTCAATACCAGAAGCGCGTTCGCTGATCACAGAGTTGGAAGATAACGAGGCCGAGGAAGCCGCAGAGGTAGGCCGCGAACCGTTCGTCACCTTATCCACCTACGTGATCAACCTGCTAGTTATCTTCGAGGAGGCCGCAGAAAGAGGGCAACTTGAGACTGTTGATCACTTCCTTGATGCCTACGAGAAGATCCTCGAGATAAATGACGAATTCACGAACGGGATATTGGATGATTGGGTGATCTCACGAGTTCGTCGTCTAGGCGAGAAGGTGAAGTCGCGCTGCGGTCCTCTTCTGCAGGCGCGGGCCTTTCCTGAGGAACAGCAGGAGTAAAGTTTTTTCGCTGACGATGCACTCACGGGTGGTGCTGCGGCTGAGCCGAGCGGTGCCTCGGTCCTTAGCTGGGGCCCGCGCAGCGAAGCTGTTTTGCCGCATACCCCTGTCGGTAGTGCAGAGAAGCTGAACAATACGAACCGGGTCGGCGGAGTTCTGATCTGACAACCCGTACGGTCGGCCGCCCTGCCCCCCCTGCCTCAGTGTCCGTGGGCCTCGGTCGGGCCACTTGATTCGGCAGCTATCGGGGGCAGGAGGAGGACTGGCCCAGGGCCGCAACCCCGGAAGGACGCGGCGGCACGATACGGGGGCAACCTCCTCAACCCGGAGAAGAGGTCAACATGCCGCCGCGCCCGGTCTCAGGCAGGCCGATCATGCGCGCGTGCGGAGGGCCGCGACTCTCGGACGAGCGAAAGTCATCCAGGTACGCGGACGGCTCATCGCACTGGGTTTCCTGCAGCTCGCAGGCGGCCTCGGGTTCGAGGGGCTATGGCTGGCCCTGATCGGCCTGTTCCTGGTCAACGCCGCGACCGCCGAGGAGCAGCAGACCCAGCTCGGCACCGCTTTGCACGGCATCAAGGTCGGGGATGTGATGTCGAAGCGGCCCGTTGTCGTCGCCGACCCTGACGGGACGGTGACGGAACTCGTCGACCGGCTCGTGTTGCGCGAGCGGCTGTCCACCTACCCCCTCGTCGACGGGAACGGCCGGTTCGCGGGTCTTGTCACGCTCAACCGCATCCGAAGGGTGACCCCACAGAAGCGAGCGATGACCTCCCTACGGGAAATCGCCTGCCCGCCCGATGATGTGCCGAAGGCTCGGCCGGAGGACCCTCTGATCGAGCTGCTGCCCCGGATGGGCGGCTGCGCCGACGGCCGCGCCATGGTGTTCGATCCCGGCGGCCGCCTGGTCGGTGTGATCACCCCCAGCGACATCAGCTGGACGATGCAGACCGTCGATCTACGCGCAGGCGAGACCCACCACGCGCCCCGCGGCGCCGACCTCGCCGTCGGCCCGCACTCCCAGCGGCCATCCCCCGTCTAGGCTGCCGCCCTTCACCGCTGACCAGGAACGACGGCACCCTTCAGGCTTACATTGAGGGGAGAGGAGGTCACTGTGGCAACGCGGCTGAAGGACGTCATGGGGAGGGTCGCATGCCTGACCTCCTTGATCGATGACCTGCTCGTTCCCTGCCCCCGTCCGGCACCCGCACCCCGTCCCCGTGACGGGCCGGCCTCATCTCAGTAGGGAGAGGAGAGGGGCATGAACATGCGCGCATCCAAGGAGATCGCTCACGCGGTTCGCGCGGCGGTCGAGGCCGCTGTCTGGGCGCCTTCCGTGCACAACACCCAGCCCTGGTGTTTCGCCGTGCGGGGCGATGAGATCAGCCTGCGCGCCAACCAGGACAGGAAGCTCCGGGTCGCCGACCCGGAAGGCCGCCAGATGCTGATCAGCTGTGGTGCGGCCCTTTTCAACACGCGGATCGCGCTGCGTGCGCTCGGCTATGAACCCGAGGTACGGCTGCTGCCGGACCCCGACCGCGCGTTACTGCTGGCCACGATCCGGCCGCGAGCGGGCACAAGGCCCGACGAGCACACCAGACTCCTTCACGCGGAGATCGAGCGCCGCCGCACCCATCGCTCCGGGTTTATGGACCTGCCCGTACCCGAGCCTCTGATAAAGGCACTCGTCGCCCAGGCGAGTGCGGAGGGAGCACACTTGAGGCCGGTCCAATCAGAGGCGGCCGCGTGTATCCTCGCGGCCGTCACCAGCGCAGCCCAGGACGTCGAGTCCAAGGACCGTGTGTTCAACCTGGAGATGAGTCGCTGGAGCATGCCTCCCGGCAGCTCACGAGAGGACGGTGTGCCGGCACGTAGTTATCCAGGGACACCAAGGCCCACCGCTCCACAGCACTTCGCCCAGCGCGACTACGCCCGGGGTCAATCATGGGGCAGTGAGGACGAGCAGCACCACTCGACCGCCACCGGTCTGGTGGCCGTGCTGACGACGCCGGGCGATTCCCGCGACGACTGGCTGGCCGCAGGCCAGGCACTCCAGCGTGTCCTACTCCACGCCTCCGCCTACGGGGTCAGCGCCGCCTTCCACACTCAGGCGCTGGAGATACGTGAACTACGAGACTTCCTCCGGCAGCGTCTTTGCTCGAACGAGTTTCCACAAATGGTCATGAGATTGGGCTTCGCCCTGGATGAGGCCCGCAGCGTCCGCCGCCCGGCATCGGAAGTGCTGGAGCAGGAGTGACCCAACCATGCCGCACCCGCCTCACGTGTCGCGGTTCAGGGTGCGACTGCGGCCCCATAGCGCTTGCAGCCGCATGACGACATAGCTGAGAACGAACAGCACGAAAGCGACCAGGAGGCAGCTCGGCGGCAGAGGCCGCGTGCCCAGCAGGTCCTGCAGAGCCGGCAGGTACACAGCTCCGACCTGCAGCAGCACCGCCACCCCCACTGCCAAGAGCAGAAACGGGTTCCCCAGGGTGTCGGGGCGCGCCCGTGACGCCAGCGCGGCACCGAATTGCGCCGCGCCGAGGACCAGGAAGATCAGGGTCTGCCAGGGATAGCCGGCGTGGCGTGCCCACAGCGCGGCCAGCAGAGTGATCAGCCCGATGAATGACGCCATGAAGGCGACCCGCTGCCACAGGCCCGCTCCGAGCACCCCTTCTCTCGGCGACCGCGGGGGACGGCGCATCGCGTCGGGTTCGCTGGGTTCGGCGCCGAGCGCCACGCCGGGCACGCCGTGGGTGAGCAGGTTTATCCACAAGATTTGAGCCGGAAGCAGCGGCAGCGCCATCCCCATGAACGGGCCTGCGAGCATCACCAGGATCTCGGCCGCTCCACCGGCCAAGGCATAGAGCAGGAACCGGCGAATGTTGGCGTAGATCCGACGGCCTTCCTCAACGGCGGAGACGAGGGTGGCCAGGTCGTCGTCGGCCAGGACCATGTCAGCGGCCTGGCGGGCGACTTCCGTGCCGCGCCGTCCCATGGCGACGCCGATGTCCGCGCGGCGGAGAGCGGGGCCGTCGTTGACTCCGTCTCCGGTCATCGCCACCACGTGACCGGTATGGCGCCACGCCTCGACGATGTCCAGCTTTTGCTCGGGGGTGGTCCGGGCGTAGACGCGTACGTCGGTCAGCGGCCCGGCTGTGCCCTGCCGTATCCGCTCACCGGTGGTGATCTGCCGGTCCGTGGCCGTGATGTCGAGACGTTCGGCTATCGCCTGAGCCGTACGCGGGTGGTCGCCGGTGATGACCAGGGGTGTGATCCCGGCGGCCCGCATGGCTCTGATGGTCGTCTTGGCCTGACTGCGCGGAGGGTCGAGGATGGCGACCAGGCCGAGCAGCGCCAGACCACTTTCCCAGTCCTCCGGACACCCGATGTGCGCCGGCCGGTCGGCCGCCGCGATGGCCAGTACGCGATACCCCGCGCCTGCCGCTTCTTCGGCCCAGGTGACGGCCTGTGCGAGCAGTTCCCCGTCCTCGTCCAGAACGGGATGCTGGAGCACCGCCTCGGGCGCTCCCTTGCACACCACACGCGCCCCTCCCCCTGGCAGGCGGTGCACGGTGGTCATACGCTTGCGGCCGCTGTCGAAAGGGATCTCATGGATTCGCGGCAGATCGCGCTCCAGTGCCGGTCGTTCCAAGCCGAGCTTCGCGCCGGCCGTGAGCAGGGCGGCCTCGGTGGGATCGCCCAGCGCCTTCCATGACCCGTCGTCTCCCGACGGCGGCGACAGCCTCGCGTCGTTGCAGAGCACGCCGGCACGCAGGAGGGCGACGAGGTCCGGAGCTCCTTCGGGGGTGACCGGGCTTCCGGCGCGGACGATGTGGCCTTGAGGCACGTAGCCGATGCCCGTGACGGTCGCCTCGCCATGTGCTGTCCAGAGTCTCTCGACGACCATCCGGCCCTCGGTCAGGGTTCCGGTCTTGTCCGTGGCGATCACCGTGACCGAGCCCAGTGTCTCAACCGCCGGCAGGCGCCGGATGACGGCATGCCGATCGGCCATTCGCCGGGCTCCCAGGGCCAGACCCAAGGTCACCACCGCAGGCAGTGACTCGGGGACGGCTGCGACGGCCAAACTGATCGCGGCCACGATCATGAGTTCCAGCGGTTGCCCACGGAGGAGGCCGAGGGCGAGGACCACCGCGCACAGAGCGACCGTGACAACGGCAAGAATCCGGCCCAGGCCGGCCAGGCGGCGTTGCAGAGGGGTCAAGGCGAAAGCGGTGTCCATGAGCGACGCGAGACGCCCGATCGTGCTCGCCGCCCCCGTGGCGGTGATAATCGCACGTCCACGGCCGCGTACCACGACGGTGCCGGAGACCATCGTGCTGTGTTCCGGACCGTCTGCGGCGATCTTGTCCACCGGCACCGACTCTCCGGTGAGTGAGGACTCGTCGACCAGCAGTCCTGCGGCCTCCACACCCTTCCCGTCCGCGGGCGCGAGGTCGCCTTCTCCCAGCAGAACGACGTCACCCGGCACCAATTCCACCGAGGGGACCTCGCGCTCCTGGCCGTCTCTGATCACGCGGGCGGCCGGCGCGCTCAGTTCCGCGAGTGCGGCGATGGCCCGCTCAGCCCGCACTTCCTGGGTCAGGCCGATTGCCGTGTTCGCCCCGATCACGAGCAGGATGATGATGGTGTCGGGGTGGTCCCCGGTCAGGAGGGTCAGCGCGGCGGCTGCCAGGAGGACCAGCATCAACGGGTCCCGCATCTGGTCGGACAGGCGACGCCACAGTGGTGGAGGCGGCCGTGTCCCAATGGTGTTGAGGCCGTACTCGGTCAGCCTCCGAGCGGCCTCCTCCTCTGACAACCCCTTCGCGACCTGTGCAGTCCCGTCCCATCCGGCGGGCCACATGTCAGGTGATCTCATGAATCGATCTGCCGTCCGCGTATGACCGCGGTACGGTCACTGCCGGCGTCGGCATCACTTCCCGGATGAGCATCACATCACCCCCTTCGCTCCATCTCATACCCCTGACCATCTGGTCGCCCAGAGTCGAACGTCCCGCACCCGGCAGTGCTTATGTGAGCCGCACGCCCGCCCGGCGTCCGACGGAGTCGAAGACCCGCGAGCCGCGCTTGGGTATGACGACAGTGAACATGTGGCGACGCTCCGCAGCGACCTCGTCTCCTTTCGCTGCACCGCCTTGCCACAAGTACCTCCGCCCGCCTGGCAAGTCGCACCGGCGGGATCTCCGACGCCGACCAGGCGAGCGCGACGACCACGGCGGCTACGATGGCCAGCTGGCCCGACGCGGTCGAGATCGATACCAGCGCGTCCCCGCGACAGGCGCTGGGACGGGCGCTGACGGCGATCCAGGCCCGCTGCGCCGACGTACCCTGGCGCTTCCGGCATCCCCGGATCGAGCCAGGCCGATCGCAGCGTGATCTCGCGGTGTTTCGCAGATTCCCCTGCACCAGGGCGCCATTCACAGGAACCAGCATGACCGGGATGCCGGACTCGGCCCCGGTCGTGGACGAGGGGAACGCGCCGACAGGGTACGGGGCGCGGCGGCTCAGGTATCGACCTGTCCGAGCCTTGCCCGCAAGACGTCGGCCGTGTGGCGGACTGCGGCTCGGACCCGGGGGTGTCATAGGCGCTCCGATGGCGAAATCGCCTCCCTCGATGCCGAGGACGACCAGCTCCGCGGGCAGGCGGCCTGGCGCGCGCCCGAGGGCTATCGCGATGTCGGCTTCGCAGATCAGGCCGTCGGCGTCGATGCGGTACCGATGGTAAAGCGTGCCGCGCGGCGCTTCGGAGGCGCCGTGGCCGGTGGCCGCCCGGGGCGCGACCGGCACGAAGGGCACGTCGGGCTCGGTGTATCCGACGAGGATCCGAAGCGCCTCGTCGCAGGCGTGCAGGATCTCCACGGCCCGCACCACGATGCTGCGGAAGGGATTGCGGCAGTCTGGGCCGAGGCCCGCCTCGACGGCGGCCTGTCTGGCAAGGGCGCAGAGCTGCGCCGAGTTGAGGCTGTAGCGGGCCATCGGCCCCACGAGATAGCCGGCGGCTCCGTCAAGCCGGGAGTGCAGCGCGGTGGAATGGGGCACCTGTTCCTCGGTCACGTGTGCGGGCCACTCCCGCACGTCGAAGCCGTCACCGTCGCTCGTGATCACGGAGCCGGACAGGATGGCGTACTCACGCGGGTGCCGGAGTGCGAGGAACCGGTAGGCAGCAGCAGCCTCAGGTCCCGCATCGGGCCCAACACCTCCGTGCCGCATGCCGGCTCGATCGCCTGACAGGCGCTCATCTGGTAGGCCACGGGGCAGAAACGTACGTCAAGGCGCCGAGCGGGATAAGGGCCAGGTGAAATACCTCTATAGGGCAGGTCACCATGGATGAAGAGGCTGTATCCCGCAGCGCGAGCCGGACCAGGCGCGGCGGCGCCGGGCGGACGACAGCCTCTGGTGCCCAAGCTGGTGGAGCGTGGTCCAACGCGTAGTCGACCGGGACCGCGATCGGCGCGGCGGCGCCCGGAGCCCGCCTTCGGCCCCCGGCTTGCAGATCGCCGAGCCTGAAAGTCAGCGTCCGCCAACCGGGAGTCGAAGCATGCGGACCGGTGCCGTAATCGCGAGATGGGACTCTCATTGCCGAAGCGGGCGACGCTTCCGGGTACGCCGAAGGTACGGCGCGGTGCGCGTCCGCGTGGACATGCCGCACGGGCCCGTAGGGAGCGGCAGTGGATCCGTGGTCGCTGGTATATGAGGGGTTCGATCCTGACCGAGAGGGCCTGCGAGAAGCGCTGTGCACGCTGGGCAACGGCCGCTTCGCCACCCGGGGCGCGGCGCCCGAAGCCGTGGCCGACGGGATCCACTATCCGGGCACGTACGTCGCAGGATGTTACGACCGGCTCACCTCGAAGGTCGCCGGCCAGGAGCTGACCAATGAGGACATGGTCAATCTGCCGAACTGGCTGCCTTTGACCTTCGCACTCCCAGACTCCGGGTGGTTCGCCCCAGATGTCTCGGACCTGCTCCGGTACCGCCAGGAGCTGGACATGCGCCACGCCGTCCTGCACCGGCTGATCCGCTACCGGGACGCCGAGGGGCGCATCACGTCGGTCCGGCAGCGCCGCCTGGTCTCCATGGCCGACCCCTACCTGGCCGCCCTGGAGACGACGTTCACCGCCGAGAACTGGTCCGGTCCGCTCCGCGTGCGCTCCGCCCTCGACGGACGCGTGATCAACAGGGGGGTTGCCCGGTATCGCGACCTGCGCGGCGACCACCTGACACGGCACGCGACCGGGATCCGCGGAAACCTGACATGGCTCCGGGCCCGAACGCGCTCGTCCAGCATCGAGATCGTGCTGGCCGCGCGCGTCGACGTCTCCTCGGACGGCACAGAGCCGCCCGAGCTCGAGCGGCACGACGACCTCATCACCGAAACGCGAACGCTGGGGCTGGAACGCGGCCGTCCGGCCGGAGTCAACAAGATCGTCGCGCTCACCACATCGCGCGATCTCGCCATCGCCGACTCGTCCTCGGCGGCGTTACGCCGGGTCGAGCTCGCGCCGGGCTTCGCCGAGCTGCTGGAGCAGCACGAGATCGCCTGGCACGATCTGTGGGAAAGAGCCCGCTTGGAGGTGACGGGCGCGCGCATCCAGCGGGACGTCCGCCTGAACACCTTCCACGTGCTGCAGACCCTGTCTCCTCACACCGCCGACCTCGACGTGGGCGTGCCGGCGCGAGGCCTGCACGGTGAGGCGTACCGCGGGCATGTGTTCTGGGACGAGCTCTTCGTGCTCCCCTGGCTGACCCTGCGATTCCCCGACATCGCCCGCGGGGTGCTGCGGTACCGTCTGCGGCGCCTGCCGGAGGCCCGCGCCGCCGCCCGCGCCGCGGGCCTGTCCGGTGCGATGTTCCCCTGGCAGAGCGGCAGCGACGGGCGAGACGAGACGCAGCGGTTCCACCTCAACCCCCGTTCGGGCCGTTGGACACCCGACCATTCGCATCTCCAGCGCCACGTCGGACTGGCGATCGCCTACAACGCCTGGCAGCACTACGCCGTCACGGGGGACATGGAGTTCCTGGCCGGGACGGGCGTTCGTCTGCTGGTCGAGATCGCCCGTTTCTTCGCCTCGCTGGCACGGCTCAACCCCGCATCGGGCCGTTACGAGATCCAGGGGGTGGTGGGGCCGGACGAGTACCACGACGCCTATCCCGGCGCGTCGGCCCCCGGCCTGGACAACAACGCCTACACCAACATCATGACCGTCTGGCTGCTGTTGCGCACGCGTGAGGCGCTCGACCTGGTGCCGCGGCGCGCCCGGGAGGATCTGTGCCGCAGCCTCGGCCTCACGGACGTGGAGACCGAGCGCTGGGAGGAGATCGCCCGGCGCATGCGCGTGGACTTCCACGACGAGGTCATCAGCCAGTTCACCGGCTACGAGCGCCTGGCGGAGCTGGACTGGAGCAGTTATCGGCACATCCGACGGCTGGACCGGGCGCTGGAGGCCGAGGACGACAGTCCCAACCGTTACCAGGTGTCCAAGCAGGCCGACGTGCTCATGCTGTTCTACCTGCTCACAGCCCGGGAGCTCAGGCGGATCCTGGACCGGCTGGGCTACCCGCCCCCGCCGGGCATGATCCGACGCACCGTCCGCCACTACCTCTCCCGCACCTGTCACGGCTCGACGCTGAGCGCCGTGGTGCACGCCTGGGTGCTCGCCCGCTCGGACCGGACGGGATCATGGCAGTTCTTCACCGAGACGCTCACCGGCGACCTCACCGATGTACAGGGAGGGACCACCGCCGAAGGCATCCACCTGGGCGCGATGGCCGGCACTCTGGACCTGGTCCAGCGCTGCTACCTCGATCTGGAGGCCAGGCCTGACGGCCTGCACCTGAATCCGGTGCTCCCCCGGCACCTCACGACGCTGTCGCTGTGCCTCCGCTACCGAGACGCGGAACTCTCCATCGACGCCGATCCCACCAGGGTGCGGATCACCCGGGCGGACGACGGTCCGCCCGCGCTGGACGTCGCCGTACATGGGCACCACGCACGGCTCCGGCGCGGCGAAAGCCACGTGTTCCCCCTGCCGGAACGACGAGCCGAGAGTGAGCCGTGAGTGGCGCGTGCCGAACGCCGGGACCGAGGTCCCCATGGTGATGAGAGAAGGACTCTGGTGCCGGCCACGCCGTCGCCGGACGCTCGAATCATGGCTCGAACCGTTGCCGACGAGTACGACGTCCTGCTGCGTAACGGCGGGGTGGCGCACATCCGCCCGCTGCGCCCGTCCGACCGGGAAGCCCTGCACGAGCTGATCGACAGGACCTCGGAGCGCTCGGCGTACCTGCGATTCTTCACCGGCGGCGCCGCGACGGCCCACGCCTACATGGACCGGGCAACCGGCCCCGGCTACCTGGGGCACGCCCTGGTCGCGTCGGTCGGCGGCCGACTGGTCGGCATGGCGGAGTACATCCCGGGTCCGGACAGAGCGGAGGTAGAGCTGGGGATCCTGCTGGACGACGAGGTGCACGGCCACGGCCTGGGCACGCTACTGCTGGAGCACATCGTGCTCGACGCGGCCGAGCACGGCGTGAGCGAGCTCGTGGCCTTCGTCCTGGCGGACAATCGGCGGATGCTGCGGGTCATCGAGGATCTGGGCCTGCCGGCGACGCGGCGGTACGAGGACGGATGCGTCGAGCTTCGCGTCGTCCCGCATCCCACGGCGCACCTGCTGGCGGAGATTGAGGCCCGGGCGCACGAGGCGGAGCGCAGCTCACTCGCCCACGTGTTCGCACCGGGCTCGGTCGCCGTCATCGGCGCCAGCCGTGATTGCCGCCGAATCGGGCATCGCGTGCTGCGCAACCTGGTTGACAGCGGCTTCCCTGGGCCTATTTATCCCGTCAACCCCCGTGCCGCCGAGGTGTACGGCCTGCCTGCCTACCCCGATGTCGCCTCGCTGCCCGGGCCCGCGGAGCTGGCCGTGATCGCCACCCCGGCCCCAGCCGTACTCGGAGTCGCCCGCGATTGCGCCCGCCATCAAGTGCGTGCCCTGGTCGTCCTCACGGCCGGGTTCGCCGAGGCCGGAGGCGGCGAGACCGAGCGGGAGCTGCTGCGCGTCTGCCGCGAGGCGGGAATGCGCCTGGTCGGGCCCAACTGCCTGGGAATCGTGAACACGGCCGTACCGTTGAACGCCGGATTCCTGCCCGGATGGCCACCCGCGGGCCCGCTGGGCCTGATGTCGCAGTCGGGCGCGGTCGCCGCTGCCGTGATCGAGCGAGCCGGACGGCTCGGCCTCGGTGTCTCCTCCTTCGCGTCCGTCGGGAACAAGGCCGATGTGAGCGGCAACGACCTGCTTGAATACTGGGAGGACGACCCGGCCACCCGGGTCATCGGCATGTACCTGGAGTCGTTCGGCAACCCGCGCAGGTTCGGCCGCATCGCGCGCAGGATCAGCGCCCACAAGCCGATCATCGTGGTGAAGAGCGGGCGCAGCGCATCGGGCGACAGGGCGGTCCGATCGCACACCGCCGCCGCGGCGACCCCCGACGTCGCCGTGGACGTGCTGCTGCGGGCCTGCGGTGTCATCCGTGAGGACACCGTCCAAGACCTGCTCGACACCGCACGACTGCTCGCCTTCCAGCCCCTGCCGACCGGCCGGCGGGTGGCGATCGTCGGCAACTCCGGTGGCCCGCAGGCGATGACGGCGGACGCATGCGAAAGGCTCGGCCTGGTCGTCCCCGAGCTGTCCCCTGCCACCCGGGAGGCGCTTCGCGCCCGGCTCCGCCCGGCCGCGGCCGTCGGCAACCCGGTCGACCTCACCGCAGACGGCGATGCGGGCGACTTCGCCTCCGCCGTCGAGACGGTCCTGGCCGACCAGGGCGTCGACGCCGTCCTGATCGTCTACACCCCGCCGTTCGGCTCGGGCATAGACGCGACCCGCCAGGCTATCGCGGGCGCCACCAGAGGCGCGACCAAGCCAGTGGTCGCGTGCGTCGCCGGGCACGACGATCTCATCGACGGCAGAGTGCCCGCCTACGCCTTCCCCGAGCAGGCCGTGCACGCCCTGGCCCGGGCCGCCGAGTACGCCGCATGGCGCGCCAGGCCGGTGACCCCGCCCGAGGGCCTACCGTGTATCGACCTCACGGCGGCCCGGCGGATCACCGAGGCGGACCTCGCCGCCCACCCCGGCGGGCGCTGGCTCGACGAGCGGGCCGCCACCTTTCTGCTCTCGGCGTACGGAATCCACGTCGCCGAATCCGTCAGCGTCGACGGACCCGAGACCGCAGCCGAGGCGGCCGCGCTCATCGGCCTGCCCGCCGTGCTGAAGGCCGTCGGCCCCACCCTGGTGCACAAGAGCGACGTCGGGGGCGTCCGGGCCGGTCTGCAGACCCCGGAGCAGGTCCGGCAGGCCTACCGCGAGATGGCCGCTCGCATCGGCTCCACCATGAAGGGCGCGATCGTGCAGGCCATGGCCGCCGAGGGCGTCGAAATCATTCTCGGAGGCGTGGCACACCAGGCGTTCGGGCCGCTGATCATGGTGGGCTTGGGCGGCGTCACGACCGAACTGCTCGCCGACCGCGCTTTCCGGGTACCGCCCATCGACCGGGCCGAAGCCGGGCGCATGATCGCAGAGCTCCGCTGCGCGCCGCTCCTGCACGGCTACCGGGGACGTCCGGAGGCCGACGTCCATGCGCTGGAGAACCAGATCATCCGCGTCGGTCGACTCATGGACGACCTGCCCGAGATCGCCGAGCTCGACCTCAACCCCGTCATCGTGACGCCCGGTGGTGCGGTCGCGGTGGATGCGCGCGTACGGCTCGCGCCCGCCCCGCCGCTCCCCTCGCTCTTCCGGCGCCGCCTCCGCTGACGCCCGCCGCGGGGGGCTCCAGTACCGCCCTTCGCAGTGGCCTGGCGCCGACGACATCCCTTCTCAGCTGTGGCGACAAGGTTGGGAACGCGGTCTGGTTCCGGACGGGCACGCGCCCGGCGGCGGCGCATGCCGTCCCATGCTTGAACGCTGCCGCCGGCTCGTGAGCGCAAGCCCGTCTTCGCACGTACGTCAGCCGGTCGCCGTTCCTCGGGCAATTGGACGTCAGGGGTCACAGACGAGCTTGAGCCGTAGGAGCCGGTCTGCTGGGCTTGCCTAGGTCGTGGCGGGCGGGATGATCAGGCTTCCACCTCAGCCAGCTACGGACGCGGCTGACGCGCGGGCGATCATCCCGGAGCCGAGGCCCCGCCGGAGGCGTTTCCCCTTTTGCCTAATCACGGCACAGCCCAGGGTGCTTTGGGAGGTTCGACTGGCGCGTTGGGGTACCACGATCAGGGAACCCGTCTCCGTCGTGACTACGGCGGTTGGGCAGAGGACGCGCTTTGTTGGCGTACTCAGACCGGGACCGCACGCACACCGGGGGGTCGTATGGGAACCCGAGCTTTCATCTGCTGGAGAGCCTGTCTTACGACTGTCGGCGCGGTCACCCTTCTCGCTGTAGGGGCCGGGAGCGCGACGGCGGCGTCCGTTCCCCATTCGGACGATGTCGATCCGTCGACGCGTACAAACGTCACGAACGCGATGCCGGGCGAGGCGTTGGCGCACGTGACGTACCGCGCTTATGCCAAGCAGGCGGACAGGGAGAACCTGCCCGATGTGGCGGCGCTGTACCGGCGCACCGCGCACACGGAACTGCGTGAACACCTCACCGAACAGGCGAAGCTGATCGGCCTGGTCGGCGACAACGCGGCGAACCTCCGTGATAGCACCGGCGGTGAGTCCTACGAGGTGACGACGATGTACAGGAAGTTCGCCGAGCAGGCCGAGGCGGACGGCGACCAGGAGGCCGCCAGGCTCTTCTCCGAAGTCGGCCAGGACGAGGCCAATCACCGCGAGAAGTTCCTCCAGGCGGAGAAGGCCATCACCGAGCGGTCGTCCCGGGCGACGATCCCGACCGACGTGCAGGCCAAGCAGGTGGAGATCCATGCCGGCACGCCAAAGGTCTCCTCCTCCCGGACGCTGGAGAACCTGCGGACGGCGATGAAGGGCGAGGCCTTCGCCTACGCCAAATACACCCTCTATGGAGATGACGCGCGGGAGACCGGGCAACCCAGGCTTGCCAAGCTGTTCCATCGAACGGCCGCGGTCGAGCGCACCGAGCACTTCGCTGAGCATGCGAATTTGGCCGGCGCGGTGCGCGACACCGGGACGAATCTGTGCGCGACGATCAAGGGGGAGACGCACGAGGGTACGCAGATGTACCCCGATTACGCCCGCCAAGCCTCAGCGGCCGGCGACACCGAGGCGGCCAAAGTGCTCAACGACACCGCGAACGACGAACTGAAGCACGCGAAGGCATTCTCGGGTGAGCTGTCCAAGCTCGGTAAGCAGTGCCCCACGTCGAGCTGACCACTCAAGATGCCCTGCTACGGAGGCGGGACTCCTCGGTAACACTCCTGAGGGGCGGCGGTGGCAGGTTCTGGAAATAGGGGCGGTGCCGGGACCGTCCGCGTCGCCGAGCACCGTGTGGGCGGTACCGCCACTCGTCCGAGCGACTACATCTGGGCGCTGGTCCGAATCTCGATCAGCTGGCTGGTGTCGGTGTACCTGACCGTCGGGGCCCCGATTCGCATCGGCGGCGCGATCGCCAGCGGGATCGGAGTGGCCGGAGCGCCGGAGCAGCAGATCGCCCTGGCCGACGTCGCCGGGACGCCGGGGCCCGCGGCGGGCCGACCGGGGTCGAAACCAACAGCCCTGTAAGTATGCTGCTCGGGCTGCTGACGGCAACGGTCTCCGCCCTTGGCTGCGTCCGTCAGTCCGGGGGCGGCGTGCCGGTGCCACCGGCGAGCTGTCGGTACAGCTCCCATGCGTTGCGCTCGACCCAGTTGTGGCGCAGCGTGCCGTCCTCGGCGACGGCCCAGACGGCCGTTCCCGTCATGCGGACCGGTTCCCCCTGCGGCGGCGTCCCCAGAACCCCGTTGTTCCTCCCGGTGAGCACCCATCGTGAGCAGACCCGGCTGCCGTCCTCGTTCTGGAACGTCTCGACGGGTTCGAGCCGCATGTCGGTGACCATTGACAGGAATCCCGCCACCCATTCCTTGAACGCCTCCCGAGAGACGACGTCCACGCCGCCCGTCGTGAGGACGAAGTCCTCCGCGACGAACCGGTCGATCGCCTCCAGGTCGTACGGCGGGTTCCACACCGTCGACCAGAAGTCGTGCACGATCTCCACGGCGTTCTCGCGCTGTATCGCGATCACCTCCACTCGCAGTGCCATCCCTGGGTCTCCATACCCACCGGGCCCAGAATGGCCGGGCACCTTGCCGAGGCCGCGCCCGCAACCACCGGCGCCGGCAAACTGCCCCACGGGTGAGATCTCCATTGGAAGTCGATTCGAGGACGGCGCCACTGGGTGGCCAGCCGACGCCCGGAAACGAGGAGATCTTCCTCGAGATGGGACGCCTCGGCGTGGACCGTCCCCGGAGCGACTGGACGCGCTTGACAGACGCTTCGGGACCACCCGTCTGCCGGGCGACGAGGGCCGCCCATGACGCCATCTGCGCTGACGAACTCAGCCGCCGGGTATCCATGACGGAGTCCCGGCCGTGCCCCCGATTTCCTGGACGTACGGCCGGACCCCTGGATCAGCGACGTCATCACGTGATCGCCGTCGCGAACGGTCGCACGTAGCTCGGTGCGACCGTTGTGCGGCGGCTCGGTCCTGACGGACGCTCGGGTTTCAGAGGGTCTCCACCGGACCTGGCGCGGAGTGTTCGCGTCAGCCGGCGGCGGCCGCTTGCTTGATCACTTCGGCGACGGCCTGCGGCTGGGAGATGTAGACGGCGTGGCTACCGGCGGCATCCGTCACGGTGGCGCCCGCGCGCTCGGCCATCGCCCGCTGCAGCGGCGGCGGGATCGTCTGGTCGTGGGTGGCGACCAGGAACCAGGTGGGCTTGGCGCGCCAGGCGGGTTCGGTGACCAGACCACCGGCCGCGCCGACACCCCACGGCACCTGCGAGTCGGCCATGAACGCGGCCAGCCCCTCGGGCAGATCGCCCGCGAAGGCGCCGTGGAACTTGTCACGGTCGATAACCAGGAACCCGTCGCCCACGGGCACGATCGGCGGCGCCGGAGTGCCCGGCGGCGGGTCGGCGAGGAGCGTCTGCACGGACTCACCCTTGTCGGGCATGAACGCGGTGACGTAGACGAGCGCCGAGACCCGCGGGTGGGTACCGGCCTCGCTGATGACCGAGCCGCCGTAGGAGTGTCCGACCAGCACGGTGGGGCCGTCCTGAAGGTCCAGGATCTGCCGGACCGCCTGGGCGTCCCCCTCCAGCGTCAGCGTGGGGTTCTGGGCCACGCTGACCCGGTACCCGTCCCGTGTGAGCAGGTCGTAGACGCCCTGCCAGCCTGACCCGTCGACGAAAGCGCCGTGCACGAGCACGACGTTGACCGCGGTGGAACTCATGATGCTTCCTCCTGGCATAGCTTGCGATGCAGACGTGGCTCGGACTTCAACAGCCACCCGTTTGCTCCGACGTCAAACGCGGGTCAGTTGCATCGCCTCGTCCTTCACCTCGGAAGCGTATGAGCGCGTACTGCATAAGCACTGACCAAAAACTGAAACAGCCCGTAGCCCCTTTTCCAGGCCATGTGGAGGTCCCGTGAGGTCGCCGATTATCAACCCGGGTGTCCGGTCGAGCTCCAGGTGGGGCGGCTGACCAGCACGGCCGACATGGTCGACCTGATCTGGGACGACGACGCTCCGGCCACCGCCGTCAACGCCATCCAAAAGTACGTCGGTGCGCTGCGGCGCTTATTGGAGGACGCGACCCGGCCGGCCAGCATGGAGCCGGCCGTACGAGTCCACGACCGGCGAGCCAGGACCGGCTCCGCGTGAAGAGCGACCGCAGCGTGTCCGTGGGCCAGGTCGCTGATTGGGTGCGCAGGAGCCTTGAATCCCGACGAAAAGGATCTTACTCTCAATCCGGTCGACACGGGATTTCTGTGTCGTCTCACGGGATAGCCGCAGCCTGGGGCACCTGTGCGCTTGGCATGACGCTCCGGAGGTACGGTGGCACCGGATTCGATCCCCGCAATCGATCACATCTCGGCCGGGTACGACCCCGACCCGGCACTGTCGATGTCGTTGCACGCCGACGCCTACACGGATCCGAAGTGGTTCGACGTCGAGCAGCGAGCGATCTTCGCTCGTACGTGGCAGTGGCTGTGCCACGTGGAGAAGCTGCGGGAGCCGGGCAGCTACGTGACAGGCACGGTGGCCGGCATGCCGATCGCCGCCGTCCGGGACGAGGCGGGCACGCTGCGGGCGTTCTACAACGTGTGCAAGCACCGGGCGCATGAACTGCTCTCCGGTTCCGGCGTCCGGCGGAGCATCGTGTGCCCCTATCACGCCTGGAATTTCGACCTGACCGGCCGGTTGAGGCGAGCGAGGAACACCGGCGGCATGCCGGGCTTCGACTCCTCCACGGTGTGCCTGGACCGGATTCAGGTCGCCGAGTTCGGCGGCATGGTCTACGTCAACCTCGACCCCGAGGCGGCCCCGCTATCGGAGCAGGCCGGCGACCTGGAGGCGGAGATCGAGGCGCGGGCACCGGACGTGGCGAAGCTGACCCTCGCCCGCCGGCTCACCTACGACATCGCCTCCAACTGGAAGAACGTCGTCGACAACTTCCTGGAGTGCTACCACTGCCACGTGGCCCACAAGGACTTCGTGTCCCTGGTCGACATGAACACCTACAAGGTCACCACGTACGGGATCTACTCCAGCCACATGGCCCAGGCCGGCAAGACGGAGAACTCCGCCTACGACGTGTCGGATGCGACGGTCACCGAGCACGCGGTCTGGTGGCTGTGGCCAAACACCTGCCTGCTGCGCTATCCCGGACGCGGGAACTTCATGGTGTTGCAGATCATCCCCGACGGCCCGGAACGGACTCGCGAGATCTGGGACTTCTACTTCGAGACCGCGGAGCCCAGCGAGGCCGAGCTGGACGGCATCCGGTACATCGACGAGGTTCTCCAGGTGGAGGACATCGCCCTGGTGGAAAGCGTCCAGCGCGGCATGCGCACCCCCGCGTTCACCCAGGGAAAGATCGTTTATGACCCGGACGGATCGGGGTTGTCCGAGCACGCGCTCCATCATTTCCACGGCCTCGTCCTCGACGCGTACCGGCACGAGCTCGAACGATCCCGCTCATCCCGCTAGCGACGAGCCATGGATGGGCCCCGGTCAGCTGTCGGTGCCATCCGGAGACTCGGCATCCAGACGGGCGATGATCGGGGAGATGATTTCGTCGAGCTTCCTGACCACCACACTCAGAGCTCGCCTGGCGGTCGGCGCGAGATCGTCATCCGGGCCTGACGGAGCGGGCGGCAGGTCCCCGAGCGGCACGGGAATCTGTGCGAGCAGGCTGCCGCGCAGGAAGGGCAGCTTGGCCGTGTCCCGGGGGCTCGGCTCGACGAACTGCCCGAACAGCTGCTGCCACCCCTGCCAGCCCCGGTCTCGCCACCATTCACGGGAGTCGGTGAGGGCGCGGGGCAGCGGCGCGACGATCGTCACCTCCGCGTTCAGCGTCCCGTCCCAGGTGTTGCGGACGCAGGTGGCCGACAGGATCCGGCGGTGCCAGCGGACGTACGGAGGTGACGTGATCGGCAGCGTCGCGACCCGCCACGCCGCGCAGGCGAACAGGACTGGGGCGATGTCTCCGAAGGAGTCGGCGAACTCCCCTGCGTTCTGCCGGACCTGGCCGGCGTAGCGAGTGTCGTCGCGGTCCAGCCAGAACGCGGTCACCGGTCTCCCCTACAAGCTGAGTAATGACTCCGGTTAACTATATGAGTCCCTTCACCCCGGCGGGGGCCCGGTCACAGCGGCCCCGCTCCGGAACGCAAGCGCGGCCGCCGCTCGCGTCTACTCGGCGTCGAGGCAGGGGCGGCACATGACCACGTTGACGATGCCCATCCTGGCGCTGTGGCAGGGCCTGCTGCCCGCGGCCTCTCCGGTGCAGATGTCCGGCCGGTCCGCGTGCCGCACACCGCAGATGCAGTGGCAGGGATCCGCGACTCGCTCGGACCCCCCGCGTTCGTACGCGTCCATCAGGGTGCGTCCGTCAAGGCACTGCGCGAAGGTGATCATCTGCTGTACGGCGGGCGACCGTGCCCACGCGGAGACCCCGCGGATCAGCATCTCGCCGACGGGGCGATCGCTGCTGGGAGCGGCGGAGTTGCCCGCCACGTGGGCGGGCACGGGGGTGGGCACGGGGGTGGGCACGGGGGCCGCGGGCGGCTCCGCGGTCCACACCATGGCGTCGGCGCTGCCGTACCAGGCGATCACGTCGTCGATCGCCGCCAGGGTCCGCTCAGGGTCCTGTGACGTCATGCCGATCGCCTCCCCGCTAAGCCGCCAGGGTGATCTCATGCTCTCATTTCCGCGCACCGGCGGGTAACGGGAGCCCCACGGCCGGGCGGCCACCGGTCCTGTCCACGTGGGACATGTCCCTGCCGCGCCAGGGCACGGCTCAGGGAAGTCTCAACGTGATGAAGGGCACGCTGTCACCCGGAGGCAGATAGCTGTCGACCTCGACGAAGCCGTGCGTCTGCGCGAACCGCAGCCCGTCCACGTTGGACGCCAGGACGATCGTCTCGATCTCGCCGGCGCCGAGCGCTCGCGCCTGTGCCAGCCCTCGCTCGTAGAGCTTCTCACCGAGCCCTTGCCTGCGGTGATCGGGGAGCACGCGGGCGATCACTGTGGCGGTCGACGCGCCGCCGGTGGGCGGACGCACCGTCGAGCAGCCCACGAGAACGTCGCCGAGATAGGCGACTTCCAGCCTGTTGCGCTGGGCGCGTTCACGCACCTCGTCGAGGGACAACGCGTCAGTGGGGATGATCAGGTTGTGGACGTACTGCCAGTCCTGGAGCATGGCATCGTCGTTCGCCTGTTCGATGCGGAGGTTCGTCACCGCAGCAGGAAACCGCGCCACCGTGGGAGCGTCAACTCTCAGTGACGCGGCAACGGCGCGAGCGCCCGCTCCAGGTCGGCCACCCCTCCGTACAGGACTGCTGTCATGCCGCACGCGGCGGCGGCCTCGACGTTCTCCAGGCGGTCGTCGACGAACAGGCACCGCCGCGCCGGGGCGCCGGCCCGTTCGGCGGCGATCTCGAAGATCCTCGGGTCGGGCTTCACGACCCCGACGCGTGCGCTGCTGACGACGTCGTCGGGGAACCACGTCAGGCCCAGCCTGTCGAGGTCGTCCTCCAGTGTGAGGGTCGCGTTGGTCACGAGCACGACGGGCACGTGAGCCTGCGCCAGGCGGAGCAGGTCGAGCACGGCCTCGTCGGCCCAGAACGGCGCGCCGGTGAACGCCGCGGCCAGTTCCCGGGCCCGCTCCTCGGGCACGTGGCCGGCCAGGGTGACCGCGATCGATTCCATCCACTGCTCGGTCGTGATCTTTCCCAGGAGCGCGGGCAGGTCCGTCTCGGACGCGAAGGCGGCCTTGGCGGTCGCGCCTTCCGCCAGCCCCGCTGCGCGCTCCAGCCCGGCCAGCTCCGCGTGGTCGTAGAAGCGGATGACGCCGTCGAAGTCGCACAGCACGGCGTCGAAAGGCAGCGTCATACGGGCTCCTGTTCAGGTCGGGTCCGGCCGTACGCACCCTAGAGGAGGGCCCGGTCGCCGGGCATGGCGACCAGGCCCTTCGCCTGTCGTGCGGAATTGGCGCGTTACTGACCGAGCGCGGAGCCGGTCTGGTTTCCGTTCACCGTCCTCGGCCACAGGAGGGGCAGCAGGACGAGCGGGGGCGAGCACGCCGCACGCCGGTCCGCGGCGGCCAACGCCGCCAGGGCCGAAGAGGCGGTGCAGCCGGTCCGGACGCCGACGCCCAGCGCGCCCACCAGCGTGACGCCGAGGACGTCTCCGAGCGACCCTACGCAGCCGCGGGTGACCACCGCGCAGGAAGCCGGTGCCGTGACCACGGGGACCTGCTCAGGAACGGCGACGAGCGTCGTGCCGTTCGAGGGCACGCAGGCCACCTTCCGGCAGCCCTGGGTCAGGACGTCCAGGCCCGCCCCGACCCCGACGCCGAGGCAGAGCGACAGGTGCAGCGCGAGGCCCAGCCCGCAGGGCTTGGGCGAATCGGGTGTGCTCAACGGCGTGTTGGGCGGCACAGTGGGAATCGGCACCGACGGGACGGGGACGGCGGTCGCGATGACGGTGACCGTCGGGGTCGGCCGGGGGTCCACCAGGGGACGGACGATGTCCTGCCCCGTCGTGTCCGTGGAGGCGGTGTCCGGCGTCTCCTTGGAGATGGTGTCCGGCGTGTCGGAGGTCGATGAGGAATGGGTGTCGGGCCGGCCGGAAGAGCTGGAGGGGCCGGAAGAGCCGGACGAACCGTGCGGCCCCGGGTTGCTGTGGTTGCCGGACTGGTGGGGCCCGCCGGTCCCGCCGCTCACGGGTCCGCCGGCGCCGGGCCGGCCCTGCGCGGGCCGGTCGCCGCGACCGTGCCGGTCATGCGGCGGACGCTTCTTGTGCGTGTGATGCGCTTCCTGACGACAGCGCGGGTGCTGGCGGCACGACCGGTGGGGGCGGCCGGCGCTCGGGACGATGGGAACACCGTCGCGCGCGGGCACCGCGCCGACCTCGGCCTTGACCGGCGCTATCACGGCACTCGCGGGGACAGTGGCCGACAGGGTGGCCGCGGCGACCGTAACGGCGAGAAACCCTTTCGTGAAGCGACCGCGGACAATCGGGTCGAGCCTCTTTTCATTCCGAGGAGGAATCAAATCACGTCCCCTTACAGATGTGTCGAATTCGGGTGATGGCGCTAATCGCGACGCCTGCCGAGAATACCGTCCAGGCAGGCGCCGCCCCCGAACGCCGATTGAGGACAAGGCAAACAGATGCCACGGTCAGGGAAAACCGTTCCCCTGACTGTGACACTCAGCCTCTTTTGGGGCGGAAATCGAACGCGCTCCGGGTACGCCGGATACCGCGGGTTTTCCCTCACTAAAAACGACAGATCGCCGGACGCACCGCGATTTCATCGCGGGCTTTTCAATTGCGGCGATGTGCCCGTCTCGCCCCCGGCGAATCCCGCCGGATCCCGGTGGATCAGGAACCGGTGCGGGTGGAGAACCACGTCACCCACCGGCGTTGCCAGGGAGTCTCGACCGCCCGATGGTGGTAGTGCTCGCGCGTCCACGCGACGGCCTCACGAGGAGGAAGACCCGTGAGGGTGACCATGCACGCCAGGACGGTGCCGGTACGGCCGATCCCACCGCCGCACGCCACTTCGACGCGACGACCCGACCGCGCGTCGTCGTACAGGGCCGCGATGGACCGGGCAGCCGCCTCCTGGTCCGTGGGGAGCAGGAAGTCGGGCCAGCGAACCCATTCGTGCGGCCACCGCAGGGTGGCCTCATGGCGGCGAAGCAGCCGGGGCGAGCCGAGGTAGAGCGCGTAGTCGGGCACCGGACCGCCGGGCAGGGGACGGCGCAGCCCGCGACCGCGGATCCAGGTGCCGTCGGGAAGCTGGATGGCGCCGGTGAGCGACGGGGTCATAGGGCGATTGTCGTCCACGCCGCCGCCCCCGGAGAGTCGAAAAGCCCGAAAAGTTCGGGGGGCTGGCGGGCCGGACGGGCCTGGAGGCGGCCGGTCGATGTCCGGGCCGGTGATTTGCAGGGGTGGAAGCCCTCGCGCTCACCCCGGCCGCCTCCACGCTCACCCGGCCCGCCGTCACCGCGCCGCGGCCTTCCTCGATCACGGCCTGTTCGCCACCTCCCGCCGCCCCGGGAGCCGGAGCCGGGGTCGGTCATGGAGGGCTCGAAACGGCCCGCCGAGGTCAGCGCAGCGGGAGCCCGAGTACGAATCGGGCTCCCCGGGCAGAGTCCTCCACGCGCAGCGTGCCGCCGTGGGCCTCGGCGATCTCCCGTGAGATGGCGAGGCCGAGGCCGCTGCCTCCCGGATCACGGCGCCGCGCGTCGCTCAGCCGGATGAAACGGGCGAAGATGCGTTCGCGCTCCTCCGGCGGGATGCCGCTCCCGTCGTCGGTCACGCTCAGCCGCGCCTGCCCGTCCGCCGCCTCCACGGCGACGTCCACCCGGCTCTCGGCGTGCCGCTGGGCGTTGTTCAGCAGGTTCTCCACCAGCCTGACCAGCTGGATCCGCGACCCCCTCACCCGTATGCCGTCCGAGACCTCGACCTCGACCTTGACCGGCGGCCGGGCGGGCCGGTGGGCCGCGATCTCGCTGACGAGGGCGCCGAGGTCGATGTGCTCGGGCGGAGCCGGGGCGGCGGCCCGGATCCGGGCCAGTACGAGGAGGTCGTTGACGATCGCCTCCAGTCTGTCGGTGGTCGACAGCGCCGAGCGGATCGTCTCGCGCGGGTCGACGTCCGCCGGATGGAGCAGCGCCTCCTCCAGGCCGGCCCGCAGCCCGGCGATCGGCGTCCGCAGCTCATGCGAGGCGTCGGAGGCGAACCGGCGCTGCTGCCGCACCGCGGTCTCCAGCCGGCAGAGGGTTTCGTTCGCGGTCTGCGCGAGCAGGGCGATCTCGTCCCCGCCGGGAGGCAGGGGCACCCGGAGACTGAGGTCGCTGGCGGTGATCTCGGACAGCTGCGCCCGGATGCACTCCACCGGGCGCAGGGTGCGGCCCACGATGATCCAGGCGAGCCAGGTGACCAGGCCGAGCACGAGTATGGCCGAGGCGGCGATGCCGAGCTCCAGCACGTGGTGGGCGAGGATCGCCGGCTCCCGGAGCCCGGCGTACACGTAGAGCGACTTGGCGTCGGGTGTGACGCGCAGCGCAAGGATCATGTCGCAGCGGCTGCCCCGCTGGCAGGTGTTGACGGCCTGGAACCGGTCGTCCGGGGGAGGTCGTACGTCCGTCAGCGGCGACGACCGCGACGCCGCCTTGCTCGCGCTGGTCACGTGGCCGTGGGGGTCGACGACCTGGATGAGGTCGACCCGGGCCGGTGCGGGGATCACCCGGGGCACGTTCCCGTCGCGCACGGCCGCGCTCCACTGGGTGGCGATCCGCTCCGTCTCCTGGTACGACTCGTCCTGGATCTTGTACCGGACCACCACGTCGAGGCAGGCGCCCACGGTGACCAGGAAGACCAGGGACAGCGCGGCCACCACCATCGTGTAGCGCGCCCTGATCGAACGAGGCCACGAGATGGAGCTCACGCCGCCCTCCCCTGACGATTCAGGCCGAGGAGGGCGACGCTCACCAGTAGGACTGCGGCTGAGCGCCCGTCAGGACGCGAGGCGGGCCTGTCAGCGGCGAGCCGGCCATCTCCCCCAGCATGGCCATCGCGCGCTCGGAAGCGCTTCCCGGCTCCGCCTGGAAGATGACGAGCTGCTGGCCGGGGGCGCTGTTCACCGTGAGCGACTCGTACGAAAGGGTCATCTCGCCCGCGATGGCGTGGCGGAACCGCTTCATCTCGTTTGTCCTCGGCAGCACGTCGTGGCGGGCCCATATCCGCCGGAACTCCTCGCTCTGCGAGAGCTCCTCGATGAGCTCGGGCAGGTAGGGATCGTCCGGGTCGGTCCCCGCCGACGCGCGCAACTGCCCGACCTTGGAGTACGCCGTCTCCTGCCAGTCGAGGTAGAACCCGGCCGAGTCGGGGTTGAGGAACGTGAGGCGGAGGATGTTGTCGTTGTGGTGCAGGCCTTCGTAGAGGACGTCGGCCATCTTGTTCCTCGCGAGCATGTCCAGGTAGCGGTCGAGGATGAACGCCGGGGTGTGGTCCCACTTGTCCAGGAACCGCAGGAGGGCGGGGCTCACCTGCTCCCTCCGGTGCGCCGGCTGCTGATGCCGCGGCCGGGGACGCGCGAGCTCGTGCATGTGCTCGGCCGCCGCGGCGTCGAGGGAGAAGACCCGGGCGAGGGCGTTGAGGACCTGCTCCGAGGGGCGGCGCTCCCGTCCTTGTTCCAGCCGTATGTAATAGTCGATGCTGACGCCGGCCAGCATGGCGACCTCTTCACGGCGCAGCCCGGGGGTGCGGCGACGCCCCCCCGCGATGAGGCCGACGTCCTCGATACCCGTGGCCTCGCGGCGAGCGCGAAGGAAGTCCCCTAGTAGTCGATTGCTGTCCATTTTGTCACCTTACGGCCGATTCATCCCTCTTAGGGTGGTCCTGCTGCACCCAGGGTGGCGAGTCCCAGGAAGTCCGTAGCCTGCCGCTTTACGCAGGTCAAGGCACACAATGGGCTCAGCGTCCACCTCGGGCGCCCCTCCGGCCCCCGACACAGCGCCGGAGTGATCCCCGAAAGAGAAGAGCACGCCATGTTCCTCTTCGGCATAGCCGTAGGCCAGGGAGAGATGTTGCTCCTGGTCCTCGGCGGCGTTCTGCTCTGGGTGGCGATCGCCGGCGGGGCCGTGCTTCCCCGCAGGTTCACCGGTCCCGGCCGCGGGACCGCGCAGACCGAGGACGAGCAGTTCGTCATGCCGTCCCCCGACGAGCAGCGGTGCTGATCGGGCTGACAAGAACAGCGAGACGCGTCCGGCTGCGTCCGCGATCGATCCGTGGCCGGGTGACCCTGCTCGTCGCCTGCCTGTCGGTGCTCCTGCTGGTGCCGGCGGGCATCCTCACAGCCGCGTTGGCCCGCCAGCGGCTGGCCGGGATGGAGTGGCGCAACGCCCGCAGGCAGGCGGACATCACCGCGGCCGACGTCCGCACGGGACGGTCGCAGGGCCTCATCGTCCCGCAGGTCTCGGGGGCCGACCTCGTCCAGGTCGTCTCTTCGGACCACCGCGTCCTCGCCTCGTCCGCCGCCGCCAGGACGTTGCCTCCGCTGACCTCGAAGTGGCCGACCCCGCAGGAGCCGCGCCAGGACGTGCAGACCTGCTCCACACCCCAGGTGGGCTGCGTACGGCTGGCGGCGGTGCTGGCGTGGGCGGCGCGCGGCTCTCCCGCGGTCTTCGCCGGGAGCCGGGTTCCGGGCCTGGTCTCGACGAGCATGTTCGACGCCTTCTTCGCGATCCAGGTCACCGGTCTGATCGCACTGGCGACCTGGACGACCTGGAGGGTGACCGGCCGGACCCTGCGCCCCGTCGAGGCGATCCGCGCCCAGCTCGCCCTGATCAACGCGGATGACCGCAGCAGCCTGGTGCCGGAGCCGCCGGGGGACGACGAGATCGCCAGGCTCGCCCGCACCATCAACACGACGATGGGCCGGCTGGATCGGGCCAGACGGAGCCTGGAAGGGATGCTCAGCCGGCAGCGCCAGTTCGCCTCCGACGCGTCCCACGAGCTGTGGACCCCCATCGCCGGGCTGCGTACCCAGCTCGAGGAGGCACAGCTCCACCCCGACGAGTCGGACATGTCGGTCGTGCTGGCGGGCGCGCTGGGCGACGTGGACCGGCTGGAGAGCATCGCGAGCGATCTGCTGCTCCTCGCCCGGCTCGGCGCCCACCCGCCGGAGGCGCTGGTCCGTATCGACCTCGCGGAGCTGGTCAGGGGTGAGCTGCTCAGGCTCTCACCGGCGTCGCGGGCGGCGCAGGCCCCGCGGATCCAGCCATGTCTGCACCCCGGCGTCTTCGTGTACGCGGTGCCCGACCACATTCGCCGCGCCCTGGGGAACCTGCTCGACAACGCCCGGCGACATGCGAAGCGGGACATCTGGGTGCACGTGCGAAGCACGGCGAACAGCGCGGAGCTGACGGTCGACGACGACGGCGAGGGGATCGCCGCGACCGACCGGGAGACGGTCTTCCTGCGTTTCACCCGGCTGGACACGGCGCGCAGCCGCGACCACGGCGGCACGGGGCTTGGCCTCGCCATCGCCCGGGAGATCGCGCAGGCCCACCACGGAAGCATGTCCGTCGACGAGGGGATCGCCGGCGGCGCGCGCTTCGTGCTGCGCATCCCCCTCGCCCAGCCGGGCTGGGAGCCGCGGGAAACGGCGGAAGCGCCCCCGGAGACAGCGTGATCCGGCGTGGGCGACCAGGCCCGCGACCCGGTCGGTCAGGCCCGCCCTGAGGCCGTGGGCGAACCTCTCCTCAGCCCGGTTACCCCGCGAGCGCGGACGGGTCCAGGAAGGTCGCCTCCCACGTGTGCCCGTCGAGGTCGTGGAACCCGCGGGTGTAGACGAACCCGAGGTCCAGCGGTTCCTTGGAGGGAGTGCATCCGGCCTGGAGCGCCTTGTCGACCAGCTCGTCGACCCGCTGCCTGCTCTCGACGCCCAGAGCGATGATCGACTCCGTGGTCTTGGTGGCGTCGGCGATGTCCTTGCCGGTGAAGGTGGCGAAGTAGGCCTCGGTCAGCAGCATCACGTAGATGCCGTCCTCGACGACCATGCAGAGCATGTTCTCGTCCGCGAAGCGCGGATCGAAGGAGAACCCCAGCCCGCCGAAGAACTTCTCCGACGTGCCGAGATCCTTCACGGGCAGGTTGACGTAGATCTGGGTGGGCATGCGGTTCCTCCTGTCGGCGTCCGCGCCGGCCGGGCGGTCGAGCGGAACGATGGGGCGAGACGGGCGGTCGGTGCAGGTGGGGTGGAGCCGGGGCCGCGACCTCGCGATAGGTTGCTCTGTTAGATTCGCCCACCGGCGCCGGGGCCGGTAGTGCCACGTTCAGCAGTTCCTTCTGAAGGATTCACAGGGGTGGCCGTGATCCGGGTAATGATCGCGGAGGATGTCCGCATCCTGCGGGAGACCCTGTCCGCCGTGCTCGGCCTCGAGGACGACCTGGTCGTGGTGGCCGCTGTGGAGCGCGGCGACGACGTCGTGGCCGCGGCCGCCGCCGCGGGTCCCGACGTGGCGGTGATCGACATCGATCTGCCCGGTCTCGACGGCTTGAGCGCCGCCCGCGACCTGCGTGAACGGGTGCCCGGCTGCCGCGCCCTGGTGCTGACCGGCATGGCCAGGCCCGGCTACCTGCGCCGCGCCCTCGCCGCCGGAGTCTCCGGGTTCCTGCTGAAGCACTCACCGCCGGAGGATCTGGTCAAGGCCATCCGCGCGGTGGCCGCAGGGGAGCAGGTGGTGGACCAGCAGCTCGCGCTCGCCGCGCTCCAGGCGGCGCGCAGCCCCCTCGCCGCCAGGGAGGCCGACGTGCTGCGGCTCGCCGCCACCGGGGCCGAGCCGGACGAGATCGCCGAACGGCTATCGCTGACCAGGGGGACGGTCCGCAACTACCTTTCCTCCGCCGTCCTGAAGCTGAACGCCAGGAACCGCGTCGACGCGATCCGCATCGCCACCGACGAGGGCTGGCTCTAGGGGCACCTCGGCGAGGAGGAGGTAGGTCCCGTCCGTGATCTCGGTGGTGAGCCTGCCGCCCAGCTCGCGCACGCGCTCGGTGAGGTTGCCGACACCGGTCCCGGTACGGGCGCCCGTCGTGGCCGGCGGGACCCCGTCGTTCATGAGGTGCAGCCGCACCACGCGGCCGGAGTGCGCGGCCTCCAGGACGCAGCGCCGGGCAGCGCTGTGCCGTAGCACGTTGGTCACCCCCTCGCGCAGAACGGTGGCCAGCACGGTGTCGACCTCGGCGGGCAGCCGTACCGGGCTCACGGTCCCGCTCACCGTGACGCCCGCGGCGCGCAGCACCTCGCGCGCGGACTCGGACTCGGCGGCGAGCGACATCCGGCGATAGCCGGCCGCGACCGACTCGATGTCCGCCAGCGCCTGCCGCGCCGCGGCCAGCCCCTCGGACAGCTCGCGAGCGGCCCGTTCCGGATCCCTGCCGAGCAGGCGGAAGGCGAGCTCGCTCTTCAAGACGATGACGGACAGGCTGAATCCGAGCAGGTCGTGAAGATCGCGGGCGAACCTCAGCCGCTCCCGCGCCACCTCGGTCCTCGCGAGCTCGGCCCGGGCCGCCCTCAGCTCGATGGTCAGCCGCGCCATCCGCACCAGCCCGTACACGACCAGGGCGCGCTCGCCGGCCCAGACCGCCTCGTAGAGGTTTCCCCGCGGGCCCGGATCGCCCAGCCCGGCCCCCCACAGATGGAAGATCGCGTCCTGGAAGACCAGCGGCACCGTCACCGCCCACCTGACCGCGCCACGCAGCAGCACCGCCGTGAGGCCGGGCAGGAAGTACGTGACGTGCCAGGTCTGGAGGCCGAAGACGGCCACCGGTGCGGCGGCCAGCACGACCTGGGCGCCGAGGGTCCACCCCCAGCCGCCGGGCCTCCCCTCGTCCTCGCCGGGCGTGCAGTTGCGCAGGTAGAGCGCGACGAACGCGGCCAGGCAGGCGACCAGCAGCGCGACCTGCGGGCCGGTCATCTGCCCTCTCGCGGCGTACCGCACGGCCCCCGGGACGATCATCAGGCAGACGGTCGCGACCCCGAGCAGCGCGACCGCGGTCGTGGTGAGATCGTCGGCGACCGGCCGCCACCCGGCCGGCCTCTCCGAGCGGTGCGAGTGCGCGACGGATCTGGTCTCGTTCAGAGCCTCACGGGCGATGTTCAGACTGCCGTCCAGCCGCTCCCGCGCCGCTTGAGGATCGCCGGTCTCCAGGACGCCTTCGCCCTGCCGGACGACATCTCGCAGGCGCGCCGCCACCCGCTCGTTGAGCCGCCGGGCGAAGGCCAGCCGCTCCCGGGCGACCTCCGCCTCCGCGAGCCGGGTGCGGGTGGCCCGCAGGTCGGCGACCAGGTCCGCCAGCCTGGCCACGCCGTACAGCGCGATCCCGACGAAGGCCGTGTGCCCCACGACGAGGTAGAGCGCCTCGGCCGCGGTCGGCCGTACGGCGAGGGCCGACAGCAGTTGCATCACCAGGACGAGGGCGAAACCGGCCCAGGCCGCCGCGGCCGGGCGGACCAGAAGCAACAGGGCCGCCGCGAGGAATCCCGAGTTGCCGTACCAGGTGGAGGCGAAGCCGATCATCCCCACGGCGGTGAGGACGGCCTGGGCCGCCAGGGTCCATCGCCAGCCCTTCGGCCTGCGGCCGCCTGAGCGGTGCACGCAGTTGTACAGGTGCAGCGCGAGCAGGGCCGCCAGCAGTGCGATCGCGGTCGCCTTGGTGAGGGCCGGCTGATCGGAGTCGGCGACGCCGATGACTCCCCCGAAGGAGAACCCCAGGCTGACGACGACGGCGACCAGCCGGGCCAGGCGCGGCGCCGTCGCCGGTCCCGCCGGATCGAGTCTCACCGCACCTCCGCCGAACTGATCCTGCGACGAGCCTACGCAGGAGGCCCAGCGAGACGGGCGGCGATCATCCGGTCGTTGCGGTTTCGGGACGCGAGGCCCCTTCCCAGCGGCGGCTCTCGCCGGCGGCCGGGCCCGTCACCTCAGCGGGAAGCCGGCGCCGTGCTCGTCCGGGGTGCGGGGCCCGTGGAAACGGCGGTCGCCCTCAGCGATGGAGACGTCGTTGATGCTGGCCTCCCTGCGCCTCATCAGGCCTTCGGGGGTGAACTCCCACAGCTCGTTGCCGTAGCTGCGCCACCACCGGCCCTCCGCGTCGTGCCACTCGTACTGGAAGCGCACCGCGATCCGGTCCCCGCCGTACGACCACAGATCCTTGCGGAGGACGTAGTCGAGCTCCCGCTCCCACTTGCGCCGCAGGAACCCGATGATCTCCTGGCGGCCGGTCAGGAACTCGTCCCGGTTGCGCCACACGGAGTCCTCCGTGTAGGCGGACGCGACCCGCTCGGGATCCCGCGTGTTCCAGGCGTCCTCCGCCGCCTGCACCTTCTGCCTCGCGCTCTCCTCGGTGAACGGCGGAAGCGGCGGTCGTGCGGTCATGGCAGGCCCCCCGATGACGTCGGCGTTCCCCCCATCCTAGGAACGCGGGCCCGCTCAGCCGAGGGCGACCATGAACGGGGCGAACAGGCGGGTCCGGTCCCCCGGCATGGGCCGGCCGCCGTGGACCATGAACGACGTCGAGAACGCCTGCGGGACGCCCCGCCCGGCGATCCAGTCGATCATCTCCGGCCGGTCCCGGTCCAGCTCGACACGCATCGGGCCGTCCGTACGGCCGGCGAGGTCGGCGATGAGCGCGCGCGCCCCGCCGGCGTCCCGCGCGACCAC
Source organism: Microbispora sp. NPDC049125 (assembly GCF_040802045.1). NCBI lineage: Bacteria > Bacillati > Actinomycetota > Actinomycetes > Streptosporangiales > Streptosporangiaceae > Microbispora > Microbispora sp. NPDC049125. The sequence continues at coordinate 219,563 of NZ_JBEZDW010000002.1, read as the reverse complement.
GGGCCCGACGACCGTCGTGTCCATGTTGGGCCAGGCGGCGGCGTAGCCGGTGATCCGGCCGCCCTCCTCCACGACCCGCACCTCGTCGGCGAAGGTGAGGAGCTTCTCGACCAGGAAGGCGCGGTCGGCCCCGAACACCTCGAGGTCGAGATGGAGCATGGCGGGCAGGTCACCCGGACCGGCGAGGCGTGACCGCGGCGGAAGGCCGTCCGGCTGGAACCGGCCCCAGCGCGCCTCCGCGACGGCGGCCGTCTCGAAGCCGAGCTTCTCGTAGAGCGGGCGGCCCTGCTCGGTGGCGTACAGGAAGATCACCGCGTCGCCCGACTGGGCGATCGCATGGCTCATCAGCCGCCGTCCCAGCCCCTGCCGGGCATAGCGGGCCGCGACGAGCATCATGCTGACTGCGACGGCCGTGTCCGCGAAGCGGGTGAGGACCACCGTGCCGGCCAGCCCGCCCAGCGGGTCGTCGATCCCGTATCCCTCGCCGTGCTGGAGGAGCAGCAGCCACTTGCGGTCCTCCCGCCCCCAGTCACGGTCGGCGGCGAGGGCGAGACAGGCCTCCAGGTCGCCGGCGCCCAGACGGCGGATCTTCAGCTCGGACGTGACGACGGAGTCGAGCGTGCTCATGGCCACCTTTCGCAGCGGAATGCCCGACGATAGCCACCCCGTTCCGGGCCGGACAAACGGTTTTCGTCCAGGACACTCCCGGCGCCGAGGTGTGGATTCCGTCAACTCCTACCGCGAGTATTACGCGCTAGGTACACTCCGGGTATGGCGAAGGACAAGACGTCGATCAGCATCGCCCCGTGGATCCTGGAGAAGGCCCGGGCGCACGCCGAGGCGAACGGGCTGAGCCTGTCGGCCGTGATCGAACGGGGGCTCCTCCGGGAGATCGCCGCCGGCCACGACCAGGCGGGCAGGGCCGCGTTCTACGGCTCCCCCGGCATCGCCGCCCAGGAGGCCGACGAGGCCGCGATGCGCGCCGACACGGACAAGGCGCTGAAGGACAAGCGCGGAGAGGCGGGGGCGGCCGCGTGACCCACCGCTTCGGGGAGCTCTGGACGGTCCGGCTGGCCGACCGCGAAGAGGTACGCCTCATCGTGTCCGGCGATTTCTACCACACCCTGTACGGCGACAACGCCCTCACCGCGTACGTGGAGTCGGCTGACATGGCGAGCGCGCTGACCGCGTTCTCCATCGACGTCGGCGGCGGCCGGGCGGCGATGGTCGACCGGATCACCACCGTGCACAGCGGCCGGCTGAAGGAGAAGGTCGGCGACCTCCCGACGGCACGGCTCGCCGACGTCCGGGGCATGCTCGCCGCCATCTTCGGCTTCGCGAGCTGACGCCCCTCCCGGTTCAGGCCCGGCCGTTCGTCCGCGTGCCGCCGCGCACGCCGTCGAGGGCCATCTCCAGCACCCGCTCACGCTGGGCGTCGTCGGCGAAGGCGGCGGCGCTGATCGCGTTGATCATGCGCAGCACGTCGTCGAAGCCGATATCCGGGCGCACCTCACCGGCCTCCTTGGCCCGCGCCAGCAGGGGCTCTCCGGCCGCGTACATCGCGACCCGGCAGGACCGGAACATCTCCGAGTCGCGGTTGAGCGCCTCATATACGGCCCGCTTCGTGGCGGCGTAGGTCACGAAGCGGCGCAGCCAGGCCGCGAGCGCCTCCCAGGGCGGCAGCCCGGCCACGTCTTCGGCAGCGCGGCAGAGCTCCTCGACCTCGCCGACGTACACGCTCTCGAACAGGTCCTGCCGGGTCGGGAAGTTGCGGTAGAGCGTGCCGATGCCCACGCCCGCGCGGCGGGCGATGTCCTCCAGCGACGCCTCGGTGCCGTGCTGCGCGAACGCCTCCCGCGCGGCTTCGAGCAACGCGTCGAAGTTGCGCCGCGCGTCGGCCCGTTGCGGGCGCCGTACGGCGACGGCGGGCCCTGTGACCGGCTTGTCCGCCACGATTTCCTCCCACGACTTGTACCGGAGGCACCCCTCCGCTAATGTGGAGGCACCCCTCAACTTTAACAGGCAAGGCCGCTGCCCCGCGACGTCCATCCGCGGGAGCGGACGTCGGCCGCATCACCGCGGCGCGACCATCTCGAAGGGCCTTTCATGGCACGCAAGACCTCTTCAACACGGCTGACCTTCATGGTCCTGGCGGCCGCCGCCGCCGCGTTCTCGACACTGCAGTCTCTGGTCAGCCCGGTGCTGCCGACCATCCAGCACGACCTGCACACCAGCCAGAGCACGGTGACCTGGGTGCTGACCGCGTGGCTGCTGTCCGCGTCGGTCGCCACCCCGCTCATGGGCCGGATCGGCGACATGATCGGCAAGGAGCGGACGCTGCTCGTCGCGCTCGCCGCCATCGCGCTCGGATGCCTGGTCGCGGCGCTCGCCCCGAACATCGGAGTGCTGATCATCGGGCGGGTGATCCAGGGGCTCGGCGGGGCGGTGTTCCCCGTGTCGTTCGGGATCGTCCGCGACGAGTTCCCTCCCGCACGGGTGTCCTCGGCGATCGGCGGCCTGTCGGCCGTCATCGCGGTGGGCGGCGGGCTGGGCATTGTGCTGGCCGGCCCGATCGTCGGCGCGCTGGGCTGGCGATGGCTGTTCTGGATCCCGATGATCATCGTGGCGGCGACCGCCGTCCTGGCGCACCGGTACGTCCCCGAGTCGCCCGTGCGCACGCCGGGACGGGTCGACTGGCTCGCCGCCGTACTTCTGTCGGGATGGCTGGTGGCGCTGCTGGTCCCACTGAGCGAGGCCACCTCGTGGGGGTGGAGCTCACCCAAGGTGATCGGCTTGCTCGCCGCCGCCGTCATCGGCTTCGCCGCATGGATCACGGTGGAGCTGAGCTCCCTCCATCCGTTGATCGACATGCGCGTGATGCGGCTGCCCGCGGTGTGGACGACCAACCTGGTGGCGCTGCTGTTCGGGGGCGGCATGTTCGCCGCCTTCGCGTTCCTGCCGCAGTTCATGCAGATCCCGCGGGCCGCCGGTTACGGATTCGGCTCCAGCATCACCGGCGCCGGGCTGCTGATGCTGCCCATGCTCGTCACGATGGCGGTCGCTGGGACCGTCAGCGGCCCGATCACCTCGGTCGTCGGCCCCAAGGCGCAGCTCGTGTGGGGCTCGGCGTGCGGCGCCGTCGCCTGCGCCGCGTTCACCGCCTTCCACGACCAGCCGTGGCAGGTCGCGCTCGCCACCGGGTTGTTCGGGCTGGGACTCGGCCTCGCCTACGCCTCGATGACCAACCTGATCGTGCAGAGCGTGCCGGCGCGGCAGACCGGCGCCGCGGGCGGCATGAACGCCAACATCCGCACCATCGGCGGCTCGATCGGCACCGCGGTCGTCAGCTCCGTCATCACGGGACATCCGCGGCCCGACGGCCTGCCGTACGAGTCCGGCTTCACCCACGGCTTCCTGCTGCTGACCGTGGTCTCCGCGGTGACCGTGGCCGTGGCGTTCCTCGTCCCCCGCGGCGGCGCCGGACGCCACGAGGCGACGAGCTCTCCCGGCGCGGACGGCGCCGCGCCGCGGCACGAGGACCTGACACCGGCCCAAGCCTGACAGGCCGGAGACATGTGACGATCGACAAGAAGGACATGACATGGATATGAGATTGACCGGCAAGCGGGCGCTGATCACAGGGTCGAGCGCGGGGCTCGGCCAGGCCGCCGCCCTGATGCTCGCGGACGAGGGAGTCGAGGTCGTGGTGCACGGCCGCGACGAGGCCCGCGCCACCGCCGTCGCCGAGACCATCCGATCGTCCGGAGGGCGGGCCGATGTGGCGGTGGGCGACCTCGCCGACGACGAGGGCGCCGACGCGGTCGCGCGGGAAGCGCTGGCCGGCGGCCCGGTCGACATCCTCGTCAACAACGCCGGCGCCTACGACCACCTGTCCTGGGCCGACGCCACGCCGGAGGTCTGGGCTCGGGCCTACGAGACCAACGTGATCTCCGGAGTACGGATGATCCAGCGGCTCGTGCCCCAGATGCGCGAGCGCGGATGGGGGCGAGTGATCCAGATCGGAGGTGGCCTGGCGACCCAGCCGATCGCCGCGCTGCCGCACTACAACGCCACGCTGGCGGCCCGGCACAACCTGGCGGTCTCCCTCGCGCGGGAGCTGAAGGGCAGCGGGGTCACCTCCAACGTGGTCGCCCCGGGCGCGATCCTGGTCGACGCGCTCAAGGAGCTGCTGACCACGGTCGCGCCCGCGCAGGGGTGGGGCACGACCTGGGAGGAGATCGAGCACGCGGCGGCCGAGGACTGGGGGTCGAACGACATCGGCCGGTTCGGACGGCCCGAGGAGATCGCCGCCGCCGTCGTCTACCTCGCCAGCCCGCACGCCGACTACGTCAGCGGCGCTACCCTCCGCGTCGACGGCGGCACCATCCGCAACGTCCAGTAGCCGCTCACGCGCTCATGCCCCGGCCCTGGGAAGCCGGCGGCCTCGATGGGCCCGTGCCGCCGAGGCCGCCGAGCCTTTCCGACCCGCACTATGCGGTCGGCCCGGCGTCCCCCACGCGCTCCGTGAACCACACGAGCGTGTCGATCACCGTGCTGACGACAGCGGCCTTCAGGAGCAGGGTGATGGGAAAGGAAGGGTAGAGATCGAGCTTGTCGGAGCCGATGTCCACTCCCGGCGCCTCGTTGAGCCGTTGCCGCAACTCCTCCCGGAACGCCGGCTGGTCGAACGGCCGCCTGCTCTTGAGAGCGCCGAAGGGAACCTCCACCGTCTTGGGATAGAAGCGCACCATGTTGAGCGTCTTGCCATCACGCCGGATCACCGGTGTGCAGGACGCGCCATCGCGTCCGTACCGGACCTGTCCGCCACGACTCCGCCACCAATCGAGCAGCATGAGCACGGCGTGCTCGACGGGCTCTCCGCTCGAATGCCGCAGCCGCTGAAAGTAGCGCTCCTCACCGTGGAACAGGTCCGTGGAAAGCTCCGGTTCGGGCTCATGGTCCGCCTCCTGCGCCCGCAGATCGGCGGCCGAACGCTCCTTGGGCGGCCCGTCCAGCGCGACCAGGATGGCGGCCGCCACGCCCTCCAGCCAGTCGATGACCTTCCGCGTCTCCTCGGCGCCGATGCCGAGCTTCTTTCCCGGGCGGTCCGGATCGCGGTCCGCCTCATGGGAGATCTTGTTCCGCCGTCCGGCGATCCGGGTCATCTCGTCGATGACCACCTTCTGCGTGATCGGCTCGCCGTCCGCCCGCTCATCGGAGAGGATCTTCGCGACCTTCGTCCAGAGCTGCACATCGCTGACCAGCGCGAAGCCTTCGCGAATCTTGCCGGGGTTCTGATACGACCGCCACCCCAGCGTCTTACGCAGATGCCCCCGGAACGCCGCCTCCAATGACATCGTGCCCAGGCTGACGTTCTCGAAGAGCTCCATCGGAATGTCGAACTCCAGAAACCTGCGAGGCTTGACGCCTCCTCGCTTCTGAGCGATGACCACGGCCCGGTGATAGATCTCCTCGTGCACCCAGTGATCCAGAGCTGCCACGGCCTGCACCCATGCGGCACGAAAAAGGTCCTCCGTGTCGAAGGAGGTGACCGCCAGGTCCGACAGCAGCCGTCCACCTTCGACAAGCTGCCGCGCATAGCCGAGATTCTGCTGGAAGTCCCCGAAGGCGGGAGTGGAAGCCAAATATGCCACGGAGATCCTCAAGTCGCCCAGCGATGGTCATCCCGATTATCGGAATCTTGAGGCGAACGCGCATCCCCTCCAATGAACCGGCGTTCAGGGATGGAGCGGGAGGCCTTTGAGGATCTTGTCCACGGGGTTGCGAGGACCGTGGACGGCCAGGCCGGCCAGGGACATCTCGTCCGCCGTGACCGCCCGGACGGCGGCGCGGTTGTCGGCGTCGTTGCCGGTCTTGAACATCTCCTCGATGTAGACGGCGGTGTCCAGCCCCCGCTCGACCGCCCGGGCCCGTACGCGGGCGAGCCCGTCGGCGCCGGCCGCGTAGATGAGCACCGGCTGGCGGATCATCGGCAGGTAAACGGTGCCCGAGCCGTCCTCGTAGGGCTCGCCGATCAAACCGGGGACCCCGCCGGCCACGGCGCTCGCGAGGAACGCGGTGACGTTGAGCCTCTGCCACACCGCGAGGTCGTCGCGGACCACGATGCCGATCTTGGTGTCGAAACGCATGGGGCCAGGCTGGCCCGGCCCCGGCACGGGAGTCTTGAACGCTGGTGCGCCCCCGCACGAGCACAATCCCGCACGAGCACAATGAAGGGGTGGCCGAACAGGACTGGAGCAGCTACTGGCGCTCGGCCGACCAGCCGCTTGAGGCGATGCACGCCCACTTCGTGCGGCACGTCTACCACCGCCACAGCCACGAGACGTACTCCTTCGGCGTCACCGAGGACGGCGCGCAGGCGTTCACCTGCCGCGGCGGCTCACACGTCAGCGGCTCGGGCATGGTCATGGCCTTCAACCCCGACGACCCGCACGACGGCCACGCCGCCGACGAGCTGGGGTTCACCTACCGGATGATCCACATCGGCCCCGAGCTGGTCACCGACGTCCTCGCCGACATGACGGGCCGCCCGTCCGGGCCTCCGCTCTTCCCCGAGCCCGTGGTCCGCGACCCGCTCCTCGCCCGGAACCTGCTGGCCCTGCATCGCGCGCTGCTCGGGAACGCCACCGCTCTGCGGAGGCAGGAGGCGCTCGCCGCCACGGTCGCCTCCATCGTCCGGCGGGCCGCCGTACGGAGCATGGAGCCGGCGGCGACGGCACCGGGGGACGCCCGGCGGGTGGCGCACACGGTCCGGCGGCACCTGCACGACGCCTACCTGGGCGAGGTGAGCGCCGGCGAGCTGGCCGCCGTCACCGGTCGCAGCAGGTTCGCCGTCTACCGGGCCTTCAAAGAGGTGTACGGCATGCCGCCCAGCGACTACCAGCGGCTGCTGCGGCTGCGGGCCGCGCGACGTCTGATCGCCCGTGGGGTGCCGCTCGGCGAGACGGCCGCCCGGTCCGGCTTCGCCGATCAGAGCCACCTGACGCGCTGGTTCGTCCGCTGCTACGGCCTCAGCCCCGGCGACTTCCAGAAAGCGGCACTGAACGGGTGATTCCCAGCGGTCGCGCAAGCTTTGACCTGATCTTTGCCCCTTCGCGGACATGACCGGGGAACGCCTCCGGATAGCGTCCGCGGTGGTCATCGCCGCGCGGCTCGCCGTACGGCGCGAGACGCGGTGGTGCCCGGAGAGGAGGCACCGGTGCACAGCCGGTCGAGACGGCTCACCGGCCTCGTCGTGGCCGCCGTTCTGCTGGCGGGCGGCGGGGCGGCGTACGGCGTCGCGGGGGGCGACCCGCCCGGCCCGCGCGGCGACGGCACCGGTGTCACGCCCGGCGGCTACCGGATCACTCCGGCCGGCGCGCAGGTGGCCCTCGGGCCGCTCCCGCTCGCCTCGGCCCTGTCCCCGGACGGCTCCCGGATGCTGGTCACCAACGACGGCAAGGGGAAGCAGTCGCTCCAGGTCGTCGACACGGCGACCGGCCAGGTCACCCAGACCCTCCCGTACGGCAGGCCCGAGGCGCTGTACGCCGGAGTGGCGTGGAGCCCGGACGGCACGCGGGCCTACGCGAGCGCCGGGGGCAACGACAAGATCCGCGTGTTCGACGTGTCCGCCGGGCGGCTCGCGGAGACCGAGCCCTTCCCTCTCCCCGCCGGGAAGAAGGCGTTCCCGGCCGGGCTCGCCGTCTCCCCCGGCGGCGAGACGATCTACGTCGCCGGCCAGCTCGCGGACGCCTTCTACGCCGTGGACACGGCCACGGGAGCCGTACGGGCGGTGCCCGTGGGCCACAATCCGTACGGCGTCACGGTGTCGCGGGACGGCGCGACCGCGTACGTCACGAACCAGGGCGCGGCGACCGTGAGCGTGGTGGACCTCAGGGCCCTGGCCGTCACCGCGACACTGCGGGTCGGCACCCATCCCAACAAGGCCGTGCTCGACCGCTCGGGGCGGCGTCTCTATGTGGCGGCGTCCGACAGCGACGAGGTCCACGTGATCGGCACCGCCGGGAACCGGGTGATCCGCCGGTTCGACCTGCGGCCGGGCCCGGCGGCCGAGGTGGGCGGCAATCCCGCCGCCGTCGCCCTCTCCCCGGACGAGCGCGTCCTGTACGTGGCCGACTCGGGCACCAACGACGTGGCGGTTCTCGACGCCGAGGACGGCCGGACGCTGGGGCGGATCCCCACCGGCTGGTATCCCACCTCGGTCCAGGCGGTGGGCGACCGGCTGCTCGTCACGAACGCCAAGGGGCTGGGCGCGGGCCCGAACGCGGGCGCGGACCCCGCCTCCCACAGGCACATCGACTCGATGCTCCGGGGGACGCTGTCGGTGATCTCAGGCGTCGCCGACCCCGGACGGCTGGCCGAGTGGTCCCGCCAGGTGGCCGCCAACACACCGGCCGCCGTTTCCCGGGACGGCGGCGGGGTCGTCCCGGCGCGGCCCGGCGCACCCACCCCGATCAAGCACGTGATCTACGTGGTCCGGGAGAACCGCACGTACGACCAGGTGCTCGGCGACCTCGGCAAAGGGGACGGCGACCCGCGCCTGACCCTCTTCGGCGACACGTCGGCCCCGAACACCCGCGAGCTGGCCCGCCGGTTCGTGACGCTCGACGACTTCTACGCCGACGCGGAGATCAGCGCCCAGGGGTGGAGCTGGTCGACGGCCGCCAACTCCAACGCGTACACCGAGCAGACCTGGCCGGCCTACTACTCGCGGCGCGGCCACCCGTACGACTACGAGGGCGGCAACCCGGCGACGGCCCCCGGCCGCGACCGCCGGGACGCGTACCTGTGGAACCGGCTGGCGGCGGCGGGGGTGTCCTACCGCAACTACGGGTTCTACACGACCAGCAAGGGGGTGGCCGCCCCGCTCGACCCCGACCTGCCCGCCCACACCGATCCCACGTTCGCGGGGTTCGACCTGTCGAAGAGCGATCACTGCGACGAGGCCACCGGCATCGGCCGGATGTGCGCGTGGCTGAGGGAGTTCAGGGCGTACGAGAGCTCGGGGACGCTGCCCGCCGTGGAGCTCGTCCGGCTCCCCAACGACCACACCGCCGGCACGAAGCCCGGCGTGCCCGTCCCCAAGGCGTATGTCGCGGACAACGACTACGCGCTCGGGCAGCTCGTCGACGCGGTGTCGCATTCGGCGTTCTGGCCCTCGACCGCGATCTTCGTGGTGGAGGACGACGCGCAGAACGGCCCCGACCACGTGGACGCCCACCGCACGGTCGCTCTGATCGTCAGCCCGTACACGCAGACCGGCCGGGTCGACTCCACCTTCTACAGCACGGTGTCGATGCTGCGCACGATCGAACTGATCGCGGGCATCGGCCCGATGACCCGCTTCGACGCCTCCGCCACGCCGATGACCGCGTCGTTCACCGACCGTCCCGTCATGACGCCGTACGACGCCATCCTGCCCGCCCAGCCGTTCGACGAGCGGAACGCGCCGGACGCGCCGCTGGCGGCGGCCTCGGCGAAGCAGCCGCCCCGGCAGGAGGAGCGGGTGGACGAGCAGGTGTTCAACCGGGCCATCTGGCAGAGCGTGAAGGGCCGGGGCTCCCGCATGCCCGCCCCCCGCCACGGCCTCGCCGGCATCCTTCCGGGTGGCCGCTGATCCATCCGGTCCGAACAGACCTGTTCGGCAAGGCGCGGGCATCCGCACGGCCGGCCCGAGCCTGCCGCCGTCGGCATCGGTTGCGGCTCCAATACGGGGAGGCCGGCGCGGACGCGCAGAGGAGACCTTTTCCGTCTTGAGCGGCCCTCACCGCCGAAGCCGGAGGTGTGGTGGTTGAACTCGATTGCTTTCGCCGACCCCACGTATGAGCAGCGTGCTCAGGAGGCGGCCCAGGGCATCGGCGAGTTCATCCCCCTCGACGATGCCATCCCCGACCGGGAGGAGCGGTTGGCACGGGTACGGCGCCGGTGAGCTATCGCGTGCCCCTCGCCGGCTCGGTGCTGGCGCGAATGAAGGATCTCCCCGACCACGCCTTGACGGCCCTGGTCGAGCGGGCCGCCGATCTTGTCGACGAGCCATGGGACGCCCAGGTGCTATATCCCGGGCGTCGTGGCTACCGGCAGGCTGTATTCGGCGGTTTCGGCGTGATCCACTTCCACGTCGACGAACCGGCTGAGCTGATCACTGTGTACGAACTGGACTGGACCGGCTGACACGCGGGTGACTGCGAGGGTCGGCCGGTCAGGCGAGACGTGGGGGGAAGCCGCCGGTGGCGACAGGGCCCCAGCTTGTCGGGGTCACGCGCACCAGCGACTTGCCCTGACGGCTCATCGCCTCGCGGTACTCGTCCCAGTCGGGGTGCTCGCCGGAGATCGAACGGTAGTACTCGACCAGCGGTTCGAGGGCCTCGGGCAGGTCGAGCACCTCGGCGGTGCCGTCCACCTGCACCCACGGCCCGTCGAAGTCGTCGGACAGGACGACCACGCTGACCCGGGCGTCGCGGCGGGCGTTGCGCGTCTTGGCCCGCTCGGGATAGGTGGACACCACGATCCGGCCCTCGGAGTCGACGCCGCAGGTCACCGGGGACGCCTGCGGGCCTCCCTCACGTCGCGACGTGATGAGGATCGCCCGGTGGCGATCACGCAGGAAGTCGAGCAGCTGCTCTCGGGAGACGTTCTCGGCGGTGGCGATCCTCGGGCTCATGAGGCGATTTTAGTGAGCGTCTCGTCCGCGCTCACGCCGAGGCGATCCCGGGGACGGTGCTCACGCTGTGCCGGTCGGACGCCGGTGGCGGAGGTGGCCGTCCCGGCGCGGACCCGGGCCGGCGGATGGCCGTCTCTTTCCTCGTCCATGCAGTACGACCTGGGAAAACGGGCCGAGGATCTACCTCCGGGCCGCGACGCTGGCCTGCGCACTACCTACGTACGGAGGAATGGGTACCGATACGGGGGTTTTCCCCGTCATGCGGCACAGACAGGGGGTGGCATGCTGAAAACGTCGTCAAGAATGCCCCATAAGACCAGGAACCAGGGGAAACCACCATGTGCCAGCACCAGCCTCAGTGCCCGCCGGCCGACGCCCCCGACCGAGAGGCGGCCTGTCTGGTCGCCTTCCATCCCGAGCAGGGCTGGGGCCTCCTCTGCAACGGCGTCGTGCTCTTCGATGACAGCGGCGAGCTGCTGCCCGACGGCCGCAGCATTCCAGCGAGGGAGTTGCTGGGATGCGCGGCATGACGGGGACAGGACTTCTGCCGGCCATGGACTACGAAACCCGATCCGCCCCGTACGCCTACGACGCCGGAGCCGAGCGCCGTGCCGCCGCCTCCGAGCGGTGGCAGGAGGCCCGCCGCCGCCTCGGTGAGATCGTCGTCACCCTGGCGGAGGACCCCGGAGTCCGGACGGCCTCGTGGCGGCTCCCGCCCAACGGGCGCTCGGCCGCGACCGCCCGCCGCCTGACCCGCGCCCGGCTGACCGCGTGGGGGATGGAAGACCGCTTGGACGTCGCCGAACTGCTGGTCAGCGAGCTGGTCACCAACGCGCTTGAGCACGCCAGAGGGCCGATCCGTCTCACGCTCTCCGCGATCGAGGGCCTGCTGCGCTGCGAGGTCGAGGACAGCGAGACCGCCCTGCCCCGGCTCCACGACGCCGACGACGATGAGGAGGGCGGGCGCGGCCTGCGGCTCCTCGACGTGCTCGCCTGCTGCTGGGGAGGCATCAGGACGCCGGACGGCAAGGTCGTCTGGTTCGAGCTGCCCGCCGCCCTCGCGGCGTAGGTCCCCGGGCAGGTCCCCGCGTCAGTCCTCGCGGGTGCGCTCGCTCATCCACGCGGCGATCTGGGCTCGGGAGTTGAAGCCGAGCTTGTTCAAGATGTGCTCGATGTGCCCCTCCGCGGTCCGCTGAGAGATCACCAGCGCCGACGCGATGTCCTTGTTGCTCAGCCCGCGCGCCACCAGCTCGGCGATCTCCGCCTCCCGGCGCGTCAGCGGCGCCAGCCGCTCCGCCGCTCCCTGCTTGCGCCGCTTCCCCTGATCGTCCTCCTCGTGCAGCGCGTACAGGATCGCGTCGTTGTACGGAAGCCGGAAGCCGCGCCTCGTCGCGGCGCGGAAGGCGCTGTCTCCCATCGCCTCGACGCAGCGGGCCCGGCACTGGTCGTGGTAGCGGGCGAGGTGCTCGAATCCGGGCAACTGGGCGCCGAGACTCCGCCAGACCACCTCCAGCGCGCCGAGCAGGCGTGCCGCCCGTTCGTAACGGCCCTCACTCGCGGCCACCCAGGCGAGCACCTCGACGTTCAGACCCGCGCCGCGGATGTCGTTGATCATCCGGTTGAACCGGAGGCCGTCCTTCTCCAGCGCGACGGCGCGGGCGAAGTCGCCCTCCCGCCAGGCCTCGACGCCGAGCGCCATGAGGGTGTACGCCCGATGCCAGCTGTCCCCGTGGGTCTCGCACAGGACGAGGGACTCCTCGCCGATCGAGCGGGCGAGCGCCCCGTCCCCCATGAAGGAGTGGGCGTGGCACAGCCGGATGAGGGTGAGCGCCAGCCCGGCGGGGTCCCCGACGACCCGGTGCGCGTCGGCCGCCTCCCGCAACAGCTTGATCGCCGCGCTCTGATCACCCCGGCGCATGGCGATCGCACCGGAGCACGTCGTGGCGTAGGCGAGGGCCCGCTCCAGGCCGAGCCGCTGGGCGATGGCCCGGCTCTCCTCGACCATCCCGGCCGCCGATTCCGTGTCGTCCTGGAGCATCGCGAGCCACGCGCCGGCCCACAGCGCGACGACCCGGGTCTCCTCCGGTCCCGCGCCCGCGGCCAGGCCCTGATCCAGCCAGACGCGGCCCTCCCTGACGTGGGCGCGGGTGACCCAGTGGTAGAAGAGGTCGGCGGCCATGGCCAGGCCGGTCCCCTCCTCTCCCGGTTCGCCGTACGACCACTCCAGCGCCGTCCGGAGGTTGGCGTGCTCGCGCTGGAGATCGGCCAGCCAGGCAACCTGGGAGGAGCTGAAGATCTCCGCCCTCGCCCGCGCCGCCAGCCTGCAGTAGTGGTCGCGGTGCCGCCGCTGCAGATCGGCCATCCGGCCGGAGGCCGCCAGCCGCTCCCTGCCGTACTGGCGGATCGTGTCCAGCAGCCGGTAGCGCACGGAGCCGGGCTGCTCCTCCCTGACCAGGACGGATTTCTCGACGAGACCGCTGACCAGGTCGAGGATCTCGCCGGTGCGGATGCCGTCGCCCGAGCAGACGTCCTCGGCGGCCTCCAGATCGAGTCCCCCGCTGAACACCGATGCCCGCTGCCACAGCAGCCGCTCCCCGGGCGTGCACAGCTCGTAGCTCCAGTCGATCAGCGCGCGGAGCGTACGCTGACGCGGCGGGGCCGCCCGCGACCCGGCTGTGAGCAGGCGGAACCGGTCGTCCAGCCGTTCCAGCACCTGCTCGGCAGACAGCGCGCGCAGTCGCACCGCCGCCAGCTCGATCGCGAGGGGCAGGCCGTCGAGCCTCCGGCAGATCGCCGCCACGGCCTCCTGGTTGGCCTCCGTCACGGTGAAGCCGGGCAGCACCGCGGCGGCCCGTTCGGCGAACAACTGGACCGCGTCGCACTCCACCAGCGACTCGGCCGTGGACAGGGATCCGTCGGCGACGGGCAACGGCAGCGGCGCCACGGCCACGGTCTGCTCGCTCACGATGCCCAGCGGCTGCCTGCTCGTGACGAGGACCCGCAGGTGGGGCAGGGAGCGCACGAGGGCGTCCACGAGCACGGCGCAGGAGGTGAGCAGGTGCTCGCAGTTGTCGAGCACGATCAGGGCGTGCCTCCCGGCCAGACGCTCGATCAGCCTGTCCAGCTCGGGAAGCCGGGAGTAGTCCGCCAGGCCGATGGCGTCCGCCACGGCATGCTCGACCAGCCCGGGATCGCTCAGCTCGGCCAGCTCGACCAGCCAGACCCCGCCGGGGAAGGCCCGCCGCAGGTCGACGGCGGCCCGCAGGGCGAGGCGGGACTTGCCGACCCCGCCCACGCCGGTGAGGGTGACCACGTGGGAGCCGGAAAGCAGGCGCTTGACCTCCGCCAGCTCATGGCGGCGCCCGACGAAACTGGTCACCTCCGCGGGCAGGCCGTTCGGCACCCGCCTGGACACCCTTGTCGGCAAAGCCGTCATGACACTTCTACGCCGCCCCGTCGTCCCCCGCCACGCCACCAATAAGTGACGAACCCCGATTTGAGCGTACATACCCATCTTTACCCGCCAATCGGGACGATCCACCCCAGGGGTGGACCTCCACCAGGTCGGCGCCGAGGAGATCTGCCACGGCGCCCGGCCGGTGAGTGTCCAGGCCGAGCGCGCAGGAACGCCGTGACGGGTCTAGCGCAGGAAGGCGGCGGCCACCCCGGCGTCGACCGGGATATGGAGGCCGGTGGTGAGGGAAAGGTCTCCTCCGGTTACGGCGAAGATCGCGGCGGCGACGTGCTCGGGCAGGACCTCGCGCTTCAGCAGCGTCCGCTGCGCGTAGAACTCACCGAGCTTCTCTTCCGGGACACCGTAGACCGCGGCCCGGTTGGCCCCCCAGCCGGAGGCGAAGATGCCCGAGCCCCGGACCACGCCGTCGGGGTTGATCCCGTTGACGCGGATGCCGTGCCCGCCCAGCTCGGCTGCGAGCAGCCGCACCTGGTGGGCCTGGTCCGCCTTGGCAGCGCCGTACGCGACGTTGTCGGGCCCGGCGAAGACGGCGTTCTTCGAGGCGATGTAGACGATGTCGCCGCCCATGGCCTGGTCGATCATGACCCGGGCCGTCTCGCGGGAGACCAGGAACGAGCCGCGGGCCATCACGTCGTGCTGGAGGTCCCAGTCGTCGGCCGTGGTCTCCAGCAGCGACCGGGACAGCGACAGCCCGGCGTTGTTGACGACCAGGTCGACCCCGCCGAAGGCCAGCACGGCCTGCCGTACGGCACGGACGATCTGGGACTCGTCGGTGACGTCGGCCTGGACGGCGACCGCCACGTCCTCCTGGCGGTACGCCCCGGTGCCGAGCTCGGCGGCGACCTTCTCGGCGGCGGCGATGTCGCGGTCGGCGACCACCACGCAGGCGCCCTCGGCCGCGAGACGACGGGCGGTGGCCGCGCCGATGCCGGAACCGCCGCCGGTGACCAGCGCGACCCGGGTGGCCAGCGGCTTGGGCGCCGGCATCCGGCGCAGCTTGGCCTCCTCCAGCTCCCAGTACTCGATGCGGAACTTCTCCGACTCCTCGATGGGTGCGTAGGTGGACAGCGCCTCGGCGCCGCGCATCACGTTGATCGCGTTGACGTAGAACTCGCCCGCCACCCGGGCGGTCTGCTTGTCCTTCCCGAAGGAGAACATGCCCACGCCGGGGACGATGACGATCGCCGGGTCGGCGCCGCGCATCGGCGGGCTGGACGGCGTCGCGTGCCGCTCGTAGTAGGCCCGGTAGTCCTCGCGGTAGGCCGCGTGAAGCTCGCGGAGCCGGCCGGCGATCTCCTCGGCCGTCGCCCCCGCGGGCAGGTCGGCCACGAGCGGGGCGACCTTGGTGCGCAGGAAGTGGTCCGGGCACGACGTGCCGAGCGCGGCGAGCTCCGGGTGGCGCTCGCGCGACAGGAAGTCGAGGACCTCCGGGGTGTCGGTGAAGTGGCCGACCTGCGGCGCGTCGGTAGAGGCGAGCCCGCGGATCAGGGGGAACAGCGCGGCGGCCCGCTCCCGCCTGGCGTCCTCGGGCAGCGGCTCGAAGCCCGGCCTGACCGGCCCGAACGGCTCGGCGCCGCCGTGCTCCGCGATGTACGCCTCCGCCGCGCGGATGATCGACAGGGCGTTGGCCTCGCATTCGGCCGAGGTGTCGCCCCACGCGGTGATCCCGTGGCCGCCCAGGATCACGCCGACGGCCTCGGGGTTGGCCTCCTTGACGGCCGCGATGTCCAGGCCGAGCTGGAAGCCGGGCCGCCGCCAGGGCACCCACACCACGCGGTCGCCGAAGATCCGCCGGGTGAGCTCCTCGCCGTCGGCGGCGGTCGCGATCGCGATCCCCGCGTCGGGGTGGAGGTGGTCGACGTGCGCCGCGTCGAGCAGGCCGTGCATCGCGGTGTCGATCGACGGGGCGGCCCCGCGCCGGGTCCGCCCGGGCTCCGCCACCCCTCCCAGCCCGAAGGCGCAGAAGTCGAAGGCCGCGACCATCTCGTCCTCGCGCTCGACCCCGGGGTAGACGGCGGTCAGCGCGCGCAGCCGGTCCAGCCTGAGCACCGCCAGGCCCGCCTCGGTCAGGGTGCCGAGGTCGCCGCCCGACCCCTTGACCCACATCAGCTCCACGTCGGCCCCGGTGACCGGGTCCACGGCGGTCCCCTTGGCCGAGGCGTTCCCTCCCGCGAAGTTCGTGTTCCGCGGGTCGGCTCCGAGGGTGTGCGCGCGTTCTAGCAGCTGCTCAACCGGCGAAGTCATGAAATATCCCCCCTCAACGCACTGCGGTCAGGCGCCCCAGCCGGCCTGCTTGCCGCCGACGCGCTCCGCGCGGATCTTCTCGGAGTAGCCCGAGCGGGCGTACGCCTTCATCGGGTCGGGGTCGAGGCCCATGTCCTCGCGGAGCGAGGCCAGCAGCGGCCGGACGTCGGTGTTGTAGGCGTCCATCAGGACGGCGTTCGCGCCGAGCACGTCCCCCGCCGTCTGCGCCGCCGCGAGGGCGTCCGCGTCGACCAGCAGCGCCTTGGCCGTGGCCTCCTGGACGTTCATCACCGAACGGATCTGGCCGGGGATCTTCGGCTCGATGTTGTGGCACTGGTCGAGCATGAACGCGATCTCGGGGGTGAACCCGCCGCCGCGCACCACCTCGTACATGATCCGGAAGAGCTGGAAGGGATCGGCCGCGCCCACCATGAGGTCGTCGTCGGCGTAGAAACGGGAGTTGAAGTCGAAGCCGCCGAGCCTGCCCTCGCGGAGCAGGAACGCCACGATGAACTCGATGTTCGTGCCCGGCGCGTGGTGGCCGGTGTCCACCACCACCTGCGCCTTGGGGCCCAGCTTCACGCAGTGGGCGTACGCCGTGCCCCAGTCGGGCACGTCCGTCGCGTAGAAGGCGGGCTCGAACAGCTTGTACTCCAGCAGGAAGCGCTGGCCCTCGCCCAGCCGGTCGTAGACGGCGGACAGCGCCTCGGCCAGCCGGTCCTGCCGGGAGCGGATGTCGTCCTGCCCCGGGTAGTTCGTCCCGTCGGAGAACCACAGCTTCAGCGTGCCGGACCCGGTGAGGTCCATGATGTCCACGCATTCCAGCAGGTGGTCCAGCGCCTTGCGGCGTACGGCCGGGTCGGGGTTGGTGACGCTGCCCAGCATGTAGTCGTCGTCCTGGAAGACGTTGGAGTTGATCGCCCCGATCCTCACGCCCGCCTCGGCGGCGTGCCGGGCGAGGTCGGCGTAGTCGTCGACCTTGTCCCACGGGATGTGCAGCGCGACCGTCGGGGCGATCCCCGTGAACGCGTGCACCTGGGCCGCGTCGGCCAGCTTCTCGTAGGGGTCGCGGGGCACCCCCTGCTGGGCGAACACCTTGAACCTGGTGCCGCTGTTGCCGTAGGCCCATGACGGGGTCTCGATCCGCTGCCCGCGCAGCGCGGCCTTGATGTCGCTCATCGGATCCCCGATTCAGTCGAGATGGAAAACTTCGCGGAGGGAGACCATCCCCTGGTCGGGGGTGCCGTCGAGCTCCTCGAAGAACGGCGCCATCTCCGCCTGCCAGCGGGAGTTGACGTCGCGCTCCGCCATCGCGGCGCGGGCCGCCTCGAAGTCGTCGGTCTCCAGGTAACCCACCAGCAGGCCGTCCTCCCGCAGGAACAGGGAGTAGTTGTGCCAGCCGGTCTCGCTCAGCGCCGCCCGCATCTCCGGCCATACGGCGGCGTGCCGCTCGCGGTACTCCTCCAGCCGGTCGGGCCGCACCTTCAGCAGGAAACAGACACGTTCCACGATCACCCTCCTCGCGCGCGGGCGCAGCGTGGCGTCCGTGGCCCCGTCCTCGAAGGGCGGCCCGTTCGCTGATCCGGTCCGGTCACCCCGTCCCGCTCCTTCCCCGGTGACACTCAAAACGTTTTTATGTCCAATTGCCCGGGACGCTATGTCGCGTACTCAGGCCTTGTCAATGGGGTCGCGAAGAGGCCTTCCACCGCGTTACGAGGCTGGTGGGCGCCCCGGCGCAGCCCTGTGATCGGCCACTTCCGGACAGGGCCTGGCCAACCTCGAATAGCACGTTTTAATGGATGGCGACACGAGGAGGACAGTGGGGACCGTCAGCAGCGTTCACGCCGCCGTGGACCTGGGAGCGTCGAGCGGCAGAGTGATGGCCGTGCGCGTCGACGGCGAGCGGGTGGAGGTGACCGAGGCGCACCGGTTCCCCAACCGTCCCGTACGGGTGAGCGGCACGCTGCACTGGGACATCCTCGCCCTCCACCAGGGGGTGCTCGACGGCCTGCGGGCCGCCGGGCCGGTCGACTCCGTCGGCATCGACTCCTGGGCCGTCGACTACGGCCTGCTCGACGCCGGCGGGCGGCTGATCGGCAACCCCGTCCACTACCGGGACGCCCGGACCGACGGGATCATGGAGCGGGTCTCCGGCGAGCTGGGCGCCCAGACGCTCTACCAGGTCAGCGGCGTGCAGTTCCTCCCGTTCAACACGGTCTACCAGCTGCTCGCAGAGCCCGGCCTCGACCGCGCCGAGACCCTCCTGATGATTCCCGACCTGCTCACTCACTGGCTCACCGGCTCGGTCGGCGCCGAGGTCACCAACGCGTCCACGACCGGGCTGTACGACCTGCGCTCCGGCGGCTGGTCGGGCCGGCTGGCGGGCCTGCTCGGCCTGCCCGGCCGCGTCCTCCCCGAGCTGCGACGGCCCGGATCGCCCGCCGGGACCCTGCTCGACGAGGTGGCGGGCGAGACCGGCCTGCCCGCCTCCACCCCGGTCGTCGCGGTGGCGTCGCACGACACCGCGTCCGCCGTGGCGGCGGTCCCGGCGACCGGCGACCGGTTCGCGTACATCTCGTCGGGCACCTGGTCGCTCGTCGGGCTGGAGCTGCCCGAGCCCGTGCTGAGCGAGGAGAGCCGCCTCGCCAACTTCACCAACGAGGCCGGGCTCGACGGCACCATCCGCTACCTGCGCAACGTGATGGGCCTGTGGATCCTGCAGGAGTCGCTGCGCGGGTGGGGCGGGCCCGGCCTCCTCTCCCTCCTCGACGCCGCAGGGCAGGAACCGCCGTTCCAGGCCGTGATCGACCCCGACGACCCGGCGTTCCTGCCGCCGGGCGACATGCCCGCGCGGATCGCGGCGTACTGCGAGCGCACCGGCCAGCGCCCGCCCGAGGGGCGGGCCGGGACCGTCCGCTGCGTGCTGGAGGGCCTCGCGCTCGCCTACCGCCGCACGCTGCGCGAGGCCGTACGGCTCAGCGGGCGCGAGGTGGAGGTCGTGCACGTGGTCGGCGGCGGCGCGCGCAACGCCCTGCTCTGCCAGATGACCGCCGACGCCACCGGCCTGCCCGTCGTCGCCGGCCCCGTGGAGGCGGCCGCGCTGGGCAACGCCCTGGTCCAGGCCCGCGCCCACGGTGCGGTCTACGACATCAGGGCCCTCGTACGGCACGCGGGCGGCCTGGTGACCTATCACCCCAAGGGCGGCGAGGAGGCCTGGACCCGGGCGGAGGCCCGCCTGCCCCGCTGAGAGGCGGTCAGCTCGATCCGAGACGCTGGAGGATCTGCTCGCGCCGGACCTGCAGGTCGTCGATCAGCGCCTCCTGCTGCTCGACGTTGGTGAGCAGCATGGACCGCTCGGCCGGATCCGTGGGGCCGTCCCAGCTCTGGCCGATCCCCTCCCGCATCTGCGCCACGTCCCTGCGCAGCCGCTCGATCTGGCCGTCCACCTCGTTGAGCTCGTCCTTGAGCCCGGACTCTTCCATCCCGCACCATCCTGTTCCGTCACAGCCGTTTCCCCCCTCCCATTCCACGGAAGCGGCAGGTTAATCGGGCCGGACACCCCCTCGTCCGTTCATCAGGGTCCCCTTCTCCATGGATCGTCCGCAGGGTCGCCGGCGTAGGGCTCGCCCGGCTTGGCGGGGCGGCCGACGCCGAAGACCACCCGTCCGGGGAAGTCGGCGGGCATCCACACTCCGTGACGTGCGGCCGGTTCAACCGCCTGGCCGTAGATACACCGTGGTGCCGGAGGCGCGCGCACTCTCGGCGGCGAGGAGGCGGGCCACGAGGTAGGACGGCATGAGGGAGCCGGCCTCCTCGGCCGTGAAGAATCCGTAGCCCTCGAGCTCCTCCGCCTGGAGCACGACACTGGCGCCGTCGTTGACCGTGCCGCAGTCGAACAGGAAGTGGACCAGCGGCACGGGCCGGTCGTCCAGCGGGGGAACCCACTGCACCACCAGGAGCCGGCCCACGTCGGTGGTGAGGCCCAGCTCCTCCAGCACCTCCCGGCCGCAGGCCGCCTCGGGCGACTCACCCTCGTCGACGTGCCCGCCCGGCCAGCCCCAGTGGTCGCGGTAGTTCGGCTTCACGAGCAGCACGCGCCCAGAGGGGTCGGTGATGAAGCCCGCCGCCGCCGCGACCACCTTGTGCAGCCCGGCGTAGAAGACGTCGGCGGGGATCACGACAGCGGGACGCAGGAGGAAGGACGCATGTCATGAGCCTAACGGGGGCTTCCCTGAGAAACCCCTGGGGGTTCTCCCCTAGATCGTGAGAAGGAGGGCTGTACGCCCGGAGCAGTACGGCCGATCTGGTCTGCTGGCCGGATGTGCCGAAGGCGGCCCGTTCCTACGGTTAAAGCACACATAAAGAGGAGAATCACATGGGTCGCCGCAGGAACATCGCCGCCTCGGTCGGCGGGTGGAGCGCACGTCACCGCTGGTGGGCGCTGCTGATCTGGATCGGGTTCGTGGCCGCCGCGACATTTGTCGGCAACGCGGTCGGCACGGCTGAGCAGAAAGACTACGAGAGCATGAACGGCGACTCTCGTGCGGCCGCCCAGATCCTGGACGGCGCGAAGTACAAGGAAGTCGCCGGCGAAGTGGTCCTGGTGCAGTCCCGCGACGGGAAGCTCACGCTGCAGGACCCGGCCTTCCGCCAGGCGGTCATGGACGTGAAGAGCGCGGTCGAGGCCACCGGCCAGGTCGAGCACGTGCGCACGGCGTACGACAAGGAGCCGGCCCCCGTCACCCGCGACCAGCGGACGACCCTGGTGCAGTTCGACATGAAGGGCGAGGCGGACACGGCCGACGAGCGCGTCCAGCCGGTGCTCGACGCGGTGGCCAAGACGCAGAGCGCCCACCCCCAGTTGCGCGTCGAGGAGGCCGGCGGGGCGAGCGCCGACAAGCTGATCGGCGAGGCCATCGACAAGGACTTCGTGCGCGCCGAGCAGCTCTCCCTGCCGATCACGCTCGGCATCCTGCTCGCGGCGTTCGGCGCCCTGCTGGCCGCCCTCGTGCCGGTGGCGCTGGCGATGACGGCGATCTTCTCGGCCACCGGCCTGCTCGCGCTGACCAGCCAGCTCCTGCACGTCGACTCCGCGACCAGCAACGTGATGCTGCTGATCGGCCTGGCCGTGGGCGTCGATTACAGCTTGTTCTACATCATGAGAGAAAGGGAGGAGCGGGAGAAGGGCCGCGACAAGCGCCGCGCCATCGAGATCGCGGCGGCCACGTCGGGGCGCGCGGTGCTGATCTCCGGCATCACGGTCATCGTGGCGATGGCCGGCATGTTCCTCACCGGCAACGGCGTGTTCATGGGCTTCGCCGAGGGCACGATCCTGGTGGTCCTGACGGCGGTCGTCGGCTCGCTGACCGTGCTGCCCGCGCTGCTCTCGCTGATCGGCGACAAAATCAACGCGCGGGTCATCCACGGCACGGTGCGGGTCGCCACCCGCGGAAGGGTCACCTGGCGGCGCCTGCTCGGCGTGCGCGGCGGCGAGAGCCGGATCTGGGGCGCGATCATCGACCCGGTGCTGCGGCACCCGC
This sequence comes from Microbispora sp. NPDC049125, assembly GCF_040802045.1. Taxonomy (NCBI): domain Bacteria; kingdom Bacillati; phylum Actinomycetota; class Actinomycetes; order Streptosporangiales; family Streptosporangiaceae; genus Microbispora; species Microbispora sp. NPDC049125. Next base: position 197,623 of record NZ_JBEZDW010000002.1, on the reverse strand, counting down.
TGGTGTCCGTCGTCCTCGCCGGCGGCCTGCTCGTCGCACTGGCGATCCCCGCCTTCGGCCTCAAGACCGGCACTCAGGGCATCGACGACCTCCAGGGCGACTACGCGATCGCGCAGACGTTCAAGCGGATCGACAAGGCGTTCCCCGGCGGGAACGAGCCCGCCATGGTCGTGGTCAAGGCCGACGACGTGACGACTCCGGCGTTCACCGCGAAGATCGAGGACTTCAAGAAGCAGGCGCTGGCGACGGGTGAGGCCAACGAGCCCATCCAGGTCGCGATAAATCCTGACAAGACGGTGGCGAGGATCAGCATCGGCATCAAGGGCAACGGCACCGACACCGTCTCCGAGCACGCGATCCACACACTGCGTGACACGGTCGTGCCGGCGACGCTGCCCGGCGCCCACATCACCGGGAACACCGCCGGGTCGATGGACTTCAACGACCAGCTCGGCCGGACGATCCCGCTGGTCTTCGCGTTCGTGCTGCTGCTCGCCTTCGTCCTGCTGCTCGTCTCGTTCCGCTCACTCGTGGTGGCGGTCAAGGCGATCCTGCTCAACCTCCTGTCCGTCGCGGCCGCGTACGGCGTGCTCGTGCTGGTCTTCCAGAAGGGGTACGGCGAAGGCCTGCTGGACTTCAACTCAACCGGCAGCATCACCAACTGGCTGCCGCTCTTCCTGTTCGTCATCCTGTTCGGGCTGTCGATGGACTACCACGTCTTCATCCTCAGCCGCATCCGCGAGGCCTACGACAAGGGCATGCGGACCGAGGACGCCATCGCCTTCGGCATCAAGAGCACGGCGGCCGTGGTGACGAGCGCCGCGCTCATCATGGTCGCGGTGTTCGCCACGTTCGCCACGCTGTCGCTGCTGACCTTCATGGAGATGGGCGTCGGTCTGGCGGCGGCGATCCTGATCGACGCCACGATCGTGCGCGCGGTGCTGCTGCCCGCCACGATGAAGCTGCTGGGAGACTGGAACTGGTACCTGCCGCGCTGGCTCGGCTGGCTGCCGCAGCTCTCGCACGGCGACGAGCCGGAGGAGACGCACGAGGACCGCGTCCCCGCTCTCGTCGGCTGATCGTCGGGGGCGAGTCCCTCAACCTGTACGACCTCGCGCCGGGGCGGCCCAGAGCCGCCCCGGCGCACGCGGTTTCCACGGGACGCCCCTTCCGGAGCGGCCACCCAGTCGTCGGGGCCGCGTCCACGATCCTGTGGGCTACCTGTTCCTCGTGCACCACGAAGATCGAATGCACGGCGCCGGGCCGCATCATCACATGAGCGTCGACCACGTCGTCACCGTCGGCGCGCCGTCCGAGGTAGGTGACGGGCACGACGCGGTGGTTGAGGCACGTCAGGCGATGTCGACGAAGGGGTCGGCGAAGTGGCCGGTGGCGAGGACGGCCGCCCGGGCGATGAGGGCGGTCCGGGTCCGTACGGCCTCCTCGGGGTCCTCGTCGTACACGTAGCGGATGCCCGGGTCGGCGAGTTGGACGGGGTGGAGGATCACGTCGCCGCTCATCACAAGGTCGCCGACCTCGACGCTCTGGTGGCCCGGGGTGTGGCCGGGGGTGTGCACCACCCGCACCCCGGGCAGCACCTCGGCGTCGCCGTCCACGATCTGGAGCAGGCTCTCGATCGGGGCGACGGCCCGATCGCGCATCGGCTGCGAGACCCAGGCCAGCTCCGCCCGCTGGATCACGTACCGCGCGTTCGGGAAGGCCGGCTCGCCCGCCACGACGGCGCCGCCCGCGTGGTCGCTGTGGAGGTGGGTCAGCACAACCACGTCGACACCGGAGGGCTCGCATCCGGCGGCGGCCAGTTCCTCGCCGAGCCTGCCCGGGACCGGCGCCCAGCCCGCGGCCGGCGAATCGAAGCCACCGATCCCGGTGTCGACCAGGACGGTACGGCCACCGGCCCGCAACAGGTAGCAGTGGAAGTGCAGCACCCAGTCGTCGCCGTCGGCGAAGGAGCCACCGGGGAACATTTCGGGGAGCGGCTTACGTATGGCGTCCCCCATAGGCCCGACGGCGTCGCAAAGGGGGACTATCTCGACTCCGGCCACGATCCTCGCTCCATGCGGCATCGCCCCACATTAACGGCCTGCGTGGAGGAGCGATACGAGCGGCCGCTGCCACTCGGTTCGCCGCAGCAGGGGCGGCCCGCCGCTTCGACGAGACGCCGTGGAGCTGTTCCCGAGCTGTTTCACCGGCCCATGCCGAGCCGACTTCCGGTTCGGCCCCCTGAAGACCCGACTGCCGCGCAGGACCTGGAGGGGAAATGGATATGTCCCGGGCCGTATGCCGGAGTGGAGCTAGCGCTTGAGGGCCGGGGCGGCGTAGTCGACGTCGACGTCGGCCGCGTAGACGGCGCGGCTGCAGCGGGCGCAGCGGTAGATGATCGGGCCCTCGTCGAGCTCGGTACGGCAGCGCGGGCAACAGCGGCGGGTGCGGGTCATCTCGGTCTCCCCCTTCGGTGGTTCCTTACGTGTTCATTGGACCCCGGCCGGCTTGCCGTCCTCCTGCAGTCCGCTTGACGCGCCCTCCGACTGACAGGGCCGGATAACGGCCGGGAGATGATGGGCCGGTGCTCGCCGACGTCATCGATCACCTCATCTGCCCCGTCTGCGGGACGGGAACCCACCTCGCGGAGGGCGCTGTCCGGTGCGAGCGCGGGCATTCCTTCGACGTGGCCCGCCAGGGATACGTCAACATGCTCACCGGGTCGGCGCCTCCCGGTACGGCCGACACGGCCGAGATGGTCGCGGCGCGGGCGGACTTCCTGGAGGCCGGGCACTTCGCGCCCCTCGCCGACCGGCTGGCCGCCCTGTGCCGCCAAGGCCTCTACCACCAAAGCCCGCACGACCCGCATCACCAAGGCCTGAACCACCAAAGCCCGCACGACCCGCATCACCAAGGCCTGAACCACCAAAGCCGGGGTGGACAAGCCCTGGATAGCGAGAGGACCGGAGTCGTGGTCGACGCCGGCGCGGGCACCGGGCACTACCTGGCCGGCGCCTTGGGCGACCGGGCGGTGGGGATCGCCCTCGACGTCTCCAAGCACGCGCTCCGGCGGGCGGCGCGGGCGCATCCCCGGATCGGCGCGGTGGTCGCGGACGTCTGGCGGCCCCTGCCCGTCCGGGCGGACACCGCCGACGTCGTGCTGAACGTGTTCGCCCCCCGCAACGCCGCCGAGTTCGCCCGGATCCTGCGGCCGGGGGGCATGCTGGTCGTCGCGACGCCGGGCCCCGGCCATCTCCGCCCGCTCGTCGACCGGCTGGGGCTGCTGACGGTCGACGAGGACAAGGAACGCCGCCTGGAGGAGACGCTGGGCGGCCGGTTCGCCCTGGCCGTGCGCGACGAGGTGGAGATCACCCTGTCGCTCGGCCACGAGGCCGTACGGGCGGTGGTCGGCATGGGCCCGAGCGCGTGGCACACGCGGACCGGCGACCTGGCGGCGAAGACGGCGAATCTCCCCGATCCGGTACAGGTCACTGCGGCCTTCCGCATCACCGGATGGCTCGTACAGAAGTGATCACGATGCCGTTGGCAGGAAATTCCCACCCAACATCCCCCATTTGTAGGTCATTGTCGCTTCTGGCGGGACATACTTAGCGGCGACCCCACGGCAACACAGGGGAGGGCCCGCATGAAGGCCGAGGAACGCTGGCAGGCCAGGTTCCGGGCACCGCGCATGACCCTGCCCACATGGGCACGCCAGGCGCCGCATCGCGCCGTCTATCGGAGCAACGTCTCCGGGGCATGGGAGATCTACGCGTGGGATCGGTCGACCGGTCAGACCCGCCAGGTGACCAACCGGCCGCAGGGCACCTCCCACGGCGCCCTCGACCCCGCCGGCCGCTGGATCTGGTGGTTCGCCGACACCGACGGCGACGAGCTGGGCGTGTGGATGCGCCAGCCGTTCTACGGCGGCCCGGATGAGCCGGCTCCGATGCCGCCGGGGCACCCCTGCGGCATCGGCCTGGCGAACAACGGCACCGCCGCGGTCGGGCGCTCCTGCAGGAACGGCTTCGAGGTGCTGCTGACCCGCCCGGAGTCCGAGCCGGTCACCGTCTACCGGCACAACGAGTACGCCTCGGTGGTCGACATGTCGCTGGACGGATCGCTGATCGCGATCAACCACAGCGAGCACGGCGACGCCATGCACCCCGCCCTGCGGGTCCTCAAGGCGAACGGCGAGACCGTCGGCGAGCTGCACGACGGCCCTGGCATGGGCGTCACCAGCGCCCGCTTCGCTCCGGTGCCCGGCGACCGGCGACTGCTCGTCCTGCATGAGCGCCGGGGCCGCAGAGAGCCACTGGTGTGGGACCCGGAGACCGGCGAGCAGCGGGAGATCTGGCTGCCGGCGCGGGGGGAGATCTCGGCGGACTGGTACGACGACGGCCGCGCGCTGCTGATCGTGCACAACCACCGGGGCCGCACAGAACTGCTCAGATACGACCTGCCGGGTGGCGCGCTCGTCTCGATCGAGACCTCGCACGGGATGATCGAGTCGGCGGCGCCGCGCCCCGACGGGACCGTGGAGTACTCCTGGTCGAGCGCCGCCCACCCCCCGGTGATCAGGTCGAGCACCGGGCACGTGATCATCAACCCGGGACGCACGCCTCCGCCCTCGGTGCCGGTCGAGGACATCGACGTGGACGGCCCGGGCGGCCGCATCCACGCCCTCGTCTCCCGGCCCGAGCGCGTCGCCCAGCCGTACCCGGCGGTCTTCCTGCTGCACGGCGGGCCGGCGGCGCAGGACGACGACTCGTTCCAGCCGGACGTCGCGGCCTGGGTCGACAGCGGCTTCGCGGTGGTCCGGGTCAACTATCGCGGCTCGTCCGGCTACGGCTCCGCCTGGCGGGACGCGCTCACCGGCGAGGTCGGCCACACCGAGCTGGCCGACGTGGCGGCCGTACGCGACTGGGTGGTCGACCAGGGCATCGTGGACCCGGACCGGCTGGTGCTCGCGGGGTCGTCGTGGGGCGGCTACCTGACGCTGCTCGCGCTCGGCACCCAGCCCAAGGCGTGGGCGGCGGGCATCGCCGCGGCGCCGATCGCCGACCACGCGGCCGCCTACGAGGACGAGGCGGAAAGGCATCGCGCGGGCCACCGGGCGCTGCTGGGCGGCTCGCCGCCCGAGGTGCCGGACAGGTACGCCGCGTCGTCGCCGATCACCTACGCCGGAGCGGTGCAGGCCCCGCTGCTGATCCTCGCTGGGGAGAACGACCCCTGCTGCCCCATGCGGCAGATCGAGCTCTACCTGGAGGCCCTCGCAGAGCACGGCCATGACGCGTCGGTCTACCGGTACGACGCCGGCCACGGCACCCTGGTGGTCGAGGAGCGCATCCGGCAGACGACCGCCGCGATCGACTTCGCGGTCAGGGCGCTCGCAACACGAGAATAGCCAGGTCGTCGGCGCACGGCTCGGGCGTGAAATCCTGCACGGCCCGGCGGATCCGCTCGGCCACCGCCCGGGCCGACAGGTCGGCGCACTCCGCGAGCAGCTTGGCCAGCCCGCCGTCGTCGTCCAGCAGACGGCCGTTCGACCGCCGCTCGGTCACGCCGTCGGTCACGCCCAGCAGCACGTCGCCCGACCAGAGGCGGATGCTCTCCTCCTGGAAGGTCGCCTCCGGGAAGACTCCCAGAAGCGACTGCGGCGTGGCGACCACCTCGACGACCCCGCTGGGCCGCAGCCGCAGGGCCTCCGGATGACCGGCGGACACCAGGCTGATGTCGAGCCCGCCCGGGACGACCGTGATCTCGCCGTGCAGCAATGTGAGGAAGCGGGACCGCTCCCCCTCCTCCAGGATCGCCTGGTTGAGCCGGGCCACGACGGACGCGACGTCGTACCCCTCACGGGCGAGCAGCCGCAGCGTGTGCCGCGCGAGACCGGTGACGGCGGCGGCCTCGGGACCGGTGCCGCAGACGTCGCCGATGGCGAACCGCCAGACCCCCTCCCCGACCGGATAGAGATCGTAGAAGTCGCCCCCGACCTCGTTGTCGTCGCCGGCCGGCTCGTAGATGACGTGGAAGTCGAGGCCCGGCGTCGTCGGCTCGTCCGGCGGCAGCAGGCTGCGCTGGAGCGCCCGGTTGGCCGCGGCCTGCTGGGCGTACAGGCGGGCGTTGTCGAGCGCGAGCGCCGCACGCCGGCCGACGTCCTCGGCGATCTGCATCGCCTCGTCGGGGAAGCGGTCGCGCCGGCCGAGGCACATCACGCCGAGCCTGCGCCCCCGGGCGGTCAGCGGGTACGCGAGGGACTGCCAGTCGCCGGTGTGGATGACGGAGGGGCCCTCCTCGGCCGGCATGGGAAGCTCCGCCAGCTCGGCGCGCAGCCCGTCGATCTGCGTCTCGTCGGCATGCCACAGGTAGGCGAGCTTGAGCGGGCCCGCGACATGCTCGGCGGTGTAGACGGCGCACCAGCTCGCCAGCCGGGGGACCACGACCTGCGCGAGGATCGCCGGGACCATCTCGGGGTTGAGCGTGCCCGCGAGCAGGTCGCTCGCGTCGGCGAGGAAGCCCAGCCACCCGGGCCCGTGCGCGGCCTCCAGCAGCCACTCGTCGCTCTGCGCGGGCTCACCGCCCGGCAGGCCGATCCTCGCCCAGCGGGTGCGCGAGGACGCGGTGAACGTGACACCCCAGGAGATCGCGTCCAGCGGGCGGCCCGGCGCCCCGGCGTCCCCGCCCTTCTCGCGCACCTCTATCTGGAGGGTCTCCCCCTGGTGGAGCCACACGACCTCGAAGGGACCGTCGGCGACCTCCGTGACCAGCTCGGCCACGAGCCGCTCGGCGTCGGGGCTCACGGACAGGGCGGCCCACGCGGTCATCACCTCACGGGTGAACCGCGTCGCTTCTGTCACGGCCGTCTCGCCTGGCGCGAAGGACGCCGCCAGGACGGCACGAGGGGTAGTTGTCACCGTCATTGTGCTTACCACACTTCCGACTGACACAGGGTCAAGCAAGGGGGCCCCGCACTCCACGGAACGTGACAGACTGGCATGAGGTCCGCGGCTGGAAGGGCCTTACGTCAAGGGAGTGTTCAGAGGATCCGCCACTAGGAAGAATAAGGCCGCCAGGGCACCCCTAGCAGGCAGGAACGCCACCCTAGGCCGCGTAACCCCCGGATGGGGCAAAGGAGGCTACATGTCGCCCGCCAACGTCGAGCTGGCCGGGACGGAACGGGTGTACACCGAGTCCGACCTGGTCCCCTTTCTGGAAACGCTCATCACGTGGCGTGACGGCGACTTCCGCCGCCGGGTTTCCCACGCCCCTCCGGGGATCCTGAGCGAGATCCGCCTGCTCCTCAACGAGGTCGCCGACCGCCGCGAACACCTGGCCAACGAGCTCTCCCGGGTCCAGCAGGAGATCGTCAAGGAGGGCCGGTTCACCGAGCGCCTGAGCCCGGGGCCGGGCGTCGGCGCGTGGGCCGAGAGCGTGGGCTCGGTCAACGAGCTGATCGAGGCCATCGTGACCCCGGTCAGCGGGGCGGCCGACGTCATCGACGCGGTCGCGAAAGGCGACCTGTCCCGCAAGATCGACGTGGACCGGGCCGCCCGGGGCGAGGTGCGCCGGCTCGGCAAGGCCATCAACGGCATGGTCGACCAGCTCTCCCTTTTCACCTCCGAGGTCACCCGGGTGACCAGAGACCTGGGCACCGAGGGCAAGCTCGGCGGCCGGGCCAACCTGCGCGGCATGTCGGGAAGCTGGCGTGATCTCACCGAGGCCGTGAACACGATGTCCGACCGCGTCTCGGCGCAGGTCCGCGACATCGCCGAGGTCACCACCGGCGTGGCCCGCGGCGACCTCAGCCGCAAGGTCACGGTGGACGCCGTCGGCGAGATGCTGGAGCTGAAGAACACCGTCAACACGATGGTCGACCAGCTCTCGGCGTTCGGCGAGGAGGTCACCCGCGTCGCCCGCGAGGTCGGCACCGAGGGACGCCTCGGCGGCCAGGCCCAGGTCCGCGGCATCTCCGGGGTCTGGAAGGACCTCACCGACAACGTCAACTTCATGGCCAACAACCTGACGTCCCAGGTCCGCCAGATCGCCGCCGTCACCACCGCCGTCGCGCAGGGCAACCTGTCGAAGAAGATCACCGTGGACGCCCAGGGCGAGATCCTCGAGCTCAAGGACACGCTCAACACGATGGTCGACCAGCTCTCCGCGTTCGCCGACGAGGTCACCCGCGTCGCCCGCGAGGTCGGCACCGAGGGACGCCTCGGCGGGCGCGCGGAGGTGAAGGGCGTCTCCGGGGTCTGGAAGGACCTCACCGACAACGTCAACTCGATGGCCAACAACCTGACCTACCAGGTGCGCAACATCGCCCAGGTCACCACCGCCGTCGCCAACGGCGACCTCACCCGCAAGATCGACGTCGACGCCCAGGGCGAGATCCTGGAGCTCAAGTCGACCATGAACACGATGGTCGACCAGCTGTCCTCCTTCGCGTCCGAGGTCACCCGCGTCGCCCGCGAGGTCGGCACCGAGGGACGCCTCGGCGGCCAGGCCCAGGTCCGCGGCGTGTCGGGAATCTGGAAGGACCTCACCGACAACGTCAACTTCATGGCGAACAACCTGACGTCCCAGGTCCGCCAGATCGCCGCCGTCTCCACCGCCGTCGCGCAGGGCAACCTGTCGAAGAAGATCACCGTGGACGCCCAGGGCGAGATCCTGGAGCTCAAGGACACGATGAACACGATGGTCGACCAGCTCTCGGCGTTCGCCGACGAGGTCACCCGCGTGGCCCGCGAGGTCGGCACGGCGGGCCGGCTCGGCGGCCAGGCCCGGGTCCGGGGCGTGTCGGGGGTCTGGAAGGACCTCACCGACAACGTCAACTCGATGGCCAACAACCTGACCTACCAGGTGCGCAACATCGCCCAGGTCACCACCGCCGTCGCCAACGGCGACCTCACCCGCAAGATCGACGTCGACGCCCAGGGCGAGATCCTTGAGCTGAAGAACACCATGAACACCATGGTCGACCAGCTGTCCTCGTTCGCCTCCGAGGTCACCCGCGTCGCCCGCGAGGTCGGCTCGGAGGGGCAGCTCGGCGGTCAGGCCCGCGTCGAGGGCGTGGAGGGCACCTGGAAGCGGCTCACCGAGAGCGTCAACGAGCTGGCCGGCAACCTCACCACGCAGGTCCGCGCGATCGCCGAGGTGACCAGCGCCGTCGCCCGCGGCGACCTCACCCAGTCGATCACCGTGGCCGCGCCGGGCGAGCTGGCCCAGCTCAAGGACACCATCAACACGATGGTCGCCACGCTCCGGGACACCACGACGACCAACGAGGAGCAGGACTGGCTCAAGTCCAACCTCGCCCGGATCTCCCGTCTCATGCAGGGCCACCGCGACCTCGTGGAGGTCGCCAGGCTCATCATGAACGAGCTCACCCCGCTGGTGTCGGCCAGCCACGGCGCCTGCTACCTCGTCGCGGGCGGCCGGCTCGAACTGATCGCGGGGTACGGCATCCAGCCGGGATCGAGCCCCCGGCAGCGCTTCGCGCTGGGCGAGGGCATCGTCGGCCAGGCCGCGATGGAGGCCAGGCAGGTCATCCTGGAGAACGTCCCGGCCGACTCGATCACGATCGAGACCGGGCTGAGCAGGTCGCGGCCCGCCCAGATCGTCGTACTGCCGATCCTCTTCGAGAACCACGTGCTCGGCGTCCTGGAGATGGCCTCGTTCACCCAGTTCAGCGAGGTGCACCTGGCGTTCCTGACCCAGCTCGTGGAGACCATCGGGGTCACGATCAACACGATCATGGCCAACAGCCGTACGGAGGACCTGCTCAAGGAGTCGCAGCGCCTCGCGACCGAGCTGCAGGAGCGTTCCGACGAGCTGCAGCGCCAGCAGGAGGAGCTGCGCCGCTCCAACGCCGAGCTTGAGGACAAGGCCGCGCTGCTCGCCAAGCAGAACCGGGCCATCGAGATCCAGAACTTCCAGATCGAGCAGGCCAGGCGGACGCTGGAGGAGCGGGCCGAGCAGCTCGCCGTGTCCTCGCGGTACAAGTCCGAGTTCCTCGCGAACATGTCGCACGAGCTGCGGACCCCGCTGAACAGCCTGCTCGTGCTGGCCAAGCTCCTCACCGAGAACACCGAGGGCAACCTCACCGCGCAGCAGGTCGAGTTCGCCCGGACCATCCACGGCGCGGGCTCCGCACTGCTCCAGCTCATCAACGACATCCTCGACCTGTCCAAGGTCGAGGCGGGGCGGATGGACATCCATCCGCAGCAGCTGTCGCTGCCCAAGCTCGTCGACTACATGGAGTCGACGTTCGCGCCGCTCGCCCAGGACAAGGGGCTGTCGTTCGCGGTGCAGGTCGACCCCGCCCTGCCCAACGAGCTGCGCACCGACGAGCAGCGGCTGCAGCAGGTGCTGCGCAACCTGCTGTCCAACGCGGTCAAGTTCACCCCGAAGGGCGAGGTCCGGCTGGAGGTCACGTACGCGACGCCGGGCGTCCTGTTCGTGGACGAGACCCTGCGCGGCTCGGAGAACGTCCTCGCCTTCAAGGTCGTGGACACCGGCATCGGCATCGCGCCGGACAAGCTGGAGGTCATCTTCGAGGCCTTCCGTCAGGCCGACGGCACGACCAGCCGCAAGTACGGCGGGACGGGGCTCGGCCTGTCGATCTGCCGGGACATCGCCCGCCTGCTGGGCGGTGAGATCCACGTGGACAGCACGCCGCTGGTGGGCAGCACGTTCACCCTCTACCTCCCGATGGACTACGCGGGCCCGCTGGCCTCCCCCGACGGGGGCGCCATCGCCTCGTCCATCCGGACCGAGGCCCGTCCGATCAGCATGCCCGAGCTGCACACCGCCGAGATCCTCCCGGAGATCGCCCTGCCCACCGACCTGCCGGCTCCCAACGGCGTGACGGCGGCCGAGGGCAACGAGTGGCATGACCTTCAGGACTGGCAGGGCGACGATCCCCTGATCGGCACGAAGATCCTCATCGTGGACGACGACATCCGCAACGTCTTCGCGCTCACCAGCGTGCTCGAACGGCACGGCTCCACCGTGGTCTACGCCGAGAACGGCATCGAGGGGATCGAGCAGCTCGAACGCAACGAGGACGTGGCCCTCGTGCTGATGGACATCATGATGCCCGAGATGGACGGTTGGGCGACGACGTCGGCAATCCGGAAGATGCCCCAGTTCGCCGACCTGCCGATCATCGCGCTGACCGCCAAGGTCATGCGCGGGGACCGGGAGAAGAGCATCGCCTCCGGAGCGTCCGACTACGTGCCCAAGCCGGTCGACGTGGACCGGCTGCTGGAACGGCTACGCGGATGGCTGCTCCGCAGCCGGGGCGGCGCCAACGCCGACCGGTCCAAGAACCCGCCGCCCGCGCAGCTGCCGGCCCCCGCCGACGAGGAGGCGTGATCCATGCCTGACCGCGTCAGAGTCCTCCTGGTCGACGACCGCGAGGAGAACCTGATCGCCCTTGAGGCGATCCTCAGCTCGCTCGACGTGATCCCCGTGCGGGCCAGGTCAGGTGAGGAGGCGTTGAAGGCCCTCCTGTCCACCGACTTCGCGCTCATCCTCCTCGACGTCCGCATGCCCGGCATGGACGGCTTCGAGACCGCCGCGCACATCAAGCGGAGGGAGCGCACCAGGAACATCCCGATCATCTTCCTGACCGTGGTGGACAGCGCGCCCGACTACGCCTTCCGAGGGTACGCCGCAGGGGCCGTCGACTACCTCACCAAGCCCTTCGACCCCTGGGTGCTGCGGGCCAAGGTCGCCGTGTTCGTCGAGCTCTACTCCATGAACCGGCGGCTCACCGAACAGGCCGGAATGCTGCGCGACCGGCTCTCCGCCGAGCTGACCGCATCCGGCGGCGGCGAACAGACGTCCGTCCTGACCGAGCTGTCCAAGCGGATCACCGCTGTCGAGGAGGAGCTCAAGCAGGTCAGGGAGCTGGCCGACAAGTCGGCGGACACCGCGATGAACGGAGCGGTCAGCGACCTCGCCGACCGTGTGGCCCATCTACGGGCCGGCTTCGACGCCCTCACCTGAGCAAGCGGCGCTCAGCGCGCCGGCGGCTCAGCGGCGCCCGTTCAGCGCCGCGCCCGTTCCAGGGCATCCCAGAAGCCGCGGCGCAGGGCGTGGCGTACCTCGTCGTGGAGCAGGAAGTCGATCGGCAGGGACGAGCCCTGCAGCAGGCGCGCCTCCAGGTCGGAGGGCATGCGGGGCTTGCGTGCCAGGACCGCCTCCAGCCAGAGGGCGGGGGCGTCGCGGGCCACCGAGTCGCCGAAGTCGTGGCCCTCCTTGTGCGCCGCCTTGACGGCCTCCGCGAGCGTGGTCGTCCCCCCGGTCTGCGCCGGCACCGGAGCGGGCTGCGGGCCCGTGTACGGCCCCAGCTGGGACGGCGAGTAGGCGCCACCCGAGGAGTACTGGCTGGACGAGGAAGCCCCGCCTGACGCGTACTGGGACGACGACGAAGAGCCGCCTGACGAATACTGGCCCGGCGACGAAGGGCCGCTCGACGAGTACTGGCCCGGCGAGGAAGAGCCGCCCGGAGCGTACTGACTCGACGAGGGGGGACCGCTCTGCGCTGCCGGGGCCACCGACGGCGGCGGAGCCGGTGTCGGTGTGGGCGCGGGCTGCGGGGGCGCGGGCTGCGGGGACGGCGGCTGCTGCGCCGCGGGCTGCGTCTCCGAGCCGTACGTCGTGTAGGAGGGCGGCGTCGGGGATGACTGTGGCGATGGCGGCGGGGACGGCTGCGGAGGCAGGGCGGGCTGCGAGGGGCGCGCGTGCGCCGCCGTCGAGCGGCCGCCCGCCTGCTGAGGCGGCTGCAGGGACGGCTGAGACGGCTGGTGGGAACCGTTGGCGAGCGAGACCACGCCGTTGCCACGAGAGTGCCCGTTCCCCGCGGACTGGTGCTGACCGTTGCCGACCGGCACACCCGGATCGGGAGTCGCCGTGGTCAAGGTGACGAGCTGCCGCAACTGCCCGCCGCCGATCTCGATGAGGTCGTCGCACTCCTGGCGCAGGGCGCGGGACGTGCTCCACCCGCCGTCGGCGGCGATCTGCATGACCGTGACGCGGATGCCGAGGTCCTGGGCGTCGCCGACCACCTGCGCCAGGTCCTCGTCGCCGCTGACCACGACGGCGTCGCAGACGGCGTTGTTGCGGGCGAGGCTCATCAGGTCACGGTGCACCTGGGCGTCCACACCCTCCCGCCGGCCGGGACGGATACGGCCGAGGCGGAGCTTGAGGCCCGGGATGTCGGCCAGCACGTCGTGCTCGGGAGTACGACGGCCCTCGACGGTCGCCTCGTACCAGTAGCACCGCAGCAGCGGCAGGCCGGTGCGCTCCCGTGACAGGTTGGCCAGGAGCTGCAGCAGGCCGGGATAGTCCCAGGCGACGGCTTCACGATGGCGGGTCCCATGGACGGCCATCGCGCCGTCCGCCAGCAAGTAGCCGGCGTCAACGAACAGCGCGCAGCGATCCACGCGACACCGCCCTTCCTACGTGGCTCTCTCAGGGTAGTCAAGCGGGTGATCGTGCGAGGGTGATTCCCGGCGATTCAACCCTCGCCCGCACGAGGGGAGTCTGGCTCGCCCGGGCCCTGACAGCGGAAGCGTTCACGCCGACCGTACCAGTTTGTCGTGCTCTTTCCTCCCCCCAAATCGTTATGACCACGGGCGTGCGCTGACGGCGGCCACACCGAAGAAAAACGGGGTCCGCCTCGTGGTCAGCCGCAGCACCGGATGGCGCCCCAGGAGGGCGTGGAAGGAGTCGAGCGCCACAGCGGCGCCCTCGATCCCCCTGCCTCGATGCCGCCCTCCCGCCCCCGGCTGGGCTCCGAGGGTGACGACCCCGCCCTTGACGCCCTCGCCGTTCCACACGACCAGGTCGATCCTCGCCGGCACCGCCCCCGGCGCCAGCCCGTCGAGGGGGACCTTCAAGTCCCCCCGCCCGCCTCCGACGACCGCGGCCGTGTCCAGCACCACCGTCCTGGAGTACGGCTGCCGCTCGTCGGCGGCCACCACGACCAGGCTCCACCCGGCCCGCCGGACCGCCCCCGAGCCGGAGGACGCGTCCGCGACCCACCAGCGGCCCCGGCCTGACGTCCGCACCAGGGAGGTGACGTCCGCGAACGCCTGGTAGCCGGAGCCCCCGGGCAGGTCGCGGCGGGCCACCTCGGCCGCTCGCACCGTCCGGTAACCGGCCGTCGCCGGGGCGGCCACCTTGACGTCCTGCACAGGGGCGACCCTCCCGCCACTGGCCGACCAGTAGAGCCCCGCCCACAGCACGCGGGCCCCGGCCGGCAGATCGAGGCGGGCACAGCTGGAGCTCGGGGTGGTGGCGTCCCGGTCGAGGTCGAGCGGCACGGCGACGCCCGAGCCGCCGGCGGGCTGACGGACGCCGGCGCCGCAGCCGGGCGGCGGGGTGGCCGTGCTGACCAGCGTGTTGCCCACAACGCGGGTGAGCACGCGCCCGTCGGCGGCGAACCGGGCCGCGGCGCCGGAGGCGCGCACGCCGGCGCCGGACGTCGCGGCGACCGCCGCGGCCCCCGCCCGGACCGACACCCCGAGCCCGCCACCGGTGGGCGCGTCCGGCGCCACCGCCACCCGCAGGAAGATCGCGGTCACCTCTCCCGGGCCCAGAGCGCCGCGGGCGCACCGCACGAGCCGACCGGCCGTACGGCATGACCAGCCGTCGACCGTGCCGGCCGTCACCGGGCCGTGTCCGCCGCCACCTGTGCCGGAATGGCCGCGTGCCCTCGCCTGCCCGTCGGCGTCGAGGAGGGTGACTCCGGCGGGCAGCGTCACCGTGGCCTCGACGTCCCGGCTGGTCGCGGCGCCGGCGTTGCGGAGCCGTACGGCGACGAGGCCGGGCTGGGCGCGCAGGAGCGCGCCGAGCGGGTCGACGGAGGCCAGCAGCACGGGCCTGCCTCCCCCCGGCTGACGCCGCCTGGCCTGCTCACGGGCGACCGGCACGGAGTCGCCGTCCCGCTGCGCGGCGTCGCGCTCCCGCTGCGCGAGCGGGACCTGCGCCTCCCGCGACCGGCGCCCCTCAGACCCGGAGCCCGGGCCAGAACCAGAGCCCGAAGCAGTGCCCGATGCAGAGCCCGAAGCGGAGCCGGCAGGTGAAGCGGCGCCGTCCCGGGAACCGCCGGGCGCCCGTTTCGACGGCCCCGACGACGCCGCCGTGGTGGCCGACCGGGAGCCGGGCGGCCGGTCGGCGGGGGAGGATGACGATGCGCCGCCGAAGGGCAGGGACGGGTTGAAGCCGATCGGCTCGGCGGCGAGCAGGAAGGCGCCGGTGGCCAGAGTCGCCGCGGCCACCCCCGCCATCGCGGCCCGCTGGGCGGTGGGCACGCTCCTGATCAGCGCGGGAAGGCCGGCCAGGCGGCTTCGCGGACGCTGGGAGGCGCGGGTGAGCTCCGCCAGATAGTCGTCCACCGCCGGTCCTGCGACGAGCTGGCCGACGACGGCCCGCAGCCCCTGCGCCACGTCGGCCATCTCCAGGAAGACCGCCCGGCAGTCGATGCATTCGGCGATGTGCTCGTCGGCGACGCGGGCCTCTCGCGGGGGCAGGCGGCCCTCGACGTGCTGAACGATCATGGCGAGCACCGGCAGGCAGCCGGCGCGCGGCCCGGCCTCCTGGTGGAGGCGCAGGTACGCCTGCCGGAGGCCCTCGCGGGCGAGCCGCGCCAGCGCGGTGGCTCCGGCGGAGGACAGGCCGAGGAGAGAGCCGATCTCGGCGGGCCGGGCCCCTTCGATCTCCGCGTGCCACAGCACCATCCGCCACTGCTCGGGCAGCGAGAGGTACGCCCTGGCCAGGGGAGCGCGCTCCAGGCCGGCCAGCTCGGGGTCCACGTAGAAGGAGGCGGCGTCCGCCAGGTCGACCTGCCCGACGGCCGCGTATCTCCGGACGGCCGTCAGCAGGTAGGGCCGGAAGGCGGAGACCGGCCCCTCGCCCCGCCTGATCATGTCGAGGACCCCCGCGAACGTCTCCGCGAGGATGTCCTCCACCTCCTCGCCCTGCGCCAGCTGCCTCGCGAGGCACCGGGCGGCGACGACGTGCCGCCGGTAGAGCGCGCCGAAGGCCGCCGTGTCGCCTCCCCGGACGGCCTCGAGGAGTTCCACATCGGTTTGCCGTACTTCTGCACGCATTGCGACCTCACGATTACGCTGAGTTGCATCGGCATTAATTCCGAAGGCTCCTCATGGCTAAACCGACGGCGGCCCTTTACCTGCGAAAGTCCTGGACGGGAGGCAGGGGTGGCGAAGAGCCCGGACCCGCCTCAGCCGTACGCTGAGCACCATGAGTGACCGCGAGAGGCTCCTGGACGAGATCAAGAACAAGGGGATCGTGCACGGGCGGGTCGTGCTGTCGTCCGGCAAGGAGGCGGACTGGTACGTCGACCTGCGACGGATCACGCTGGACGGAGTGGCGGCGCCCCTCGTCGGCCGGGTGATGCTCGACCTCACCGAGGATCTGGGATACGAGGCCGTCGGGGGGCTCACGCTGGGAGCCGACCCGGTGGCGACGGCCATGTTGCACGCGGCGGCCTCCCGGGGGCGGACGCTCGACGCGTTCGTCGTACGGAAGGCGGGCAAGGCGCACGGCCTGCAGCGCAGGGTCGAGGGGCCGGACGTGGCCGGACGCCGGGTCCTCGCCGTGGAGGACACCACGACCACCGGCGGCTCGGTGCTCACGGCGGTCGAGGCGCTGCGCGAGGCCGGGGCCGAGGTGGTGGGGATCGCGACGATCGTGCACCGCGGCGGCGACGACGCGCTGGCCGCCACCGGCGTGCCGTACCGCTCGGCCTACAACCTCACGGACCTGGGGATCTCGTCACCTTGAACGACTCGCGCTCGCCCGCTTGACCCGCCGGCCGGGCCGTCCCGTTCTCCTCGACCAGCACCGCGCCGGCGTCGTCGAGCACGACGTCGAGCTCGGGCTGGAAGTAGGACGCCTCCTCGTCGCGGTTCAGGTCCCGGTCGATGAGCACGTCGCCGCCCGGCACCCGGACGAAGACGGGGCACCGGTCCGCCCGGCACACGATCCGTACGGTGGGCACCCGGGGGGCGGAGGCCTCGGCCGACGGGACGGCCGGCGCGGTGGCGGCCGGAGACGAGGTCGCCGGAGCGTCGGACCCGAGTGCGGAGACCATCGACCTGACGCCGATCCCGATCAGCCCGAGCAGCAGCACGATCACCAGGCCGACGAGTGCCAGCCGGGCGATGCCGAGCGGGTCAGACCTGTGGCGTCCCACATTCCGGAGAGTAGCGGGTGTGAGGCTGGTCTCAGTACCGGCAGGTCACTTCGGTGCTGGTCACTTCGGGGCGTGGTGCCGCCCCCGCGGTTCGACGGACGCGGCCCGGCGGCTCTTGACCACCTCGCGGATGATCGGGATGAGCGACAGGAACACGATGACGAAGACGCCGGGGAGGATGTACTTGTCGATGCCCTCGACCCTGATGCCCAGGAAGTATCCCAGCAGGAGCATGGCCTCGACCCAGACGACGCCGCCCAGGACGTTCCACACGAAGAAGCGCCGGGCCTTCATCTCCAGGACGCCTGCGACCGGGTTCATGAACGTGCGCACGATCGGCATGAACCGGGCCGCGACCACGGCCTTCGCCGGGCCGAACTTCTCGAAGTAGTACTCGGCCTTGTCGACGTGCTCCCGCTTGAACAGGCGGGAGTCGGGCTTGTCGAAGAGTTTGCGCCCCATCTTCGCCCCGATGAGATGGCCGAGCTGCGCGCCCGCGACGGCGGCCAGCGGCGCGAAGATCAGCAGAGCGGGCAGCGACAGCGGTGCGATCCCCAGCCCCTGGGCCGCGGCCGCGGAGCTGAAAATTCCAGCCGCGACCAGCAGCGAATCCCCTGGGAGGAAGAACCCGACGAGCAGCCCCGTCTCGGCGAATACGATGGCGATGACACCGATCGTCGCGAAGGCGCCGAGCATGCCCAGCCACCACTTCGGGTCAAGAAGGTCCAAGAGCACGTCCACGGGGTGAGCCTACCGGTGCCGGATGAGATGAGACTGAGAAGCGGTGGCCGCCGTGGAGAACCGCAAATCGTGGAATGAGCGCGACTTTCCGCGCTTCCCTGACCGGGCTGGACTTGGGGATACTTGCCAGCGCCGGTTCCGTCCTAGAAGGAGATGACTTTCGATGCCTATCGCGACTCCAGAGGTCTACGCCGAGATGCTCGACCGCGCCAAAGCGGGCGGGTTCGCCTATCCGGCGATCAACGTGACCTCGTCGCAGACGTTGCACGCGGCGCTTCGCGGCTTCGCCGAGGCGGACAGTGACGGCATCATCCAGGTGTCGACCGGTGGCGCCGAGTTCCTCTCCGGGTCGACGATCAAGGACATGGTGACCGGTTCGGTCGCGTTCGCCGAGTTCGCCAAGGTGGTCGCCGAGAAGTACCCGGTGACGGTGGCGCTGCACACCGACCACTGCCCCAAGGACAAGCTGGGCTCGTTCGTGCGCCCGTTGCTGGAGATCTCCACCCAGCGTGTGGCCCGCGGCGAGGAGCCGCTGTTCCAGTCCCACATGTGGGACGGCTCCGCCGTGCCCCTGGACGAGAACCTCCAGATCGCCTCTGAGCTGCTGGACAAGTGCGCCGCCGCCAAGGTGATCCTGGAGGTAGAGATCGGCGTCGTGGGCGGCGAGGAGGACGGCGTCGTCGGCGAGATCAACGAGAAGCTGTACACCACGCCCGAGGACGCGCTGGCCGTCGCCGAGTCGCTCGGCCTCGGCGAGCGTGGCCGCTACATCGTCGCCGCCACCTTCGGCAACGTGCACGGCGTCTACAAGCCGGGCCACGTGAAGCTCCGTCCCAGCGTGCTCAAGGAGCTCCAGGACGCGGTCGGCGCCAAGTACGGCCAGGACAAGCCCTTCTCCCTGGTCTTCCACGGCGGCTCCGGCTCGACCATGGAGGAGATCCACGAGTCCCTGTCGTACGGCGTCGTCAAGATGAACATCGACACCGACACGCAGTACGCCTACACCCGGCCGATCGTGGACCACATCTTCCGCAACTACGACGGCGTGCTGAAGGTCGACGGCGACGTCGGCAACAAGAAGGCCTACGACCCCCGCTCGTACGGCAAGGCCGCGGAGGCCGGCATGGCCGAGCGCGTGGTCGAGGCGTGCCGGCACCTGAAGTCGGCGGGCACCAAGCTGGGCTGACAATCCGGGCCGACCGGCCCGCCGTCCCGGGCACAGGCCGCCCGGCGCACGTCGGCGTCCCGCGCACCCCGCCGGTGCGCGGGACAGCACGGCCAGTACGGCCAGTATGGACCGGCACGGACCGCCGTGCACGGGCCGGCCCGGTTGCCCGACGCGGCCCCGTCCGGCGAATACCGGTCTGTCGCATAGAAAAGATCGATTTTTCCTTGATCCGCCATTAGTCTTCCAGCGTTCCAGAGGGAAGACTGTGCGCATGGAAACGCACGAGAACCTCCTTCCCGGCCCGCCGCCCACCTTGCTGCCGGACACCCCGGAGGCGCGGCAGATGGCCGAGGCGGGCGCCAAGGTGGCCGACGTGGCCGCGCGCTTCCCCGCCTACTCCGCGGCGTGGGCCGCCCTGGCCGACGACTACTTCGCGTCCGGGCACGCCGTCACGTCGTACGCGTTCGCGCGGACCGGCTACCACCGCGGGCTGGACCAGCTCCGCCGCGCCGGATGGAAGGGTCACGGCCCCATCCCCTGGGACCACGAGCCGAACCGGGGGTTCCTGCGCTGCCTGAACGCCCTCGCCCGGGCCGCCCAGGCCATCGGCGAGAAGGACGAGGCCGAGCGGTGCGCCCAGTTCCTGCGCGACAGCAGCCCCGAGGCGGCGCAGGCCCTCGCCGCCAGCCAGTGACCGTCGCCGTCCCTTCGGCGGCGATCCCCGAGGCACCCCTGCCGGAGCCCCGCTGAACCCCCGCCGCCGCGAGACCGTCCCCGGCCGCGCGCCCCGCCCCCCGCGGCGGGGGGCGCGGTGCCGGGACGAGGGGCCGGGACGAGGGGGCTGGGACGAGGGGGCTGGGTGCGATGAACACGGCGATACCGCGCGTAAGATCCCGTTCACCCAGACCGGCACACTCGGGTAGTCTCTGTATGCAAGAGGCCCCTGCCGCGCTTGCGGTCAGGGGTTTTCCGTTTTGGCGCGGGAGTAAGAGACCATGCCGGCTGTCGTTCTCGTGGGCGCCCAGTGGGGCGATGAGGGCAAGGGAAAGGCCACCGACCTCCTGGGAGGCGACGTCGACTACGTCGTCCGCTACCAGGGCGGCAACAACGCGGGCCACACCGTTGTCATCGGAGACCAGAAGTACGCGTTGCACCTGTTGCCGACGGGGGTGCTGTCCCCCGACGTCGTGCCCGTCATCGGCAACGGCGTCGTGATCGACCCCGGCGTGCTGCTGGGCGAGATCGACGGGCTGGCCGAGCGCGGGATCTCCTGCGACCGCCTGCTGATCTCCGCCAGCGCGCACCTGATCATGCCCCACCACAAGGCCATCGACAAGGTCAGCGAGCGCTTCCTCGGCAAGGCCAGGATCGGCACGACAGGTAGAGGCATCGGCCCCGCGTACGGCGACAAGATCTACCGGATGGGCGTGCGGGTGCAGGACCTGCTCGACCCGGGTATCCTCAGCCAGAAGATCGAGACCGCGCTGAGCGAGAAGAACCAGATCCTCACCAAGATCTACAACCGGCGTGGGCTCGACCCGGCCAAGGTCCTGGACGAGTACCTCGGCTACGCCGAGCGGCTGCGCCCCCGCATCGCCGACACCTCCCTCGTGCTGTCCAAGGCGCTGGACGAGGGCAAGGTCGTGCTGCTGGAGGGCGGCCAGGGCACGCTGCTCGACATCGACCACGGCACCTACCCCTTCGTCACCTCCAGCTCCCCCACCTCGGGCGGCGCGTGCGCCGGGTCCGGCATCCCCCCGACCCGCCTGACCAAGATCATCGGCATCCTCAAGGCGTACACGACCCGCGTCGGCTCGGGGCCGTTCCCCACCGAGCTCCTCGACGAGCAGGGCGAGTGGCTGCGCCAGACCGGCGGCGAGTACGGCGTCACCACCGGGCGGGACCGCCGCTGCGGCTGGTTCGACGCGGTCATCGCGCGGTACGCCACGCGGATCAACGGGGTCACCGACTTCTTCCTCACCAAGCTCGACGTGCTGTCCGGCCTGGAGCGCATCCCGGTCTGCGTCGCCTACGACGTGGACGGCGTCCGCCACGAGGAGATCCCGATGACGCAGACCGACTTCCACCACGCCACGCCGATCTACGAGGAGTTCCCCGGCTGGCAGGAGGACATCACCAGCGCCAAGACGTTCGACGACCTGCCGCCCAACGCGCAGTCGTACGTCAGGGCGCTGGAGGAGATGAGCGGCGCCCCGATCTCGGCGATCGGCGTCGGCCCCGGCCGGACCCAGACCCTGCAGCTGCGGTCCCTGATCTGATGTGCCTGCTCTGAATGTGATGGTTCGTGGCATGCGCGCCGGGAAACCCGGGGAATCCCGGGCGGCGCGCGGCCCGCGCAGTAAGGTACGCCCTTGTGCATGGATACGTTGAGCTACACGGGCATCGCGGCGCGCGCGGGCTGAGGCCCGAGAACACCCTTCCCGGCCTGGCCTTCGCGCTCGAGGTCGGCGTCGACGCGCTGGAGTTCGACGTCGCCATGTCGGCCGACGGGCACGTCGTCCTCACCCACGACCTGCTCGTGTCACCGGTGACCAGCGCGGACACCGGCATGGCGACCCCGGGGGACGAGATGTTCCCCTACGTCGGCAAACCGGTCATGTCGCTCACGCTGGCCCAGCTCCGCACGCTCGACGTCGGCGTACGGCTCCCGCAGCGGCCCGACGACCGCTTCGCGCTGACCCAGGTGCCGCTGCCGGACACGCGCATGCCGACGCTGGGCGCGGTGCTCGGCCTGATCGGCGCGCTCGGCGCCGACGGGGTGCGGCTGCACGTCGAGCTGAAGTCCGATCCCACCCGGCCCGGCCTGTCCGCCGATCCCCGCCGGTTCACCGAGCTCGTCGTGGGAGAGCTGGACCGGCACGACCGGCTGTCGAGGTCGGCGCTGCTCAGCTTCGACTGGCGGGTCCTGGAGATCGCCCGGCCGCTCGTCCAGCGGCGGTACGCGCTGATCGAGCGGGACACGATGACACCGGACTGGATGAACGGCCTGCGCCTGGAGGACTTCGACGGCGATCTCGCGGCCGCCGCTCACGCGATGGGCGCGACGACGCTGTCGCCCGACCGTGAGCTCGTCGACCCGGCCCTGATGGAGGCGGCGTCCCGCCGGGGGCTGCCGGTGGTCCCGTGGACGGTGAACGACGAGGAGGAGGCGGCCCGCCTCATCGACGCGGGGGCCGCCGGGATCGTCACCGACTACCCCGACCGCATGCGCCGCCTGTGGAAGTCGCGGGGCCTGCCGCTCCCCGAGCCGGTCAGCCCGCTCCGGCCGGTCAACGCCTGAGCCCGCCCGTACATCCGGGACAGATACCCGGGACAGGTTAGAGCCCCGTCCCGATGGGACGGGGCTCCGGGTCACCCACAAGAAACGGCGAATGCCGACATCACCAGACAACAGGATCGCAGCGTATCCGTCAAGTAGCCGTCCGTGAGGATCGCCGGAGACGGCCCCGAAGTACGTTCCCGTGGACGTCCCGCGAAAATCTCAGTCCTCCACGGAAAGGGCGCCCGACGGGCAGAGCTGGACGGCCCTGTTCACCAAGGTCCTGAGGTCTTCGCGCGGCTCGGTCTCCAGCACCACCACCGTGCCGTCGTCCTCGCTCTGGTCGAACACCTCGGGCAGCGTCAGCGCGCACATCCCGGCGCCGACGCACCGGCCGGTGTCCGCCTTGATCTTCACGGGTGGCCTCCTCTCTCCTACCAGGTGACCGGCAGCCGGCGCACGCCGTAGATGGCCATCGTGGAGCGCAGCGGGACCTGGTCGGCGGGCACGGCCAGGCGCAGGCCGGGGAACCGGCGCAGGAGCGACGGGAAGGCGATCCGCATCTCCGTCCGCGCGAGCTGCTGCCCCAGACACTGGTGCACGCCGTGGCCGAAGCTCAGATGCCCGTGGGCGGTCCGGTCGATGTCCAGGGTGTCGCCGCCCTCGAACCGCTCGCCGTCGCGGTTCGCGGCCGGCAGCGACAGCGTCACCGCCTCACCCTTCCTGATGAGGTGACCCTCGATCTCGACGTCCTCCAGCGCGCCCCGGGTGGGGCCGACGTGGACGATGCTGAGATAGCGCAGGAGCTCCTCGACCGCGTTGTCGACCACCTCGGGCTTGTCCCGCATGGCCGCGAGCTGCCCGGGGTCGCACAGCAGCGCGAACGTGCCGAGGCCCAGCATGTTGGCGGTCGTCTCGTGCCCGGCGATGAGGAGCAGCATCGCGATGCCGCTGAGCTCCTGGTCGTCCAGCTCGCCGCCCTCGATGAGACCGCTGAGCAGGTCGTCGCCAGGATGGTCCATCTTGGCCATCACCAGGCCGTGCAGGTAGGTCAGGAGGTGGGCCATCGCCGCCCGCACCTGGTCGAGCGACGACTCCATGTTCAGCAGGATCGAGGAGTCCCGCTGGAACTTCTCGCGGTCCTCGTACGGCACGCCGAGCAGCTCGCAGATGACCAGCGAGGGGATCGGCAGCGCGAAGGAGGCGACGAGGTCGGCCGGGGCCCCCTCACGCTCCATCTCGTCGAGGCAGGCGTCGGTGATCTCCTGGATCCTGGGCTCCAGCAGCTTCATCCTGCGTACGGTGAACTGTCCCGTCAGCAGCCGCCGGTAGCGCGTGTGCTCGGGGGGATCGGTGCGGATGAAGAAGCCCGGCGGCACCGACATGTCCTCGGGCCGGGCCGCCCGCTGCGGGATCGGCGAGTGCAGCTGCTCGGGGCGCGAGCTGAACCGCGGGTCCGCGAGGATCGCCCGGACGGCGGCGTACCCCGTGACCAGCCACCCCTCGTGGCCGTCGGCGTACGTCATCCGGTGGAGGGGCGCCTCCTCGCGCAGCCGTCGCAGCTCGTCCGGGGGATCGAAGATGCGCTCCCGCGCCGTGGGGAAGCTCGCCGCCCGTGGTACGGCCTCTGTCATGACACTCTCCTGTCATGGTTGACGCGGCCGGCTTGTCGAGACGCCTGCCTCCTCCACATAACATCATCGACTGCAAGATTGCAATGAATGAAAATCAATCCGAAATGTCATAAAGTCTTGGACATGAGCGATGGCCTTGGCCTGCGGGAACGCAAGAAGCTGCGCACCCGGCAGGCGCTGATCGAGGCGTCACTGCGGCTGTTCGCCGAGAAGGGGTACGAGGAGACGACCATCGCGGAGATCGCCGCGGCCGTGGACGTGTCGGCGCGTACGTTCTTCGGCTACTTCGCCGGCAAGGAGGACGTCGTCTTCTTCGACCACCGGGCGCGCGCCGACGAGGCGCTGGAGTTGATCGCCCACCGCCGCGCGGGCGAACCGGTGGCCGGCCTCCTGCTGCGCCTGGCGCACCAGAGCCTCCGGTCGGCGCTGCTCGGCACCGACCTCGCGGCCGATCTGTCCGGCCTCAGGAACCGGCTCATCATGTCGGTCCCCGCGCTCAGCGCGCGCCGCCTCCACCTGCTGTACGACACGCAGCGGCGGCTGGCGGAGGCCCTGCAGCAGGCCTACGGCGACGAGATCGACCTCACCGAGGCCGCCGCGGCGATCGGGGCGGTCGCCGGGGCCGGCCACCTCGCGGCGCTCATGAGCATGGACAGGGGCGAGCCCCCGGAGCGCGTCTGGGCGGCCGGCCTGCGGGCCGTCGACATCGCCCTGCGCGGGCTCGGCCCTCTCGGCGCCTCCATGCCTGAAGGAGGCGCCTGACCTCCTGGGGAGTTGTGCGCAGAGCTCAGAGCCAGCCGTTGCGCCGGAAGGCCCGGTGCAGGAGCGTGCAGGCGACGACCATGAGGGACAGCACGAGCGGGTAGCCGAAGGCGGCCGACAGCTCGGGCATGTGCTCGAAGTTCATGCCGTAGATCCCGGCGATCATCGTGGGCACCGAGATGATCGCCACCCACGAGGAGATCTTCCGCATGTCCTCGTTGGCGAGGGCGTTGGTCCGGGCCAGCGCGGCCTGGAGGATGGAGTCGGAAAGCTCGTTGGAGGACTGGACCTGCTCGCACACGCGCGAGAGGTGGTCGCTGACGTCGCGGAAGTACTCCCGCATCTCCGAGGGGATCACCCGGCGCTGCGGCAGCGCGTTGAACGGCGTCTGCAGCGGGGCGACGGCGCGCCGCAGCTCCAGCATCTCCCGCTTGAGCTGGTAGATGCGGTTGATGTCGCGGGAGCTGACCTCGGCGAAGACGGCCGCCTCGACCTCCTCCAGCTCGGCCTGCATGAGGTCGGCGACCTGGAGGTACTTGTCGACGACGTGGTCGGCGATCGCGTGGAGCACGCCCGTGGGCCCGCGGCCCAGCAGCTTGGTCTTCGATTCCAGCTTCTCGCGCACGTCACCCAGGGGGCAGTGCCGGCCGTGCCGTACGGTGACGACGAAGTCCGTCCCGACGAACGCCATGATCTCACCGGTGCCGATGATCTCACCGCTGGCGACGGCCACCTCGTTGTCGAGGAACGCGACGGTCTTCAGCACGACGAACAGCGAGTCGCCGTACCGCTCGACCTTGGGGCGCTGGTGGGCCTTGATGGCGTCCTCGACGGCGAGCGGGTGCAGGCCGAACACCTCTCCGAGCCACTCGACCTCGGGGGCGGCGGGCTCGTGCAGTCCGACCCAGACGTACGCGTCGGGCACCGGGCTGTCCTCGTTGTGCGCGCGGACCAGCCGGACGGCCTCGGGGATGCCGGCCGCCGGGACCTTCTTCCCGCCGACGTACGCGGCGTACTCGACGAGCGAGCTGCTGGGCGGAACGCAGCGATCGATGGGCTCAGCACCCATGGACGCGCGGGCGAGGCGGGCGGGGAGAACGCGGGTCTGCCTGTTGATACGGGGAAAGCTGATCGAGGAGCGCATGGCGGTCCCTTCCGCCCGAGCCGGCACGCTCCACGCGCGACGTGATGTCACCCCTTCATGCAGGCGTGAGCTGCCCCTCGGGCTCAGTTTCGAAGTGGTCGGGAATGCGCACGACGTACGTGCGCCAGCACGTACTGACGGGATCACCAGAATTCATCCCAGACCACCTCCAATCGCCACGAGACAGCGCTAAGCCCGCCTAACTTACCACATCAGGCCCGGCGGCTTTCAGCGTACCGTTCCTCCCTGCCACTGATCGTGCACTAGTTGCCGAAAAGCAACAGAACAAACTGGCTATCGCTGTGTATCTCTATCCAAGCCATCTATCTCGCTAGAAATCGCAGAGCAAGCCTTGCCGGAGTCTCGCCGGAGCCACTACCTGCTCGGCACTGCGACAATGGGGCTCGTGCGCGTACTTGTCATCGGGTCCGGCGGCCGTGAGCACGCCCTGTGCCGCTCGCTTCGGCTCGACCCGGCCGTGTCCGAAGTCCACTGTGCCCCCGGCAACGCCGGCATCGCGGAGGACGCCACCCTGCACCCGGTGGTCCCCACCGACGGCGCGGCGGTCACCTCCCTCGCTCTGCGGCTGGGCGTGGATCTCGTCGTCGTCGGGCCGGAGGCGCCGCTCGTCGCGGGCGTGGCCGACGCGTTGCGGGCGGCCGGCGTCGCGTGCTTCGGGCCGTCCGGGCAGGCCGCCGCGATCGAGGGGTCCAAGGCGTTCGCCAAGGACGTCATGACGGCCGCGGGCGTGCCCACGGCCCGGGCGTACACCTGCGTGACGGAGGAGGAGGCCGCCGCGGCGCTCGACGCGTTCGGCCCGCCGTACGTGGTGAAGGACGACGGGCTCGCCGCGGGCAAGGGCGTGGTGGTGACGGACGCGCGCGATGAGGCCCTCGATCACGCACGGGCATGCGAGCGGGTGGTCATCGAGGAGTACCTGGACGGTCCCGAGGTGTCGCTCTTCGCGCTGTGCGACGGCGAGACGGCGGTGGCGTTGCAGCCGGCGCAGGACTTCAAGCGCGCCTACGACGGGGACAAGGGGCCCAACACCGGCGGCATGGGCGCGTACACCCCGCTGCCGTGGGCCCCGGAGGGCCTGACCGAGCAGGTCATGGCGCGGATCGTACGGCCGACGATGGCCGAGCTGAACCGGCGGGGCATGCCGTACGTGGGGGTGCTGTACGCCGGGCTCGCGCTGACGGCGGACGGCCCCCGCGTGA
Organism: Microbispora sp. NPDC049125; assembly: GCF_040802045.1. Taxonomy (NCBI): domain Bacteria; kingdom Bacillati; phylum Actinomycetota; class Actinomycetes; order Streptosporangiales; family Streptosporangiaceae; genus Microbispora; species Microbispora sp. NPDC049125. Next base: position 170,444 of record NZ_JBEZDW010000002.1, on the reverse strand, counting down.
TCGAGTTCAACGCGCGGTTCGGCGACCCGGAGACGCAGGTCGTGCTCGACCGGCTGGAGACGCCGCTCGCGGGGCTGCTGCTCGCCTGCGCGACCGGCGGCCTCGCCGGGCACCCGCCGCTGCGGTGGCGGGAAGGCGCCGCGGTGACCGTGGTCGTCGCCGCGGAGAACTACCCGGCCGACCCGGTGAAGGGCGACCCGATCGCGGGGCTCCCCGTCGAGGTCGAGGGCGCGTACGTCCTCCACGCGGGCACCGCGCTGGACGACAACCGGGTGGTGTCGAGCGGCGGGCGGGTGCTCGACGTCGTCGGCACGGGAGCCGATGTGGCCGAGGCCAGGGCACGCGCGTACGAGGCGGTCGGCCAGATCACGTTGCGCGGCTCGCACCACCGGACGGACATCGCCCTGGCGGCGTCGGCCCCCTGACCGGGCACACACGCTCCCGGCCCCCGAGCCCCAGGCCCCCGGCCCCCGGTGCTCCCGGCTTCCGTGCTCCCGGCTTCCGGCGGGCCGCGAGCGGCTGGGAGGATGGCGGGGTGAAGCACCTGCACTCCGGCAAGGTCCGCGACCTGTACGAGATGCCCGACGGGCTGCTGCTGATGGTCGCCAGCGACCGCATCTCCGCCTTCGACCACGTCCTCGAACCCGGCATCCCCGACAAGGGGGAGATCCTCACGCGGTTGTCGCTGTGGTGGTTCGAGCAGCTCGCGGACGTCGTGCCCAACCATCTGGTCTCGACGGACGTGCCGGCGGAGTTCGCCGGGCGCGGGGTGCTGTGCCGCAGACTCCGGATGGTCCCGGTGGAGTGCGTCGCCCGCGGCTACCTCACCGGCTCCGGGCTCACGGACTACCGCGCGAGCGGCGAGGTCTCCGGCGTGCGTCTCCCGGAGGGCCTGACCGACGGCTCACGGCTGCCCGAGCCGATCTTCACTCCGTCCACCAAGGCCCCGGTGGGCGAGCACGACGAGCCGATGACCTTCGGCGAGGTCGCCGCCGAGGTCGGGCCGGAGGTCGCCGAACGGCTCAGGCGGATCACGCTCGACGTGTACGCGCGCGGAGCCCAGATCGCACTGGGACGCGGCATCATCCTCGCCGACACCAAGATCGAGCTGGGCTGGGACGACCGTGGCGAGCTGACGCTCGGCGACGAGGTGCTGACGCCCGACTCCTCCCGGTTCTGGCCGCTGGACCAGTGGGAGCCGGGCCACTCGCAGCCGTCGTTCGACAAGCAGTACGTCAGGAACTGGCTACTGTCGGCCGCCTCGGGCTGGGACAGGGCGTCCGGCGAGGCTCCCCCGCCGTTGCCGGACGAGGTCGTGGAGCGCACCCGGGACCGCTACGTCGAGGCTTTCGAACGGCTCACCGGGCAGCGTTTCCGCGCCTGATTGCGGGCCCGATTCCCGGCGTGATCCAGACCCGATTCCAGGCCCGATTCCGACCTGATCACATCAGTCACACGGGCATCTTCCGTACGATGTTCCCTCGTCCGTTCAGCGGGTAGTTCCTCCGCGTAACGCCTGGGATTGCGGCTACTCTAAGCCGACGACTTCGCCGACGAATCGGCTGCCGCGGCTGACGCGAGTCCTCCCGCTTCCCCCAACCTTCCCCCAACATAGGAGTCTCATTCATGGTTCGTTACCGCGTGCGCGGTGGCAATGTACTGCGTGGAACCGCCTTCATCCAGGGCGCGAAGAACGCCGTACTGCCCATGATCGGGGCGGCATTGCTCGCGGCCGAGGGCCGTACAGTGCTGCGCAACGTGCCGGTTATCGAGGACGTCCGCAGGGCCGTCGAACTGGCCCAGGCCATCGGCGCCAAGGTCGAGTTCCACGAGAGCGAGCGGACGCTCGTCATCGACGCCTCCCGGCTCACCAGCCCCGTCCTGCCCGCCGAGATCGCCCGGCGTTTCCGAGGCTCCGTGCTGTTCGTCCCGGCCCTGCTCCACCGGCTCGGCGAGGCGATCATCGAGGGCATCGGCGGTTGCAACCTCGGCAGCCGGAACCTCGACTTCCACTACCTCGGCTACAAGCGTCTCGGCGCGATGGTCGACGAGGGGGAGAGCGTCATCCACATCAAGGCCGGCGGGCTCGTCGGCGCGCCGCTCTACCTCGACACCCCCTCGCACACCGGCACAGAGAACCTCATCATGGCCGCGGCGCTCGCGCGGGGCACCACGGTGATCGAGAACGCGGCGCTCGAGCCGGAGGTGCTCGACGTCATCAGCATGCTCTCCCGCATGGGCGCGCGCATCCACGGCGGCGGCACGGGCTTCATCACCGTCGAGGGCGTCGGCGAGCTGACCGCCGTCGAGCACACCGTCATGCCCGACCGGCTCGACGCGGGCGTCTTCGCGATGGCGGCCGCCATCACCGGCGGCGAGGTGAACCTGGTCGGCGCCTCGCTGGAGCACCTCGGCGTGGTCCGCTGGAAGCTGGAGCAGATGGGCGTGGAGTTCGACAACCACGGCGCCGTGCTCCACGTCCGCCGCGACCGGCCGCTGCGCCCCATCAACGTGATCACCGACACGTACCCGGGTTTCGCGACCGACCTGCAGTCGCCGCTGATGACCGTCGCGTGTCTCGCGGACGGCTCCAGCTACATCCACGAGCGGATCTTCGACGGGCGCTTCGCGCTGGCCGGCGAGCTGAACAAGATGGGCGCCAACATCGAGGTCGAGGGCAGCCGCGCGGTCGTGCACGGCCGTACGCCGCTGCACGGTACGGAGGTCACCGCACACGACCTGCGGTCCGGAATCGCCCTCGTTCTCGCGGGCCTCGCGGCGGACGGTGAGACGACGATCGGCTCCGGCTATCTCATCGATCGGGGGCACGCGGCGCTGGCGCAACGTATGCAGGCTCTCGGGGCAGATGTGGTCCGTGAAATTTCCACTTTGACTGAGGACTGAGTCCGGAAACCTATATTTCCCATCTGACCAGCGAAAACATTGCAATTCGGGGAACGGCGACCACGTCCCCGAATGGTATTCCGGCAAACCCGGGCGTGACATTACGGCCTTAACCAGCGATCGTTCCAAAGAGAAGCCACTACAACGAGGGCAACGCAGGATGGGACGAACATTGGTCGAGCGCACGGAAGACACTCCGCGCGGGTCGCGACTGGGAACGGTGACGCCGGATCTCACCATTGGCGTGGTGGGATCACATGATCTCGTCGAGCGGGTGATGCTCATGGGACATGCGGCTGCCCCTGTTCCCTGCCGGCTGGTCGCAGCCGCCTACCGGGACGAGCAGGAGGCAGCGGACAAGGTGACCCGGCTGGGGCCGGGCGTGGACGCCTGCCTGTTCGCCAGCCCGGTCCCTTTCGAGCTGGCACGGCGGGCCGGCGTGCTGACGATGCCCGCCACGCATGTGCAGCTCGGCGGGGCCGCACTGGTGGCGGCGATCGCCAGGGCCGCACTGGACGAGCGGATCGATCCCCGGCGGGTGAGCATCGACGTGCTGAGCCGCCCGGACATCGACGAGGCGTACGCGGATCTGAACCTCCCCTCGGGAGAGGTGCACAGCCGCGACGAGCCGGGCCCGATCGGCACAATCGCGGCCTTCCATGAACGGCTGGCCCGCCAGGGAGCCACGACGGGCGCGCTGACATGCGTCCAAGGGGTCGCCGAACGGCTGGCAGCGGTCGGGGTGCCGGTGGTGCCGATCCGGCCGACGTCGGCCGCGGTCCGCTCGGCGCTGCACACCGCGGCGCTGCTCGGAGCACGGTACCGGCTGGAGGAGTCGCAGCTCACGGTCGTGCTGGTGGAGGTGCCGACGCTGCGCGAGCCGGTACGGCGGGCGGCGCCACGCTACTGGAGGGACGAGCTGCGGCTGTCCCTGCACCGCCTGCTCGTGCAGGAGGCCAACCGGATCAACGCCAGTGTGTGGCCGATCGACGACCACAGCTACCTGGTGGTGGCCACGAAGGGCTCGATCGCGTCGGCGACGGACGGGTTCCGGGTGCTGCCGTTCGCGGCGCGGATACGCGAGGAGCTGGGCCTGGCCGTCGAGGTGGGCGTGGGCATGGGCCGTACGACGCACGAGGCGGAGACCCATGCCCGGGGAGCGCTCGCGCGCAGCCAGGGCGGCAAGCAGCCCCAGGGCTTCGCGGTCGACCGTGAGGGCAGGGCTCTGGTCCCGCCGCCGCGGATGCCTCCCCAGCCGGGCGGGCCGATCAAGCCCAAGGGGATCGAGGTGCTCGCGCGCCTCGCCGCCAAGCTGGAGGGCGGCGACACGGTGGTGGACGCGGAGGGTGCCGGGCGGATGCTCGGCGTCACCCCCCGCACGGCTCGGAGGTTGCTGCGCACGCTGGTTGACGAGGGACTCGCGTGGCCGCTCCCCCCGAACCGCACGCCCCAGCCGGGCCGCCCACGCCAGCTGTACCGCCTGATCGTGGAGAAGCTCAACCGCTGACCCGGAGTCGGCGCTCGCCGCCGGATGCGTGTGCGTGGGGCACGCGCGTCCGGCGGGGACGCCTGAGAACTGGGGACACCCGGCCGCGTCCGGGCCGCCGGCCGTCTCGCTACCCGCAGGTCTTCGTCTCCGGAGCGCAGAACAGGACCTCGGGATAGCGCGCGGACGGCCTGTCCAGCAGAGGCTGTGGCCGTCGGCGCAGGTGCAGGTCGAGGAAGGCGCGGACGTACTCGCGGGTGATGTCCACCGACCGTGATCCGGCCAGGTCGCCACCGAGGTCGGCGCCGATCTGCCGGGCGATCATGTCGTAGTCGGTGAAGGACGCGTGGACCGACCCGGCCACCACGAGCCAGCGCCTCCACCCGGTCATGCGCGTCCAGTCGCGGTCCCAGGTGGCATCCTCGCCGCCTGGGCTGTGGGCACGCTGGCCGAGGAGCAGGAAGGGCCGGGCCAGCCCGCTCGCGGGAATCGGGGCGAACATGGTGCCGTCCAGGTTGATCCCGGCCCGTACCCGTGAGTCCCGCAGCATGGCCACGGCGGCGCTCGCGCCTCCGAGGGAGCTGCCCGCCATGGCGATCCGCGAGGGATCGATCAGCGCGCCGCCCTTCCACGGAGGGTGCGGCCCGGTCAGCGCGTCAAGCACGAACGAGACATCGGCCGCGCGGCTCTCCTCCGCCTTCGTCCCGAAGTCGTCACCGGCCTCGATCGTGCAGGCGGCGCAGGTGGTGACCCGGCCGCCGGGGAAGGTCGTGGCGAAGGTCTCGTACGTGTGGTCGATGCCGGCGACGACGTAGCCCCGGCTGGCCAGCTCCTCGGCCAGGGCCGTGAGCGAGCTGCGCGGCCAGGTGAAGCCGGGGGACAGGATGACGAGGGGCAGGCCGCGCCGGCGGCCCACGGGTTCGGCGTCGGCGACCGCGTTGGTCCGCGTCCTGCTGAGCACGTCGGGCGGCACGCCGGTGACGCCCGTTCCCTTCAGGATCAGCTCCGACTCCTTCGCCGTGACGTACGGCGCCCGTGGCCCGTGCCGGGACGCCGCGGGATACCAGAGGGAGACCATGAGCTCCCGCGTTCTCGCCTCGGGAACCCAGGGATCCGGGCGGGAGGCGTCCACGAGGTGCAGGGACGTCACGCCGACCGGGAGCGAGCCGGTCGGCTTCGGCAGGTGCGGCGCGCCGCCCGGCCCGCCGCTCGCAGTGACGCCGGCGGGGCCGATGGACGCGGACGCGGACGTGGACGCGGATGCGGATGCGGATGCGGCGGGGGGCGGCGCACAGAGGACGACCGCCAGGAGGGCGCACAGCCCGGCCGAGAACGCCGCGAAGGCCGGGAACGCCGCGAAGGCGGGGAACGCGGCGAAGGCGCGGACGACACGCGGGGCCGGGGTCCGCGGCGCCGTGCGGAGGTTTTCGTGTGGCATGGGCCCATCCTTGGGCCCGGCACGGCGCCGGACATCAGCCGAAAGCACCGGCCCGGCCGGTCAGGACCCTACTTTCGGCCGGTTCCGCCCGGGGCCGGAAGGGCGGCTGCTCTTCGAGGGCCCCGGCGCGTTCCCCTTTCCCGGCAGTGGGCGACAGCGGCCACTGCCGGGACCAGCCGGTGCGCGGCCGGCGGCTCCGCGTCAGCCGCGGAAGGCCTCGGCGGCGGACAGGAAGGTGTCGTTGGCCTCGGGGGTGCCGATCGAGACGCGGGCGCCCTCCCCGGCGAAGGGGCGCACCGCGACGCCGAGGGCGGCGCAGCGCTCGGCGAACTCCATCGTGCGCTCGCCCAGCCGCAGCCAGACGAAGTTGGCCTCGGTGGGCGGGACCGGCCATCCCTGGGCCAGCAGCGCCTCCCGCACGCGGGCCCGCTCCTTGACGACCGTCTCCACCCGCTCCAGCAGCTCGTCCTCCGCGCGCAGCGACGCGATGGCGGCGACCTGTGCGAGGTGGTTGACCGCGAACGGCAGCAGGGTCTTGCGCACGGCCGCCGCGACCGGCGCCTGCCCGATCAGGTAGCCGACCCGCAGCCCGGCCAGGCCGTACGCCTTGGAGAACGTGCGCAGGACCGCGACGTTGGGCCGCTCGCGGTAGAACGCCAGGCCGTCCGGCACGTCCTCGTCCCGCACGTACTCCCGGTACGCCTCGTCGAGCACGACGAGCACGCTCTCCGGCACGCGGTCGAGGAAGCGGCTGATCTCGGCCGTCCGGTTGACCGTGCCGGTCGGGTTGTTGGGGTTGCAGACGAGGACCACGGTGGTCTGGTCGGTGATCGCGTCGGCCATCGCTTCGAGGTCGTGCGTCTCGTCCCGCAGCGGCACCTCGACGGACGTCGCCCCGGAAAGGCCGACGAGCAGGGGGTAGGCCTCGAAGGACCGCCACGCGTACACGATCTCGGCCCCCGGCTCGCCCGCGGCCTCCAGGAGCTGCTGCGTCACCGCGACCGACCCCGCGCCGAGCGCGACGTGGTCGTACGGCACGCCGTACCGCTCGGCGAGCGCCTCGGTGAGCCGTACGGCACCGGGGTCGGGGTAGCGGTGGATCTCCGTGGCGGCCCTGGCGATCGCCTCCACCACGGACGGCAGCGGCTCGTAGGGGCTCTCGTTGGAGGACAGCTTGTACGACCGGCCCTCCGGTGAGACCACGGCCTTGCCCGGCTTGTACGCCGCCACAGTGTCCAGGATCGAGCGAAATCGAGGCATGCCCTTACCTTAGGAGATCCGGCCCGGCCTCCGGGACTCCGTCCGTCCCGTCGCCGGTCGCCCCTCACGTCCCGTTTCACTAGGATTCGGCGGCATGTGGCGGAAGATCAGACTTGTGCTCGCCGGGGCCTGCGCGGCCGGCGCCTGCGTCGTCCCGGCGACGGCGGAAACGGCCGTGTCCCCCGGCAAGACCGCCGTCGGCACGCCGGCCCTCGGGACGCCGGCCCTTGGGACGTCGGCTCTCAGAGCGGCGAGCGTCAGCACGACGGCCGCCGGCGTGACGGCGAAGAAGCCGTACTGCGCGAGGTACAAGTGCATCGCCCTGACCTTCGACGACGGCCCGTGGCCGTACACGCCGGCCCTGCTCGACACGTTGAAGAAGCACAAGGCCAAGGCCACGTTCTTCGTGCTCGGCAGGAAGGTGGCCAACCGGCCGGAGCTGACCCGGCGGATCGTGAAGGAGGGCCACGAGATCGGCAACCACACGTGGAACCACCCGGTCCTGACGACGCTTCCCGACCAGGAGATCCGCAGCGAGATCACCACGACCTCCGACATCGTCTACCGGACCATCGGCAAGGCTCCGACGATGATGCGCCCGCCGAGCGGCGCCACCGACGAGCGGGTCGGCCAGATCATGGCCGAGCTCGGCCTGCCGCAGATCCTCTGGACGGGCTCCACCCTCGACTGGCAGGCCAGGAACACCAAGGTGATCGCGAAGCGGACGCTGGCGATGGCCAAGCGCAATGCGGTCATCCTGCTGCACGACATCGTCCCCGAGACGGTCAAGGCGATGCCGGGCGTCCTCACCGCGCTGGAGAAGCAGCACTACCGGTTCGTGACCGTGACGACCCTGCTGCGGGGCCGGGAGCTCAAGGGCGGCGAGATCTACCCGCCCCGGGGCAGGTAGCCGGCGGCGAGCGAGCGGTCGAGACCGGCCCGCAGCCGGGGCGCCAGGGGGCGCTCCACCAGCCGGTGCACGCCGTACGCCACGGCGAGGGCGGCCGCGACGGCCAGCGACAGCGTGAAACCGTTGCCCACCACGCCGTGGAGCCGCCCGATGAGCAGGAATCCGACGTGGTGGTGGAAGAGGTAGAGCGGGTAGGTCAGCGCGCCGAGCGCGGTCAGCCATTTCCAGTCGAGCCGGTCGAGGACGCCCAGCGCCACCAGGATCATCGTCAGGAAGAGCAGCGAGACGACGCCCACGACCAGGGCGGAGCCGAGCGCCGTGCCGTACCGCGTGATCGCCGGCGGGTTCTCCCCCAGCACCTGGACGAGCGCCAGCGCCCATCCGGCGCCGACGAACAGCCAGGGGAACAGCGACCCGCCGAAGCGGTGGACGAGGAAAAGGGCCATGCCCGCGATGAAGTACGGCGCGGCGAACGGGACGAGCACCGCCTGGAGGAGGTCGGCGTCGACCCGCTCGGCGATCGCCAGCAGGAACACCCATCCGCCCAGGAACGCCAGGCACCGGCGGTAGGTGATGCCGACGGCGGCGAAGCACGCCATGAGGGCGTAGAAGACCAGCTCCTGCCAGAGCGTCCAGTAGACGATCTCCAGGTCGCGCACCCGCAGGCCGTGCTGGAGCATGGTGAGGTTGGCCAGCAGCTCGGCGAAGGTCGGCCGGTGGTCGGTGACGAGCCCGGCGACCGCCAGCGCTCCGAGGGCGAGCACGCTCGCCCAGTACGCCGGATAGAGGCGGGCGATCCGCGACGCCGCGAAGTCGCCCGCGTCACGGCCCCACGCGCTCATCAGGATGACGAACCCGCTGATCAGGAAGAACAGCCGCACGCCGTACACGCCGAACATCGTCACCGCGCTCAGCGCGGGAAAGGCGTTGGGGGTGCCCCAGGCGCGGGTCTCTCCGAAGTGGAACAGGACCACCGCGAGCGCCGCGCAGAACCTGAGCAGGTCGAGCACGCGAAGCCGTGGGGTTTCCGGTGATTTGGCCGGCGCGTCGGAGACGTGCGGGGCCGCAACGAGCATGGCAGGAATATATCCATAAAGATCGTTCTGTGGAGTTCAGATCCGCAGCATCGGGGGGTGCAGCAGCACCGCCGGGCCACGGCGGTAGAGCATGGCCGGGCGTCCGCCGTCCCGGGTCGTGGTCCGGCCGCTCGGCAGGAGGAACCCCTCCGTCTTGGTGACCTTCCGGTGGAAGTTCCGCGGGTCGAGCGGGCGGCCCCAGACGATCTCGTAGACGCGGCGCAGCTCCGCCACGGTGAACTCGGAAGGGCAGAACGACACGCCCAGCGAGGTGTACTCCAGCTTGGCCCGGGCCCGCTCGACGCCGTCGAGCATGATCCTGCGGTGGTCGAACGCCATCTCGGTGAGCTCGGCCACCGGCTGCCAGCTCATGTGCGCCTCGGTCGAGGCCGGCAGGTCGGGGGCGAGCCCCAGGTAGGCGACGCTGACCACCCGCTGGCGGGGGTCCCGGTCCGGGTAGCCGTACGTCTGGAGCTGTTCGAGGTGGACGGGGGCGCCGGGCAGCCCGGCGCGCTCGGCGAGCACGCGGGCCGCGGCGGCCGGAAGGTCCTCCTCCAGCTTGATGAACCCGCCGGAAAGGGCCCATCGGCCTTCGTACGGAGGCCTGTCGCGGCGCCAGACCAGCGCGCTGAGCTCCTGGGACCTGACGGTGAGAACGACCAGATCCACGCTGACCGGAATTCGCGGGATCACGGTAGGCACGCTACAGGATGCGCGCCCCCTCGCCGTCGCCCCCGACAAGCACCGAGGCCCACAGCGGCCGCCCGCCTGGCGGTCCCCCTCGCCTGTCGTCACACCGATCAGGCAGGAGACGCTCATGCCTCCGATGCCGGAGTAGCCGTTCGGGTTACGAGGCAGGTACTTGGCGCTAGCGCTGCGCTGCAGGCAATAGATCTGCTGGCACCTACCGCTGCAACCTCGTGACCCGAAGCTCCACCGAGCACTCTGTTCCGGAAATGCCAGTCCTCCGTCCGCGGCGGAGGCAGGGTGTTCTCCGAACGCGAAGGAGGCGGGGCGGTAGCCCCAAATGAACACGGCCCGCCGACCTCGGGCGTACTCTTCCTGGAAGGCGGCCGGGCCGAGCACCTCGACGGCGGTGGCGACCCGGGCCAGGCTGTACCGGGCCTCCACCTCGCCCGCCGGGTCGCCGGCCACCCGGGCCCGCTCGATCTCGGCCTCGCTCATGCGCACCACGACGTCGCTCTCACCACGCCGGAAGGCCGAGCGCACGGTCTCACTGAAGTTCATGGATCCCTCCTCGCATCTGTCACGGCGTGGTCGGCGAGGACCGGTGATCTTCTCACGTCGCCTGCACCACCCGACTCTTCGCTTCCACGACGGTCGCTCCGCCGGGTGACCGCACTTGGCCGGTCGTCACCCCCCATCGAGCAGAACACGCGTGCTCCCGATGCCGCTGTGGCATCTGCCGTCGCCGCTCAGGTGCGCTCCAGGGGCTGCTTCGTATACGTGACGGGGATCGAAGAGATGGGTTCGTCGAGGGCGGTGTCCGGTCGACGCCGGGCCACCGCGCGCACGTACCCCAGGTGACGTCCGCGATCGGCGGTGAGGGCGTCGATCTCCGCCTCGTTGTCCGGTGAGATCGCCTGTTGCCATTCCAGCCAGCACTTCCAGCCGTCCGTCATGGTGTCGGCGAGGTCCACGCTGATGATTCCGCTGCGTTCCCAGTGGCGGTGCCACCAGTGGGCCGAGTGCAGGCAGGCCATGCTCGGCTCCCACCAACCCCGCAGATGCTCGGGGACCGGCCCGTCGATCTCTTGAGTCAGTCCCGCGCCGGCGATGCCGATCTGGCCGCCCGGCCGGACGAACCGGGCCAGATAGTTGAGGTAAAGGTCGTCGGTGCCGTAGTAGACGAAAGAGTCGATGCTGATGACGGCGTCGAAGAAGCCCGCCGCGAACGGCAAGGATCGGGCGTCGGCGTGGATCGGGAACACCGCGTGGCCGACGCCGGCATCGCGGATGCGGTGCGACCGATCGTCCACGCCGAACCACAGGTCCGTCGCCCAGACCTGAACGTCGAACTCGCGGTGCAGGAAGATCGATGACGCGCCGCGGCCGCAGCCCAGATCCAGCACCCGCATCCCGGGCTGTAGCGTCATCGCCTCGGTGAGCCATTCGGTCAGCCACAGCGAGTTGGCTCCGCCGCTGACGCTGGAGCGAATCCAGCCGGGGTGGTAGCGCGAAGCTCGCGGGAACAGCGGGTTCACCAGTGGATCTTCGGGCATGAGTGTCGTCCTCCTCATGGTGGTCAGGATGGATGGTCGCGCCGTGCCCACGCTCGCTCGCGATCACTTTCACAACGTCGGCAGGAACTCGAACAGCTGATTGTCGGCCCCGCCCTTGCAGGGGAACTGGATGATGTTCACACTGTTCGCGGTACTTGCGCTCGGCACGTCGAAGCACATGTTGAAGACGTGCCGCGGCTTGATGTTGTTCAGCGATGACCCGCCGTTGGTGAGCTCGAACCGCTGGTTCGAAGAGCCGGAGCAGTCGTACTGGATCACCCGCGCTCCCTCAGATGTGCTACCGCCTTGGATGTCGAGGCACTTCCCGGTGACGTGGGTCGGGCGGATCTCGAAATCATTGCCGCTTACGCGGACCAGGCGGAATTTCTGGTTCGCGGCGCCAGTGCAGTCGTACTGAATCAGATTGGCGCTGTTGGCAGGGCTACCGGCTTGAATGTCCAGGCACTTGTTGGTGGCGTGCAGCGGCCTGATCTTGACGATCTGGTCGGCGGTGGCTCCGGCTGAAGCCGGCGTGGCCGCACCGGTGAAGCCGGTGACGGCCGAGATGAGGAGTACGGCAGCGGTCGCGGACTTGCGCATGGAGGTGCCCTTGCCTTCCTTCGTTGTGGTCATGTCCACCAGGGTGGCCGGGGCACGGCCGGCTACGCGTCCGTGCCGGCTACTGATGTTGACCGGGCGCGTACGTACGTAACCGGGTCCGGTCGGCCGCGCCGGTCTTCGCCAGCAGCCGGCTGACGTGGGTTTCCACCGTGCGTACGGACAGGTGCAGCCGTGCTGCGATCTGCGCGTTGCTCAGCCCCTCGGCCACCAGGGCGAGCACCTCGACCTCCCGGCTGGTGATCCCGGCGGCGCGCAGCCTGGGCGGCACGCTCGCGCCCCTGCTGCGGCGGGACGGCGCACCGGCCTGCCGCAGCAGGTCACGGCACTGCCGCGCCAGCGCCTCGTCACCGTTGAGCTCGTGGCAAGCCAGGTCGGCGCGCAGTCCCGGTACGGGATCGCCCCATCCCTCGATCACCGCGGCGGTCCACACCGGCAGCCGCAGCAGCCGATGCCACCACGGATACACCTCGAGCGCCGCATCCCCGCTGGCCATGGCCTGCGCCGAGTCCTCCACCCTGCCCTCGCGGCCCGCGGCGACGGCGCCCGCATAGAGCAGCGCACCCCGGTTGACCCCTCGGCGGCCCATCCGGGCGTGCTGGAACACCGCGCGGGCGTCCTGCGGCTCGTGGCCGGTCACTTCGCGCAGCAGCAACCACAGCCCCCACCAGTGGGTGGGAGCGGCCGAGGCGTGACCTGCCAGGATCGAAGCGCCGTCATCGGCCTGCGCGGCCGCGCCCGGCAGGTCTCCGGTCACGACCGAGCAGATGGCGCGTACCAGGTCAAGACCGGCCCGCACCTCCCGCGGCGCGTTCGGTCGGGATCCGGCCCGGCGCAGCCATCGCTCCACGCCGTCGCGGTCTCCGGCACCTGCGCGGGCGGCCGCGACGAACAGCTCGGCGACCGCCTGGACACTCGTGAGCCGCAGCCGCGCTGACAGCTCGGCACATCTGCGAGCCACCGGCTCACCCACGCGGGGACCGTGCGCCGCCAGCGCCAGGTCGGCCACCAGCAAGTCGATCGACGCCAACTGCCCCAGCAGCCCGGCGGACTCAGCGATCTCGCGGGCCTCGGCCAGCGCGGGCGGGTCGGGCTGCCCACGCTGAACGGCGGCCAGGTGGAACAGAGCGGCCACGCGCAGCGGGGTCAGGCCACGCCTGGCGGCCACCCGCACCGCCCGCCCGAACGCCGCCCGCGCCGCAGCCGCATCACTACGGGCCAGGCAACGCCCCTGCACGAGCAGCGCACCCACCAGAGATTCGCCGTCGCCGGAGCGCTCGGCTTCGCGGACGCGGATCCCCCTCGCTGTAGGCGGCGTCGGCCCGCACGATGGCGAAACGCGGATCGTGCGGCCGGCCGGCTCGCTCGGCATACTCGATCGCCGCCATCCGGCGGCCGCCCGCCATGGAGCTACGGGCCAGCTGCAGACACAGCTCGACGTACTCGTCCCCGGTCGCGGTGTCGAGGACCTGTCCCCCCGTACGCAACGCCGCTTCCACCTCGCCGGCGAGCGTCAGCAGCCGGACCTGCTCGATGGCCCACGCGACGCGGATCGCACCGGCGGCCTCCACCCGGGCCAGCAGTGCCCGCGCGCTGCGTAACGCCCCTCGTGCGAGATCGTGGCGGGCCAGCCGGAGCAGGATCCGGCCGGCCCGCTCACGCTCTCCTACCGCGGCCAGCAGTTCGGCGGCCCGCACGTCCGCCTCACCGACGCCACCGCCGTCGAGCAGTTCCGCGGCGCGCCGTGCCATCACAGCCCGCTCCGGCGGCAGCAGTCCCGCCAGCACCGCCTCCCGGGTGAGCGAGTGCCGCCAGGTCAGCTCATCGCCCTCGGCGCGCAGCAGATGCGCCCGGGTGGCGGCGCGCAGACCCGCCAGCAGCACCGGCTCCTCCGCCTGCGCCACCGAGGCCACCACATCCCAGCCCAGGTCAACCCCCACCACCGCCGCCACGTGCAGCAACCGGCGGTGCTCCTCGGCCAGGGCCGCCATCCGCTCGTCGACGAGCGCCCGCAACGTCGGCGGCACCGCGATGTCGTTCAACGCCTCCTGCGGGGCGGCCAGGTCCACGCCCGTCTCGCGCATCCCCGCCGTCAGCTCCTCCACCAGCAGCGGCAGCCCGTCGCAGCGCTCCACCACGAACGAGGCGGTCGACGCCGCGAGCGGCACACCGGCCCGATCACCGGCCAGCTCGGCCACCTGGGCCGAGTCCAGCCGGGCCGGCCGCAGCACCCTGACGGCCGGCCGCCGGCCGACCCGCTCGATCTGATCGGCGGTGCGCGGCTCCTCCCGCGCCGCCCCACAGATCGAGATCCGCTGGTCGGCTACCTGATCGACCAGGTACTCCAGGACCGCGAGCGTGTCCGGGTCGGCCCAGTGCAGGTCATCCAGCACCAGCAGGCATCCGCGTCCGGCGCCGACCACGCGCAGCAGCCGCAGCATGCCCTCTCCCACCAGCACAGCGGGATCGACCATCGCGTCGGCTCTGGCGGCATCATCGGCCGGTCCGAAATCGGGAATGATCCGCCCCAGCGCCGCCCGATACGGCCGCAGCTCGGCGTCCTCCGTGAGCATGGCATCCCGCAAGCGCCCGACCAGCGCGGTGGCCAGCGCCCGGTACGTGCCGCCACCCAGCACCGCCCGGCCCGCCAGCACCTCCATGCCCGCCGCCGACGCCCGGGCCGACGCCTCCGCGAGCAGTCGCGACTTGCCGATGCCCGCCTCGCCGACGATCATCACGGCCGCGCCGCGCCCGTCGGCCGAAGCGGCAATGAGCTCGTCGATCGCCGCCAGCTCCGCGGCCCGGCCCACGATCCGCTCCCCTGGCGGCTCCATCGATCCCACCAGCTCCATACCCCGTAATCATCGCAGGGAAGATCCGCCCCGGCGTAGGGCCGCGGTGGAGCTGCGGAGCGATGGAGCCCTTGGGGCGCCACCAGGCGAGGTCTATGCGGCGGCCATGTCGCCGATCCGGCGACATGGCCCTTGAGGCCGTGTGCCCCCGGTCAGGACGCGTTGTGGTAGTAGACGGACTCGGCGGCCTTGCGGCCGTCGGGGGCGGTGACGTCGACGCGCACCCAGACGTCGTCCGGCACGGTGGCCCAGTCGACCGGGATCCAGATCTTCTCGGCCTGGGCGGGAAGGTCCGGGATGGGAGTGGGGTCGTGCCAGCCGACGGAGGCCGAGTCGACCACTCTCGGGGTGTCCAGGCCGGTCCAGCTCAGCGTGACCTTGGCGTCGCCGATGTGGTAGCCGCGGATCTCCATGCCGTCCTGGATCTGCCGCTTCGCCCGGCGCGCCTCGATCGCGATCGGGCGGTTCCAGTCCGCCGCGATCTCCTCCGACAGTGACGGCGACCCGCAGGTGAAAAAGTCGCTCCACATATAGGAGATGATCTTCGAGACGTACGGCGCGGCCATCGTGACCTGGGTGTCGAGCCGTGGTTTGTCCGTCTTGCCCCTTGTGCCCTGCTGGCCGCACGCTTCCGTCGCCGAGGGCTCGAACCCCTCCACGTTGGCCCACAGCTGCACCTGGACGCCTTCCTGGGCCAGCTCCTCGCGGGCCTGCGCCATGCTGCGGTAGTAGTCCCGCGTGCCGCCGTAGTAGGCCGTGGCGTTCGTGCTCTCGCCGACGACGGGCTCCAGGCTCTGGTCGACCGGCTGGTTCTTCAGGTTCGGCCAGAAGAGGGCGCCCTTGCCGGTCCCCCGGCCGTCCTGCGGGGCGACGATCCCCACGCCGGTCTGCGCCAGCGCCTTGAAGCCGGCCGCGACCTGCGCCGGCGTGGAGGTGTACTTGAGCCGCCTGCGGCTGTCGATGTACGGGCTGACGAGGATGGGCTTGCCGGGAAGCTCCTGCTCGACGATGCGGTGCTGCTCGGCGTACACCTGGAGCGTCTGCACCTTGGACGGGTCGGGCCAGTCCCTGAGCTGCAGCTCGAACGGCTGGTAGACCCCGCCGAGCGACTCGCGGCCGGTGAACCGGTCGCCGTAGTCCTGCAGGATCCGCCGGGTCAGCGTGGTCAGCGTGCCGATGTGCCGGGGGTCGGCCCGGGTGAACTCGGCCGGGTCCCTGGGGGCGAGCGGCAGGGCGGGGAACACCCTGATGCCGAAGCGGTCGCCGAGGTCGAGCAGCTCGCTGAGGCTGTCCTTCGCCCCGGCCGAGACGAGGATCAGGTGGTAGCCGCGCCCCTTGGAGGTGAAGTCGCAGGTGGGGTCGTCCGAGCCGTCGTCGGGCGCGATCAGCCGGTAGAAGACCGAGCCGCCGACCTCGATCATGTGCTCCATCGACGGGCAGCGGAAGATGCCGGGCCCGTAGTGCTCGTCGGTCCGGTAGACATACGTCCAGGTGATCCGGTTGGAGGGGTTGGCGGCCTTGAGGTCGTTCTCGGCCGCCTTCTCGCAGGGGATCCCGCCCTCGGTGCACACCTCGTAGCGGCCGTCGGGCTTGAGGTCCTTGTCCGGCTGCTTGTCGTCCGGCCGCTCCAGGATGCGGCCGTCGTCGTCGACCTGGCGCGGCGACAGGCCGAAGCCGAGCCGTACGACGGTGTCCCCGCCCAGCCGGTGGATGGCCTGGAGCTGGCTGCGCCAGGTGCACGGGTCGGCGGTGGGGACCAGCCAGTAGCCGCTGACCTCGTACGGCGTGGGGGCGGAGGTGTCGAACGTCCCGCAGGGGTCGGTGAACGCGCTCTTCGACGGCGCAGGGCTCTCGGGGGCCGCGGGGGTCGCTTCGGACGTCGTCCCGGCGTTGACGGCGGGGGACGCGGCGGTCCCGTCCCGCAGGACGACCACCAGGGATGCGACGCCCGCCAGAATCGCCACGCCCAAGATCAGAGTGAGCCAGCGCACGTTCAGGACACTACCGCCCGTCGAGTAGGGACATACCGCTTAATCCGGCGTGTTCAGCTCGTGTTCAGCTCTTGACGCCGGCCCATGCCTCAAGCTGGGAGACGAAGCGGCGCGCGGAGTTCGGCCAGTGGTGGTTGGCCCGGGCGGCGGCGTAACCCCGGCCGCCGGTTCCGCGTCGTTCGAACGAGTTGTCCCTGAGCCGGAGAACCGCCGAGGCGACCGCGCCGGCGTCCTCCCAGGGCACCACGAGGCCGCACTGGTAGCGCTCGACCAGCTCGACCGCACGCGGTGACGGAGTAGTGATCACCGGAACGCCGTGCGCCATGTACTCCACGATCTTCGTGGGCATGGAGTGGCGGTAGTTCGGCTCGTCGTGGAGGAGCGACAGGCCCGCGAGCGCGCCGTCGAGCCGTTTCAGCGCCTCGTCGTTCGGCATGAAGTCGCGCCACTCCAGCAGGCCGCGCTCGACGGCGTCGTTGAGCAGCGGGCGGCTCTGGGGGTCGGCGTACCCGATCAGCTCGACGGCCACCCGGTGGGGCTGGAGCAGCCGGGCCACCTCGATCGCCTCGTGGACGCCTCTGGCCTCCGACAGCCAGCCCAGATAGACCACGCGGTCGTCGCCGGGCGGGCTGACGCTGTCGGGCACCCACGTCTCGTTGGGGACCACGAGGTGATCCCGGGAGAAGCGACCGGCGTAGGCGACCTCGGCCAGCAGCAGGTGCAGGTGCCGCTCGGCCGTCCCCTCCATGAGCCGGGCGAGGAACCGCATCGGCGGTCGCAGGAACGCGGGCAGCCACGGCTTCAGGGAGAGCGTGGCGGGGGTGTCCTCGTGGACGTCCCACACCACGGGCGGGCGGCGCCGCACGCCCGCCACCGCCAGCAGCAGCTCGGGGTCGTGGATGAGCACCAGGTCGACCTTGCCGCGCATGCTCTTGAAGAGCCGGCGCGCGGCCCGGACGGCGGTGAACCGCCGCCGCTCGGCCGCCCTCGGGAGGTCCACCCCGTTCACCCACGCCCGGGGCATGACCCCCCGGGCGGTGTACGGCGCGGCGTACGTGACCTCATGACCGGCATCGACGAGCGCGCGGATCTGCCGGTGCAGGATCCGGGCGTCCTCGGGGTGATGCACCACCGTCATGACGAGCACATGCACGCGCGACCCTTTCTACAACCGCTCGACGCGATCGCTCGGCGTCAGAACGCCGCGGGTGTCCAGCACGAGCCCGGCCCGGCTCTCCACCACGTCGAGGTCGAACACGGAGTGCTGCTGGAGCAGGACGGTCACGTCGGCCTCCGCCACGGCGGCGGCCAGATCGTCCTGACGGGGCACGCTCGTGCCCTCGACCGACCACTCCTGGACGTACGGGTCGCAGAACGACAGGTCGGCGCCCAGATCCATCAGAGCCTCGGCCACGCCGATCGCCGGCGTCTCACGCTCGTCGGCGATGTCCGGCTTGTACGTCACGCCGAGAAGGAGCACCTTGGAGCCGTTCACCGGCTTGCGGGCCCGGTTGAGCAGCCGCTGCACGCGGGCCACCACGTACGACGGCATCCGCTCGTTGATCTCCTGGGCCAGCTCGACGAACCGGAACGGGTAGCCGAGCTTGCGGACCGTGTACGACAGGTACGACGGGTCCACCGGGATGCAGTGACCGCCCACACCCGGGCCGGGGAGGAACTTCTGGAACCCGAACGGCTTGGTGGAGGCCGCCTCGATGGCCTCCCAGAGGTTCACCCCGAGCTCGTCACAGAAGATCGCCATCTCGTTGACGAGGGCGATGTTCACATGCCGGTAGGTGTTCTCCAGGAGCTTGGCCATCTCGGCCTCGCGGGTGCCGCTGACGGGCACCACCCGCTCGACGAACTGGGCGTAGAAGGCCGTCGCCCGTTCCTTGCACGCGGTCGTGTACCCGCCGACGACCTTGGGCGTGTTGCGCAGGCCGTACTTGGGGTTGCCCGGATCGATCCGCTCCGGCGAGAACGCCAGGTGGAAGTCGGCGCCCGCGGCGAGCCCGGACTTCTCCAGGATCGGCCGCACGAGCTCGTCGGTGGTGCCGGGCCAGGTGGTGGACTCCAGGACCACGAGGGTCCCGGGCCGCATGTGCTCGGCCACGGTCCTGCTCGCGCCCTCGACGGCCGACAGGTCGGGCCGGTGGTCCTCATCGAGCGGCGTCGGGACGCAGATGACGATGGCGGCCGACCGGGCCAGCACGGAGGCGTCCAGCGTGGCGGTGAAGCCGGCGGACAGCATCCCGTCGAGGTCGGCGTCGGTCAGATCGTCGATGTAGGACCGGCCGGCGTTGAGCGCGTCGACCTTACGGGGGTCCAGATCGAGACCGGCCACCCGCAGACCGGCCGCCGTGGCCTCCTTGGCCAGCGGCATGCCCACGTATCCCAGCCCGATGATCGTGAGATCGAAGGCGGTCACGGCGTGACCTGGGGGCGGAAACAACACTTCATGGTGGCAAAGGTTATCTCAACTCAGCACCAAGGATGCCTGATGCACCAGATCCGCCTTTCAACCCCGTTCCGGGCTTAGGTCAGCGAACCGTAAATCTGCCGATACGTCCGTGCGAGGCTGCTCCACGTACGGTGGGCGGCCACCTCGGCCCGGCCCGCCTCGCCCATCGTGCGGCGGCGCTCAGGGTCGTCACGCAGCGCGGCGAGGGCCTTCGCCAGGGCGGCCGCGTCCCCCGGGGGCACCAGGAGACCCGCTCCGTCGCCGCCCACGAGCTCCGACAGGGCCGGCAGGTCGCTCAGCACGACCGGCTTGCCCAGGGCCATCGCCTCGACCGGCTTCAGCGGCGTGACGAGGCGGCAGACCCGCAGGTCCTCACGCGGGCAGACGAAGATGTCGATGGCGGCCTGCGCCTGCAGCGCCTCGTCCGGCCCGACCCGTCCGGGCAGGATGGCGATGTCGCCCAGCTTCAGCCGCTGCACCTGTTCGAGCAGGGCGGGCCGCTCGGCGCCGTCGCCCACGAGCAGGACCTTCACGGGGGTCTTCGCGTCGCGCAGCAGCGCGGCGGCCGACAGCAATGTGGCGAAGCCCTCATAGCCGACGATGCTCGACACAGAGCCCACGACGATCTCGCTCGGGAGGATGCCGTACTGCGCGCGCAGGGCCGCACCGTCGTAGTCGGCCGTGAGCAGCGCGTCGTCCACCGCGTTGGGCGCGAGGAAGATGCGCTCGCGAGGGACGCCGCGCTCGGCGATCTCGACGGCCATCGTCTCGGCCAGCGTGACGACCGCGTCGGCCTCGCGCATGATGTGGGCCTCGCGCTCGCGCTGCATGACGTGGCGTTCGCTGCCGATCCGCCGGGGGTCCCTGGAGGTCCAGGTCTCCTCCAGGAAGCCGCGCACCTCGTACACGAACGGGATGCCGGTCCGCTCGCGGACGGCGAGCGCGACGGAGCCGTTGCGGTGGT
Organism: Microbispora sp. NPDC049125; assembly: GCF_040802045.1. Classification (NCBI taxonomy): domain Bacteria; kingdom Bacillati; phylum Actinomycetota; class Actinomycetes; order Streptosporangiales; family Streptosporangiaceae; genus Microbispora; species Microbispora sp. NPDC049125. The sequence goes on along the minus strand of NZ_JBEZDW010000002.1, from coordinate 150,241 downwards.
CGGTCGCGGCGTGCAGCACCTGTGGGCGCAGGGTCCTGGCCAGCTCGGACACGTCCGCCGCCCCGCGGATCATCCGCCCGCGGCTCTCGAACGGCATGTCGCCCTTGGGCAGCAGGCGGTAGTACGGGACGCCGTCGATCTCCTCGTACGGCTCGGCGTCGGTGTGGCCCTGGAGCATGGGCCAGCCCCAGCTCGTGACGACGTGGGGGTCGAGGCCCTCGGCCCGCTGCGCGGTCACGATGCGGTGGGTGCGCACGGTGTACCCCGCCTGCGTGTACGGCAGGGCGTTGGTGACCATGTGGAGCACCCGGCCGGGCACCGGCTCCCCCATGATGACCCGGGGCTTCGGCGGGATCGGGTCGGGCCCGATGGCGGCCATCTCGCCCTCGTAGTAGGCGATCCTGCGCCGGATGAACGGCCAGCGGGCGTGCGGGCGCAGCACCTCGATCGCCTGCGTCATCCTGCCGGTCTCGAAGTGGACCTTCGCCGCCTCGAGCGGGCCGTCGGCCATGCGGCGGACGATCCGGCGCGTGGTCACCTTGACGTACCGGGCGGCGGGCCACGCGATGCGGCCCACCAGCGGGCGCATCCGGGAGGGCATCGCGTCGGCGGCGGCCTGGGCCACCCGCATCGGGTCTGATTTCACCTTGCTCACGAAGATCCGGGAGACGACGACGGGATTCCTCGCGAAACCCCGGAGAAAGCGGCCAAGGCCGGCCTTGGCCGACGCGGCAGCGATCTCAGACGTCGGCAGAGGATTTCCAGGCGCCGACACCGCCTCTGCGGGCTTGTTGGCCTCCGATTCCACGGCGTGACCGTACCATAGGCAACGTTTGCCCCAGGTCCGGATGAAAGGCGAGGTCAATGAGGGACAACCCCCTCGTCCTGCACGTGCTGGGCGCCCGGCCCAACTTCGTCAAGGCGGCTCCCGTGGTCCGCGCGCTCGCCGAGCTCGGCGTGCGCCAGGGCATCATCCACACCGGTCAGCACTACGACGCGCTGATGTCGGACGTGTTCTTCGCCGACCTGGGCCTGCCCGAGCCGATCGCGAACCTCGGCGTCGGATCCGGGTCGCACGCCAGGCAGACGGCGGCCCTGCTCGTCGGCCTGGAGGAGGTGGTGGAGGAGCACCGCCCGGCGCTCGTGGTCGTCTACGGCGACGTGAACTCCACGCTCGCGGCGATCCTCGTCTGCGCCAAGCTCCAGGTGCCCACCGCGCACGTGGAGGCGGGCCTGCGCTCCTTCGACCGGGAGATGCCCGAGGAGGTCAACCGGGTCGTCACCGACGCGTTGTCGGACCTGCTGTTCGCCACGTCCCCGGAGGCGCTGTCGCATCTGGCGAACGAGGGCGTCGACCCCGCGAGGATCCACCTCGTCGGCAACCCGATGATCGACAGCCTGTTCGCCGCGCTGCCCAAGCTCGACCCGGCGCCGGTCCAGGAACGGCTCGCGATCTCCGGCCGGTACGCGGTCGCCACGCTGCACCGTCCCGCGAACGTGGACGACCCGGCGGCGGCGCGCGAGCTGGTCGACGCGGTGCTCGGCGTGGCCGAGCAGGTGCCGGTCGTCGTGCCGCTGCACCCCCGCGGCCGGCAGCGGCTGGCCGACGCCGGCCTGGTCGACCGGCCCAACCTGAAGATCGTCGATCCGCTCGGCTACGTGGACTTCCTGTCCCTCGTGAGGGGCGCGACCCTGGTCGTCACCGACTCCGGCGGCGTCCAGGAGGAGACGACGATGCTGGGCGTGCCCTGCCTGACGGTCCGGCCGAACACCGAGCGGCCCATCACCGTGACGCACGGCACCAACCGGCTCGTCACGCCCGCCTCGCTCCCGGCGGCGGCCTCCAAGGCCCTCGCGGACGGCGCGGCCACGCCCAGCGGTGAGCTGCCCCCTCTGTGGGACGGCGCGGCCGGGCCCCGGATCGCACGGGTGATCGAGGCATGGCTGCGCGGCGAGAGCCTGTCCCCCGCCGCACGCGGCCGGGTCGGATAGCGGTCCTGCCGGTCCGTACAAAACGGCACAAAGACGGCCACGCCCCCCGTACGATGGCTCTTCGGCAAAGGGGAGAGGTATGGCTGAGACAGACGAGACGCCTGAGACTCCGGACGGCCCGCGCTTCCAGCGACTTGGACCGGTGAACTGGCTGCCGGAGGAGCGCAAGGTCGTCGAGCGCTACGAGCAGCGGATCCGCGAGCTGGAGAAGAAGCTCGCCACCCAGGAGGCCCGCGCCGACTACGCCATCTGGAAGCTCAAGGCCACCCAGACGCAGCGCCCCTACCGCGTGGCGCAGGCCCTCACCGGCGCCGGCAAGCCCGCCAAGATCGTCAAGCTGCCCCGCGACCTCAGCAAGGCGATCAAGGAGCGCAAGAGCCCCAAGCCGCCGATGTCGGTTCTGGAGGCGGTCGCCCAGGCGGAGGCCCGGGGCCCCGAGGTGAAGATCCCCTCCCTGCAGTGGCCGGACGGCCCGGTGGTGCGTCCCGACCTGCGCGTCGCGGTGATCCTGGACGACTTCTCCCGCATGGCGTTCAAGTACGAGTGGGACCAGATCGAGTTCGGCCTGAACGACTGGCGCGAGATCTTCGCCGAGAAGCGCCCGGAGGTGCTGTTCTGCGAGTCGGCCTGGCACGGCAACCAGGGCCGCTGGCGCTACCAGATGACCGGGACCAACGCTCCCAAGCAGGAGCTGCGGGACCTGCTGGCCTGGTGCCGGGAGGAGGGCATCCCCACGGTCTTCTGGAACAAGGAGGACCCGCCCAACTTCGACTTCTTCATCGACACCGCCAAGCTGTTCGACTACGTGTACACGTGCGACGGCGACATGATCCCGAAATATCGCGAAGTTCTGGGACATGATCGTGTCGGCGTGCTCCAGTTCGCGGCACAGCCCCGGATCCACAACCCGATCCAGACCAAGCAGGGCCGGCCGTACGACATCGTCTTCGCCGGGATGTACTTCCGCGACAAGCATCCCGAGCGGCGCGAGCAGATGGAGACCGTCCTCGCCCCCGTGCGCGAGCTGGGCCTGCACATCTTCGCCCGCAACGGCACGGTCGCCGACAAGTACGCCTGGCCCGAGGAGTACCGCCCCCACATCGTGGGCGAGCTCCCGTACGAGCAGATGCTCGCCGCGTACAAGATGTACAAGGTCTTCCTGAACGTGAACTCGGTGATCGACTCGCCGACCATGTGCGCCCGCCGGGTCTTCGAGCTGTCGGCCTGCTCGACCACCGTGCTGTCCGGCTGGTCACGGGCGATCGAGGAGACGTTCGGTTCGCTGATCCCGGTGGCCCACTCGCAGGAGGAGGCGTACAACCGGGCGCTGTACCTGGTCAACAGCCCCGAGCTGCGGGCACGCCAGGCACATCTGGCGATGCGCGAGGTGTTCGACAAGCACCTGTTCTCCCACCGGGTCGACCAGATCCTCGGCGACCTGGGCCGGCGGTCGCCCGACCGCTCGCCCTCCATCTCGGTCGTGCTGCCGACCAACCGGGCCGGCCAGCTGGAGCACGCCATCAGCCAGGTCGCCCGCCAGCGGCACCGCAACCTTGAGCTCGTTCTCGTGCTGCACGGCCTGTCGGAGGACCCGTCGGTCGTCAGGGACAAGGCGCTCGCCGCCGGCATCCCGGCGGTCAAGGTGCTCGCCGCCGACCCGTCGTGGACGCTGGGCGAGGTGCTGAACCACGGCATCGCGCAGGCCGACGGCGAGCTGATCGCCAAGATGGACGACGACAACCTGTACGGCGAGCACTACCTGTCCGACCTGGTGCGCGCCTTCGACTACGCCGACGCCGAGATGGTCGGCAAGGGGGCGCACTACACCTACTTCCCCGACCAGGACGTCACGGTGTTCCGGCTGCCCGGCCTGGAGCACCGCTACGCGCACCTGATCCAGGGCGCCACCATCCTGGCCAACGCCGACCTGCTGCGCTCGATGCCGTTCGAGGCGGTCAACGCGGGCGAGGACACCCGGCTGGTGCGGCGATGCAAGGAGGAGGGCGTCCGGATCTACTCCGCCGACAGGTTCAACTTCGTCTACATGCGCGGCTCGGACGCCACCGCCCACACCTGGCAGGCCGCCGACTACAAGCTGACCCGCAACGCCCAGTTCTGCTTCGCCGGCAACCCCGAGGCGCACGTCCTCATCTGAACGGGCGACGCGGCCGCCGACGCGCCGGCACAGTCACCGGGCGTACGGTTCGCCTACGGCGAGCCCGACGACATGCGGGGCATTCCGACCGAAGCGGGCGGCAGGAGCGATCGCTGTGCCCATCGCCCGCGCCCATCCCTTCATGACCTTGAGTTCACTCCAGCTGACAGACTCCTGTCGGTTTCGGTCGAAGGGAGCACGACATGGCGCAGGTGAACCTCGCCCTCGGAGCGATGGGCTTCGGCAGCCAGGTGGACAAGCGGACCGCGTTCGACCTGCTGGACCGCTTCGTCGACGGTGGCGGCACACTGATCGACACCGCGAACTGCTACGCGTTCTGGTCCGACCCCGACGGTGCCGGCGGGCACAGCGAGAATGTGATCGGTGAATGGCTGGCCAAGCGTCCCGGCCTCCGTGACCGCGTGCGCCTCAGCACGAAGGCGGGCGCGCAGCCGGTCGGCGGCGGAGAGTGGCCCGCCAATCGGGAGGGGCTGTCGGCCGCCGCGATCAAAACGGCGTCCGAGGAGAGCCTCCGCCGCCTGCGCACCGATCACGTCGACCTGTTCTGGACGCACATGGACGATCGGTCGGTGCCGCTGGAGGAGACCGGCCACGCGCTGGCGCTGCTCGTCGAGTCGGGAACGGCCGGTCGCCTCGGCGCGTCCAACCACCCCCTCTGGCGGGTGGAGCGCGCACGCCACATCGCCCGGACCAACGGATGGCCGGGGTACACCGCCTTGCAGTTGCGCCACTCCTACCTCAGCCCACGCCCCTGGGCGAAGGTGCCGGACCAGACCCACCGCTTCGGCTGGGTGACGGACGAGATCCTCGACTACGTCGCCGTACACCCCGAGGTCGCTCTGTGGGCCTACACTCCGCTGCTCAACGGCTCCTACACGCGCGACGACCGCCCCCTGCCCGAGGCGTACGACCACCCGGGAACGAGCCGGCGGCTGGCCGTGCTGACCGAGGTGGCGACCGAGCTCGGCGTGACCCGCAATCAGGTGGTGCTCGCCTGGCTGGCCGGAGGCGTCCCGCCGCTGACGCCGATCGTCGGCGTCAGCAACGCCGCTCAACTGGAGGAGGCCCTGGCAGGCGCCGCCGTGACGCTCCCCGGGGAACTGCGCGCGCACCTGGACGCGGTCGCCTGAGCCGCCAGTGAGCCGTGGACCCGCATGCGATTGCCGGCAACCCCGAGGCGCACGTCCCCATCTGACCGGCATTTGCGCGTAATTCGCGACAGGCCGGAATCAACGGGACGGAGTGACGGTTGCGAAACTCCGGGGCCGCCGCCTGCGGTCCGATCGGATTCGAAAGCGGACGACGGAGGCTTGGCGCATGACCACGACGGCGGCAGGGACGGGCGTCGGTCTGAGGTCGGAGCGCGGTCCCGTGCTCGCCGCCATCATGCTCTGCACGGGCCTGGTGGCGCTCGACAGCACGATCATCGCGACGGCCGTCCCGTCGGTCGTCGGCGACCTCGGGGGCTTCTCCCAGTTCCCGTGGCTGTTCTCGATCTACCTGCTCACGCAGGCGGTCGCCGTCCCCATCTACGGCAAGCTCGCCGACGTCTTCGGCCGCAAGCCGGTCATGTTCTTCGGCATCGCCGTCTTCCTCATCGGGTCCGTGCTGTGCGGCGCCGCCTGGAGCATGGGGTCGCTGATCGCCTTCCGCGCCCTCCAGGGGATCGGCGCCGGAGCCGTGCAGCCGATGAGCATGACGATGGTCGGCGATCTCTACTCGGTGGAGGAGCGGGCCCGCGTCCAGGGCTACATCGCGAGCGTCTGGGGCGTCGCCTCCGTCATCGGGCCGACCCTCGGCGGGGTCTTCTCCGAGTACGCGTCCTGGCGCTGGATCTTCTTCGTCAACCTGCCGCTCGGCGGCGTGGCCGCGTGGATGCTCGCCCGGCGGTTCAAGGAGCGGGTGGAGCGGGGCACGCACACGATCGACTACCTCGGCGCCGGGCTGCTCACAGCCGGGTCGTCCCTGGTCATCCTCGGCCTGCTGGAGGGCGGGGTGGCGTGGGGCTGGACGTCGGCCCCCAGCCTCCTGATCTTCGCGGCGGGGGCCGTCCTGGTCGCCGCCTTCGTGCTCGTCGAGCGCCGGGCGGCCGAGCCGATCCTCCCGCTGTGGATCTTCAGCCGCCGGACGCTCATCGGAGGCAACCTCACCGGGCTGGGCATCGGCGCGCTGCTGATCGGCCTCACCTCCTATGTGCCGACGTACGCCGAGGGGGTGCTCGGCACCGGCGCGCTGGTCGCCGGGTTCGTCCTGGCCGCGATGACGGTCGGCTGGCCGATCTCCGCGACGCTGTCGGGACGCGTCTACATGCGCCTCGGCTTCCGCGACACCGCGGTGATCGGTTCGGTCGTCGTGGTCGTTGGCACGGTGCTGTGCGCCCTGCTGGGCCGCGGCGCCGCCCTCTGGCAGGTCGCCGGGGCCTGCTTCGTCGTCGGCGCCGGCCTGGGCCTGACGGCCAGCCCCACCACGGTCGCCGTCCAGTCCGTGGTCGGCTGGGAGCGCCGGGGCGTCGTCACCGGGACCAACATGTTCTGCCGCTCCATCGGCAGCGCGGTCGGCGCGGCGGTCCTGGGGGCCGTCGCCAACGCCACGCTGTCCGACCGGTTCGCCCGGCCACCCGCCTCGGTCGCCGGCCGGCTGCCCGCGAGCGTGGACGCCACGGACACCGTGCTGGACGCGCACGCGCCGGTCCAGCCGGCCGTGGCCGCCTTCGTCCGCACGGCCCTCTACGACGCCGTGCACAACGTGTTCCTCGTGCTCGTCGTCGTGGCCGTCCTCAGCGTCGGCACGCTGCTGCTCATGCCCCGGCGTACGAAGGAGCTGTCCTTCGACTGACGCGCCCCGGCCTGACTCATCCGGGGCGCGCGCATGGCCCGCGCGGGCTGCGCGGGCCGTACGCGGGGTGTCAGTTGTCGGTGAGGCTCTTGGCCGGGGGCTCGGAGCCGTTGACGCCCGTCTGCTGGACGCCGTTGGCCCCGGCGAGCAGCGTGCGGGCGAGACCGAGGCCGGTGCCGCCGAGCGTCAGCGCCTTGGCGAGCATCTCCTCGATGCCCTGGGCGCCGTTGAGGACCACCATGTGGTCAACGTTGCCGAACGCCTTCGCGCCGGCCTCCACGATCTGCGGCCAGCTCTCCGCGAGCTGCTGGGCGATGACGGCCTCCTGGTTCTCTGCCAGCGCCTCCGAGCGGGCCCGGATCGCGTCCGCCTCGGCCAGGCCCTTGGCCTTGGCGGCCTCCGCCTCGGCCAGACCGCGCGCCCTCGCGGCGTCGGCCTCCGCCATGCCGCGCGCCCTGGCGGCCTCCGCCTCGCCGACACCGGTCGCCTTCGCCGCCGCGGCGGCCGCCTCACCGCGCAGCCGTACGGACTCGGCCTCGGCCGCGGCCGCCTGCTTGACCTGCGACGCCTGAGCCACGGCGCGCAGCTCGGTCTCCCGGGCCTCGGCCTCGGCCTGGGCGATGCGGGCGTCGCGATCGGCCTGGGAGAGCGTCACGGTCTCGTACGCCTTGGCGTCGGCCGGCTTGCGCACCTGGGACTGCAGCCGCTGCTCGGCGAGCTGCGCCTCCAGCTCGGCCGCCCGGGTCTCCTGGACGACGACCTCCTGGCGGGCCGAGGCGTCCGACAGCGGGCCGGCCTGGCGGGAGCGGGCCTGCGCCTCGTCGATCTCGGCCTGGTAGGAGGCCTGCTTGATCTGGGAGTCGCGCAACGCCGACGCCTTGTTCGCCGCGGCGATCTGCTCGGCCTCGGTCGCCTCCTGGTCGCGCTGCGCCTCGGCGATGCGCGCGGATGCGGCGATCCTGGCCGCGTGGGGCTTGCCCAGGTTCGTGATGTAGCCGGTCTCGTCGTCGATCTCCTGGATCTGCAGCGAGTCGACGACCAGGCCGAGCTTACTCATCTCGTCGGCGGCCGAGCTGCGCGTCTCGCTGGTCAGCCGCTCGCGGTTGAGGATGAGGTCCTCGACGGTCAGGTTGCCGATGATCGAGCGCAGGTGGCCGGTGAACAGCTCGTGGATGGCGCCGTTCATCGAGTCCTGCTGGTCGAGGAAGCGGCGCGCGGCGTTCGCGATGCTCGCGAAGTCGTCGCCCACCTTGTAGATCACGACGCCGCGCACTTGGACCGGGATGCCCTGCTGCGTCACGCAGGAGACCTGCAGGTTGGCCGCGCGGCTGTCGAGCCGGAGCCTGCGCGCCGTCTGGAACCCGGGCAGGACGGCGGTCCCCTTGCCCGTCACGATCTTGAAGCCGAGGCTGTCGGCCAGCTCCGTCTTCGTGTGGGCACCAAGGCCCGAGATGATGAGCGCCTCATTGGGCTCGGCCACCCGCCACACCGCCTTGAACAGCAGGATGACGACGACCAAGGCGACGACGATCGCGCCGCCCAGGACCAAGAACTCCGTTGACATGCGGGCCTCCGCATCGGGGGGAATGGGGATCCCGGCGTTCCGCTTGGATTTCCGCTTGGATTTCCGCTTGGGTTTCCGCGTGGATCCCGGGGAGAGGGGTCGGAGCGAGTCAGACGACGGCGCGGACGACGTACACCGTGCGCGGCGGTGAGTGCTCGACGACGACGATGATCGACCCCACCGGGATCTCCTCATCGGGCACGCTCGGATAGGCGTAGAACGCCTCCACGCCCCCACGGATGGGGATCATGACCTCACCGACGAGACCTGGTCCGATCTTCCCCGTGACCCTGCCCTGCCTGCCGATCACCCGCGCCACCCCGTCGTTTCACATCACCGCGAATGCGCACGCTACCCCGTATCACCGATTCGGGACAGGGTGCGAAAGCCGCCCGTCACCCCGCCCTTCATCGGCCGCGCGCTTAACTTCATTCCGACAACGGGCCTGATATGCAGAACGTTCCGGAAATGCGTCAGATGTGGGCCGAGGAGCGCTCAGAAGTGATCGCGGGCGCGGCCGGGCGCTCAGGCTCCGCGGACCCCGCGTGGCGCCCGCGCCGTCGCTTGACCACCCGCGTGGTCACCCGCGCCTCAGGCCTGCGCAGCTTCGTGAACGCCCACGAGATGTCGGGCTCGACCGCCCACTTGAACAGCCGCCGGACCGGCGGCGTGCACAGCACCGTGGCCACGACGACACCGAGGGCGATCATCGCGGCCACGCCGGCGGGATTGACGAGCTGGTGGGGGAACCGTTCTGTCACCTTCACGACGAAGCCGTGCAGAAGGTAGGCGTACATGGTGGCCGCGCCGAGCCCGGAGAACCACATCCGGCGGGTGGGCGTGACCGCGAGGAACGCCATGACCAGCAGGCCGCCGGCCGCCAGCAGGGCGACCCTGATCGCCGTGCCGGTCAGATCGTCCACCCCGATCTGCAGGTTGGCGTGCCGCCAGCGGATCCACTCCGTCGGCACGACCCGATGGAGGGCGAAGGCCCCGGCGAGCCCCGCCGCGAGGACGACCCACCCGGCCACCGTCGCCCAGCGGCGCCTGAGCAGGTCGAGGTGGGCGGGCGTCAGCATCAGGCCGAGCACGTAGAACGGCAGCAGCCCGAAGGTGCGGTTCATCGACAGCTCGTCGGGCAGCGCGCTCGTCCCCGACAGCAGCGACAGCGCCACCGCGATCATCAGGGGCCAGCGCAGCTGCTGCCACACGGGAGTGGACAGCCGCCACAGGAACAGCGACATGAGGAACCACGTCAGGTAGTACGGGTCCATGAGGCTGATGTCGAGCTTGCCGTACAGGAAGTAACGGGGCAGCGAATAGGCCACTTCGAAGATGACGTACGGCACCGCGAGGCCGCTGATGAGCTTCCTCGCCTTGCCCGCAGAAAATGTGAAATTCCTGGACAAATAGCCACTGACAACGATGAACAGCGGCATATGGAACAGGTAGACGAAGAAGTAGAGGGCGTGCGCCGCCGGAACGTCCCTGAGGTCCTCGACGAGGTGCCCGGACACCACGAGGATGATGGCCAGGAACTTCGCGTTGTCCAGCAGCGGATCACGAGTGGCAGCCGTGCGTGACGGGGGGGCGGGGGCGGTCGCGCTCACGCAGCGGGACCTTACGCCGCGGGGCTGGGAAGATCGGGCAACGGCGGGCGAACTTTCCTCGAACTTATGCCTCGTCACCCAGCGGTCGCGGACGGGCCGGGGGCGGGAGCGGCGCGGGCGGCGCCACCGGGAAGGGAAGACCGTTCCGGTCGAACTCGTGCATGGCGAGCATCCGGATCCTGCGCCGCCGGTTCGTCACCCAGCCGACCACGTAGCAGACGGCCATCACGCCGACGCTCAGCGTCCACCTGACCGGCCCCTCGGCCGGCAGCAGCAGGGCCATCCAGGGGCCCCACCACAACACGAACATCACAGTGAAACGCGCCCGAGGGCGCTTGGCGAGGAGACGGTCACGCGCCCACCAGCGGTACTCGTACGGCAGGCGCTGGTTCAGCACGCGATAGCGCAGCCACGGGCCCGGCCTCGGATGCTCGCGCAGGCGCAGGGCGAGGCCGCCGCGTACGACGTCCAGGCAGTCACGGAGGGGCGGCCGGGTCTGTCCGGGCTCCGCGAGATCCAGCAGCGTCGCGAGCAGCTCGTCGCCGCGATACTCGCGGTAGCGGGGAGGGTAGGCGAGCATGAGCCGCCGGGCGGCACGCGCGTAACGCGTCTCGGCGTCCGCGCCGGCACTCCCACGCGGCCGGGCGCGGCCCTCTCCTCTCGCGGGGCTCATCTCGGCGATCACACTCACATTCCGGGCTGGGGACGCAGACCGAGCCGCCGCTGGGCGCCGGCGGCCAGACGGGCCAGGCGGACGGTCTCCTCGGTGACGACCTCGCCGCCCGCACCCGTGAGCTCGTAGTAGCGGCGGTGGCGGCCGTCGACGACCTCCTCCTTGACCACCCCGACCAGCCCTTCGGCGGACAGGCGGTCGAGGGCTCCGTAGAGGGTTCCGGGGCCGAGGCGGACGCGATCCTCCGACAGCTCCCGTACGGCCTTGATGACGCCGTAGCCGTGGAGAGGCCCCTCAGCCAGGGCGAGAAGGATCAGATAGCTCTGCTCACGCAACGCCATGATTCGATATATATCATTACGCGATACATATCGGAAGACGACTTCACTCCTTGAGGCCCGTCGCGGCGAGGCTCGCCTGCCACAGCTCCTCGGCGAGGACCGGATCGGCCAATCTCGCGGGCACCCGTGCGGGCGCGTTCTTGGAGAAGAAGCGGCCGGAGTGCGTCACGCCGTCGGAGTGGGTGGCCAGGTGGGCGATCCTCGCCGCCCCCGCCTCCATCGGCTCGCTCATCCCCGGCGTCCACGACGCGAGCTTCATGAAGAGGGTGCCGGCGGCGAAATCGGTTCGCAGAACGCCGGGGTGCAGGCAGGTGGCGGCAAGGCCGCGCTCCGCCAGCGAGACCGTGAACAGGGCGTTGGCCTGCTTGGAGTCGCCGTACTGCAGCCATCCGCTCCAGCGGCGCCGCTGCCTGGACAGGTCGGCGGGGTCGAGGCGGCCCGTCTTCCCCGCACGGGACGAGGTCGTGACCACCCGGGCCGAGGACGCCTTGAGGCGGTCGAGCAGCAGGTTCGTCAGCAGGAACGGCGCCAGGTGGTTGACCTGCATGATCAGCTCGTTGCCGTCCACCGTGGTGGAGCGCTCGGTCGTCATGAGGCCCGCGTTGTTGACCAGGACGTCGATGCGCTCGTAGCGGGCGAGCAGGTCGGCCGCCAGCCGGCGGACCTGGTCGAGGGAGGCGAAATCGGCGGCGAGGGTCGCGGGGCGCCGTCCGGAGGCCTCGGCGACGCGATCGGCGACGGCGTCCAGCTTGCCGGGGCTCCGTCCCACGAGGACGAGTTCGTGCCCTTGCCCGGCGAGAACAAGGGCGGAGCCTGCACCGATTCCGGCACTCGCCCCAGTGATCACAGTAATCATCATTTCCTCCACTGCGCCAGGACTGTATCGGTGCTAGCCTTCTGTGCGATCTTCCGGAGGTGCATTTCCCCATAAATGCGGCGCGAGCCTCCAGCACTGCAGGAGTGGCCATGGGTTCGAAAAACCGGTCGATTCGGTTCAAGATCTTCTTGCTGCTGCTCCTACCACTGCTCATGTTGAGTGCTATGTGGGGGTTTGTCCTTAAACTGACCGTCGGCGACGGCCTGGTGCTCCTGCGCGCGAAGAGCGTGTACGACACCATCGGCGTCCCCTCGACGGACCTCGGTCTCCAGATCCAGGCGGAACGCGCCATCACCGCGGGGCTGCTCAGCTCGGGCCAGCGTGGCTCGTCGGCCCTCACCGCCCAGCAGGCCAAGACCAGCGCCGCCGTCGACATGTTCAAGAAGAACGCCGGCGACGAGTCGGCCCGCGCCTCGCTCGGCGAGGCCGTCGCCACGCCCCTCGACTCCCTGCTCACCTCGCTCGACCGCCTGCCGTCGATCCGTGAGTCGATCACGCTCGGCAAGTTCGACAGGCTGCAGGCGATCAAGGCCTACAACGGCCTCATGGACGAGCTGTTCGCGCTGTACGAAAGACTCGTCTCGGTCCCCGATCTGGCCGTCTTCCAGCAGGCCAGCGCCATGCAGGGGATGGGCAACGCCCACGAGATGATCGCCCGCGAGGACGCCCTGGTCCGCGGCGCGATCGCCAGCGGCCACATGTCGCAGGGCGAGCAGAACGCGTTCAGCGAGTGGGTCGCGACCCGCCGGTTCCTCTACAGCAAGAACCGCCCGGTCCTCACCGGCGGCAGGCGTGAGCCGTACGAGCAGGTGCTCGCCTCCCCGCTGTTCGACCGGTTCGCCGGGATCGAGGACCGGATCGTGGACCAGGTGCGCGCCGGCGGCGCGCTGCCCTCCGACAGCGACAAGTGGGCGCCCACCGTCGACGCCCTCGTCATGCGGCTCGACGCGGCACGGGTGAAGTCGTCCGACGCGCTCACCGCCGACGCCACCTCCGTGGCGAGCGGGATCATCGCGCGCATCGCGATCGCGGGCGGCCTCGGTCTCGTGGTGATCCTCACCACGATCATCTTCTCCGTCCGCTTCGGCCGCCGCCTCGCCCGCGACCTCGCGGGCCTGCGCGATGCCGCCCTGGACCTCGCCGACGTACGGCTGCCGCAGGTGGTGGACGCGCTGCGCCGCGGCGAGGAGGTGGACGTCGAGACCGAGGCGCCGCCGATCCGGGCCGGCGGCTCCGCCGAGGTCGAGGACGTCGCCCAGGCCTTCAGCTCGGTGCAGCGCACGGCCGTCGAGGCCGCCGTGGGGCAGGCCAACCTGCGCCGTGGCGTCAACCAGGTCTTCTTGAACCTGGCGCGGCGCAAGCAGACCCTGCTGCACCGCCAGCTCACGCTGCTCGACGACATGCAGCGCCGCGCCGACGACCCGGAGAGCCTGGACGACCTGTTCCGGCTCGACCACCTCACCACCCGGATGCGCCGCCACGCAGAAGGCCTGATCATCTTGTCGGGGGCCACGCCCGGGCGAGCCTGGCGCAAGCCCGTGCCGCTGATCGACGTCGTGCGAGCCGCCGTCGCCGAGGTCGAGGACTACACCCGAATCTCGCTGACGCCGATGCCCAACGCGTCCATCGCCGGGGCCACGGTGGCCGACATCGTGCACCTGATCGCCGAGCTGCTGGAGAACGCCACGATCTTCTCGCCGCCGCAGACGAAGGTGCAGGTGCGCGGGGAGGTCGTCGCCAACGGCGTGGTGGTGGAGATCGAGGACCGGGGGCTCGGGCTGACCCCGGAGGAGTACACCGAGATCAACGCGCGGCTGGCCAGCCCGCCCGAGTTCGACCTGGCCGACAGCGACCGGCTCGGGCTCTTCGTGGTCGGTCGGCTCGCGGAGCGCCACGACATCCGCGTCATCCTGCGCAACTCGCCGTACGGCGGGACGACCGCGATCGTGCTCGTCCCCCGCTCCCTGGTGGCCGACGACGGATCCCCCGCCCCGATCAGCGGGTCGGCGACACGCGTGTCGGGGGGCGCCCACGCCAAGCGGGCCCTCACCTCCGCCGCGCACGACGCCTCCGCGCCTTCTGAGGCTGAGCCTGCCGGTCCCGGGCCGGACAGGCCCGTGCCGGTGGGCCTGGGGGGAATTTCGGGGCCGACGACCGGCTCCACGACGAACGGCTCAGCCCGGCCGCGCGCCGTGGTCAACGGCCTCACCGACACCTCCGACGACCCGCTCGACGGCCCGCTCGACGGCCCACTCAACGGCCGGATCGACGGCCCCGTCACCGGCTCGGGGCTCCCCAGCCGCCGCCGGCTCACCGAGCGGCGCGACGCCACCGACCGCGACACTGCCGACCGCGACACTGCCGGCCGTGACCTCGCCGACGACTCCGGCGACTCCGCCGACGGCGACGGGACGGTGGCCGAGTCGTCCCCCTTCTTCACTCCTGCCTCCCTCCGCACCGAGGCCGTGCCGTCCGCCGCCCGCGACGACCTGCCGCCCGCGAGCATGGCGCCGGCGGTGCCGGGGCAGCCTGCGGTGGCCGGGGAGCCGGTGTCCACCGCCATGGCGGGGACGGACGACCTTCCGCGCTCCCCCGCCGTCCCCCGGCCCAAGCCGTCGCGCTCCAGCGGCACCCACGCCGGCCTGCCGCGCAGAGTCCGCCAGGCCAACATCGCCCCGCAGCTGCGTGGAGGACAGCAGCCGCAGGCGGCGGCGGTGGCCGACCCCGTCCACGACGAGCGGTCGCCGGAGGAGGCCAGGGCGACGTTCTCCGCCTTCCAGCGCGGGGCACGGCGCGGCCGGGAGGACGCCGAGCAGCCGGAGTCCGGCGCGCCAAGCGACCACGTACACAACACGCACGGTGAGAAGGGTGAGGAATGACCGGCAAAGCGACGCCGACCGGCGAACTCAACTGGCTGCTCGACGATCTGATCAGCAGGGTCGCCGCCGTCCGCCAGGCGGTGATCCTCTCCACGGACGGCCTCGTCGTAGGCGCCTCGCAAGGGCTGAGCCGGGAGGACGCGGAGCACCTGTCCGCGGTCGCCGCAGGCTTCCAGAGCCTCGCGCGCGGCGCCGGACGCCACTTCGGCGGTGGGGAGGTGCGCCAGACCATCGTCGAGATGGAGGCCGCGTTCCTCTTCGTGACGGCGGCCGGGCAGGGCACCTGCCTCGCCGTCCTGGCCGCCTCCGACGCCGACGTGGGGCACATCGCGTACGAGATGGCCATGCTGGTCAAGCGGGTGGGCCAGCACATCTCGACCAGCCCACGGCGAGTCTCCCCGTGAACGGGTGAGCAGATGACGGAACCCCAGTGGATGGACGAGGAGGCCGGGCCCGTCGTCCGGCCGTACGCGCTCACGGGCGGCCGCACGCGGTCGTCCGGCGCCCAGCTCGACCTCATCTCCATGGTGATCCCGAGGGACGCGCCATCGGGGAGCGACGCGGGCATCGGTCCCGAGCAGCGGCGCATCCTGGAGATCGCGGGCCGGGGCGCCTCCGTTGCGGACATCGCGTCAGAGATGGGCCTGCCACTGGGCGTGGTCCGTGTCCTACTGGGGGATCTGCACGACCTCGGGCTCGTCGACGTACGGGACCCGGGCAAGGTGGCGCCGCTGCCAAGCGAGCGCATTCTCAAGGAAGTGATCAATGGCCTTCGCGCCCTCTGAGGAGCCGGTCGCCCTCAAGATCCTCGTGGCCGGCGGCTTCGGCGTCGGCAAGACCACGCTTGTCGGCGCGATCAGCGAGATTCGCCCCCTTCGCACGGAGGAGGTGCTCTCCGACCGCGGCATCGGCGTCGACGACACCGACGGTGTGGAGGGGAAGACCACCACCACCGTGGCGATGGACTTCGGCCGGATCACCATCCGCGAAGGACTCGTGGTGTACCTGTTCGGCACCCCGGGACAGGAGCGTTTCTGGTTCATGTGGGACGAGCTGTCGTACGGCGCCCTCGGCGCCGTGGTACTGGCGGACACCCGCCGGCTCACCGACTGCTTCCCGTCGATCGACTACTTCGAGCAGCGGGGGACGCCGTTCATCGTCGCCGTCAACTGCTTCGACGGCGCCGACCAGCACGAGGCCGAGGACGTTCGGATCGCGCTCGACCTCGACCCGGAGGTCCCCGTCCTGCTCTGTGACGTACGCCGCCGCGCCTCCGCCAAGGTCGTGCTCGTCACGCTCGTCGAGCACTCGCTCAAGATGCTGACGGCCGCCCAGCGATAGGAAACGGGGGCGGGGCCCTCCGTCACAGGGCCCGCAGGCCGCTGATGACCTCCTGGAGGAGGCTCTCCATCCGGGAGGAGGCGCCGGGAGGGCGCACCCGCGCCAGTCCGTGGTCGAGCAGGTCGCCGAGGAGCACGCGGACCACGCCGAGGGGCAGCCCGGCCTCCGACGCCAGCTCGGCCAGCGTCTTCGGCTGGGACAGCAGGCCGAGCAGGCGCCGGTGCTCGATCCCCAGATCCGTCCCGTACGGGACGGTGACGGCGACGGCGTCCACGACGCTGGTCAGGCCCAGGGTGGCGGACGAGCCGGCTCGCGCCCGCCCCCGGGTCATGGCGTAGGAGCGGACCACCGGCAGGTCGTCGACCCACTCCGCCGCGTCGCCGTCGCCCGCCTGCGCCGCCGCGTCGCCGTCACCCGGACGCACCACCGCGTCGCCGTCGGCAAAACGCACCACCGCGTCGCCTCGCCCGTCACCGCCGAATCCCGCGGCTTCCCCGCTACGCTCGCCGCCGTGGTCCTGGGCTCGCTCGCCGCCGTGTCTCTGGGCTCGCTCGCTTCGCTCGCTCACGCGTCCGCTCCTTCCGGCAGCGGGAACGCCGCCGGCGGGAGGCCTCCGGCGGGCGCGTCGAGCAGGTCGTGCGGCAGCAGCACGATCGCCGTGGTCCCGCCGTACGGAGATGAGCGCAGCTCCACCCGCACCCCGTGCCGGGCCGCGAGGCGGCCGACGACGACCAGGCCCAGCCGGTCGGTGTCCGCGAGGTCGAACTCGGGCGGCCCCGCCAGCCGCCGGTTGATCGACTCACGGTCGTCCGGGCGGATGCCCAGCCCGCGATCCTCCACCTCGACCGCGAAGCCCCTGGCCGCCGCCTCTCCGCGTACGGAGATCTCGGTGGTCGGCGGCGAGTAGGCGGCGGCGTTCTCGATCAGCTCGGCGAACAGGTGCACGATGTCGGCGACGGCCGCGCCGCGGACGGCGACGTCCTGCATCTCATGCAGGCGGACCCGCGTGTAGTCCTCCACCTCGCCGATCGCGCCCTGCAGGACGTCGGCGACCGGGACCGGCTCACGCCGGATGCGGCCCGCCGAGCCGCCGGACAGCACGATGAGGCCCTCGGCGTGCCGCCGCATGCGGGTGGTCATGTGGTCGAGCCGGAACAAACCCTCAAGCGCCGCCGGATCCTCCGCGGTCCGCTGCATGGCGTCGAGCAGCCGCAGCTGCCGTTGCAGGAGGCCCTGGCTGCGCCGGGCGAGATTGCGCAACGCCTGGCCGGCGCTCTCCCGGATGCGCGCCTGATCCACGGCCGCCTCGACCGCGGTGCGCTGGACGGCGCTGAACGCCGCCGCCAGCTCGCGCACCTCGGCGGTCCGGCCGGGCGGCCCGAGCGCCGGGGCCGTGGCGGCCACATCCACCTTCTCGCCCTGGCGGAGGCGCTCGACGACGGCCGGCAGCCGCACCTCGGCGAGCTCACGCGCGGCCGTACGGAGCCCGCTCAGCTCCCGGGCGATCCTGCCCCCCGTACGCAGGGACACGAGCAGGGTGAGCCCCACCGCGAGCAGCCCGAGCAACCCCGCCACGCCGGCCCGGACGAACGTGGCCACCGCCGTGGGCTCCGCCCGCGAGGCGAGCGCCACCCCACCCTGGGAGACGGCGTCCTGGTAATCGGCGGTCAGCTCGTCGGTCACCTGGCGCAACAGGGCGTGGGTCGCCCGGGGGCCCTCCTTGCCCGCGAGGATCCACGACTCGATCGTCTCGAACATCCGGTAGGGGCCGCTGACGAGCAGCCGCTCGAACGGCGCGCGCAGGGACGGCTCCAGCTCGGCCATGCCCTGCTCGAAGAGGTACTCCCGGGTGGCCGCCAGCCGCGTGAACGCCAGCCGCTCGGCCGCGGTGAAGGTCCGGCGGGCCGCGAGCACACCGGCGGCCATCGCGACCTCGCGGCTGAGCACGTCTCTGGCGAAGCCCACCATGGTCAGGCTGCGGGACTGCTGGTAGAGCGGCACGTCGTCGCTGAGCGTCATCGTGTCGATGAGCTGCTGGAGGGTGGTGGGCAGCCACGCGAACCGCTGCCCGAGCGCCACCAGGTCGACCGTGCCCGCGTCGACGTCGGCCCGCGTGTCGTCGAGTCCGTCGACCGCGGCCGACACGTCGTTGAACCTGGCCATGACGGCGGGGGTCATCGCGTCGCGGGCCTCCTGCGAGCCGGACAGGGACCGGAACCGGGCACGCTCCCGGTCGGCGAGCAGGCGCTGCGCCTCCAGCCGCGTGTGCGCCCCCGATGAGCGGGTCGTCAGGAACTCGGCCGACAGCAGATGCTCGCGCTCAAGCGCCGCGGCGAGCCGGTCGCCGGGGTCACCCACCTTCTCGTAGAGGGTGCTCACCGTGAGCAGCCCCGCCGACGGGCTGGTGGTCACCACCGCGGCGAAGACCCACAGGGCCACGAGCGAGACGAGCGGGATGACGAGAAGCGTCGAGATCCGGAACCTGATGGACCTGGTCGAGCCCATGCCACCTCATCGGTACGCCCCCGTCCGACAGATTGGGCACCGAGGCTAGCAGGAGGCTTGCGACATGTACGACTAGTTAACGATATGTTACGAAGTTTCGCCGAGTCCGCCACTCGATGAGCCGGTCGTGCAGCACCGGTCCCCAGGTGAGCTGCAGGAGCCGTACGGCGAGGACGCCGAGCGCCGCGACCTCGGCGGTGAGCAGCAGCCGCTCGACGAGGCCGATCATGACACCGTGGCCGGGCAGCGCCACGTACGTGATGACGGCCAGCCCCAGCCCTCCCGCCAGCGCGAGCCACTCCAGCGGGCGGGCCGCCGTCTTCCACCGCTCATCGGCGGCGAACCGGCCCACCAGCATCGTGACGGCGGCCGGCACACTGACGAAGGCGGCGACCGAGAGCATCCGGTGCACCTCGGTCTGCCACGTCAACCCGAGCTCCGCGCCCGTCGTGGGCACGATCGCCGCCCCGATCAGCGCGGCGCTCCACACTCCAAGCAGCCTGGCCGGCCACCCGTCCACCGGCGCGCCGGCGGCGCGCATCCCGGCGAGCAGCGCCAGGGACGCGACCCCCAGGACCGCCATCGCCAGCTCGATCGTGTTCCCGCCGTCGCGCGCGGCGTAGTCGCTGATCGTCATGGACACCGGGTCGAGCCCGGGGTTCCCGCTGACCTGCGTCGCGACGACCGAGACGACCGCGAGCACGATTCCCCCGCAGGCGACCAACGGAAACAGCTTCTTGACCATGCCTTGAGGATCCCGCGTTCACCCCCGGCCGGGCATCCGGGACATCGCGTAGATCCCCCCGATCCCCCCTCAGGGTCACATCAGGGTGCCGCTCCGCACGGCCCCTCCTCGCCCGCCCCTCCTCGCCCGCCCGGCCGATCCCGATCGGGCGGTCCGGGCGGGCGAGGAGTTTCCACCGATGCGCCGTCAGCCGGCGGAGGCGGCGGCGTGGTAGCGGTCGCGGAGACCGGGGGTGACCTCCGCGTCGTAACGGGCCACGTCACCCATGGCCCACACCGGCGGCTCGGACTCGCCGGACAGCAGCCAGGCGGCCTGCCGGGCCGCGCCGTCCGCGACGTACTCCCCTGGGCTCGGCACCAGCACCGGACGTCCGAAAACGGCCGGCGCGATCCTGCGCACCGCCTCCGACCGCGCTCCCCCGCCGATCAGCAGCACCCGCTCGGGCCGCAGCCCGAGGGCGTCGAGGGCGTCGGCCAGGCCGCACAGCATGCCCTCGACGGCCGCCCGTGCCAGGTGCGCGGGCGTGCTCGTCGCCAGCCTGAGCCCGTGCAGCGAGCCCGTCGCGTCCGGCAGGTTGGGAGTGCGCTCCCCCTCCAGGTACGGCACGAGCACCAGGCCGTCGGCCCCCGGAGGAGCCTCCAGCGCCAGTTCGCTGAGCCGATCCTGGCCGACGCCGAGCATGCGGGCCGCCGCCTGCAACACCCGTGCCGCGTTCAGGGTGGCGACGAGCGGGAGGTAGCGGCCGGTGGCGTCCGCGAACCCCGCCACCGCGCCGGACGGGTCGCCGTACGGGCTGTCGGTGACGGCGAACGCCGTACCCGAGGTGCCGATGGACACGACGACGTCGCCGGGCCGCATGCCGACGCCCAGCGCGGCCGCCATGTTGTCGCCCGTCCCCGGTGCGAGCCGGGCGTCGCCCGCCGTGCCCGCCTGCTCGGTGGGGCCGAGCACGCGGGGCAGGCCGGCCGGGCCGCCGAGGGCGAGCTCCAGCAGGTCCGTACGGTAGGCACCCGTCGCGGGTGACCAGTAGCCGGTGCCGGAGGCGTCGCCACGGTCGGTGGTGATCGTCTCCGGCCGCCCCGCCAGGCGCCAGGTGAGCCAGTCATGCGGAAGGCAGACCGAGCGGGTGCGGCGTGCGCCGTCGGGCTCGTGCTCGGCCAGCCAGCGGAGCTTGGTCACGGTGAACGAGGCCACCGGGACGCTGCCGACCGCCTCGGCCCACTTCTCCGGGCCGCCGAGCTCCGCGACGAGCTGTTCGGCGGCACGGGCGGACCGGGTGTCGTTCCACAGCAGCGCCGGGCGGACCACCTCGCCGTCCTCGTCGAGGCAGACCATGCCGTGCTGCTGCGCCGCGACGCTGACGGCGGCCACGTCGGCCAGCCCGCCGGCCTGTTCGACCGCGCTCTCCAGCGCGGTCCACCAGTGATCGGGATGGACCTCGGTGCCCTCCGGATGCGGCGCCCGGCCCTCCCTGACGAGAGCACCGGTATCCGCGTCCCGGATCACGACCTTGCAGCTCTGGGTCGACGAGTCGACCCCCGCGACGAGCGTCACGGCCCTCCTCCTTGTCTCGGCGTCTTTTCGGCGTGCTGGTGTCAGCCGCGCACGCCGAGCAGGTGCTCGATCGCGAGCTGGTTGAGCCGGGTGAAGTGGAAGCCGCGCTCGGCCGCCGCGTCCAGGTCGAACGACTCGGCGAGCAGGTCGTCCACGCTCTCCCCCGCCGCCACGGTCGGCAGGGCGAGGTCCGGCACCCGGCTGGCCGCCTGCGCCTCCTGAACCTCCGGGTCGGCGCGGAACGCCTTCGACTTCTCCTTGAGGATGAGGTAGGTCCGCATGTTGGCGGCGGCGGACGCCCAGACGTCCTCGCTGTCGTCGGTGCGCAGCGGCTTGTAGTCGAAGTGGCGGGGGCCCTCGTAGCCGCCGTTCTCCAGCAGGTCGACGAGGAAGAAGGCGCTCTTCAGGTCACCGTGGCCGAAGATGAGGTCCTGGTCGTACCTGGGACCATGCTGGCCGTTCAGGTCGAGGTGGAACAGCTTGCCGTGCCACAGGGCCTGGGCGATGCCATGGACGAAGTTGAGCCCGGCCATCTGCTCGTGGCCGACCTCGGGGTTGAGGCCCACCATCTCCGGGTGCTCCAGCTCGTTGATGAACGCGAGCGCGTGGCCGATGGTCGGCAGCAGGATGTCGCCACGGGGCTCGTTCGGCTTGGGCTCCACGGCGAACCGGATGTCGTAGCCCTTGTCGATCACATACTGGCACAGGAGGTCGAAGCCCTCCTTGTACCGGTCGAGGGCCACCCGGACATCCTTCGCGGCGTCGGACTCCGCGCCCTCCCGGCCACCCCAGCAGACGTAGGTCGTCGCGCCCAGCTCGGCGGCGAGGTCGATGTTGCGGATGACCTTGCGCAGCGCGTAACGCCGCACGTCGCGGTCGTTGCTGGTAAACCCGCCGTCCTTGAAGACGGGGTGGGTGAACAGGTTCGTGGTCGCCATCGGCACCTTGAGCCCGGTCTCGCTCAGCGCCTTCTTGAAGCTCTCGATGGCCTTGGCGCGGTCGGACTCGACGGCGAGGAGGTCGTCGTCGTGGAAGGTCACACCGTACGCGCCGAGCTCGGCCAGGCGGTGAACGCTCTCGACCGGGTCCAACGGCGCCCGGGTCGCGTCACCGAACGGGTCGCGCGCCTGCCAGCCGACGGTCCACAGCCCGAACGTGAAACGGTCCTCGGGAGTGGGGGTGTACATGGGTCGCCTCCGAATTAGTCTATGTTGTGGACTAAATATCCGACGTGGTGGGCCGCCAGGTCAAGAGGCCGTGTCCACCGATCTCAACGCCGGGCAGTGGGGGATGTGATGGCGCAGGCCGTACGGCACGACGCGATGCGCGCGCGGAATCTGGCGCTCGTGCTGGGAGAGCTCGGCGCCCGGGGCGCGCTGACGCGGGCGGCGCTGGCGGAGATCACCGGCCTGACCAAGACGACCGTGTCCAAGCTCGTGGCCGACCTGATCGAAGCCGGGCTCGTGCTGGAGGCCGGCGCGGTGCGCGACGGCGAGCGCGGCAGGCCCGGCGTCGCGGTCCGGATCAGCGGCGAGCATGTCGCCGCCGTCGGCCTTGAGATCAACGTCGACTACCTGTCCGTGCGCGTCGTCGACCTCGCCCGTACGGTACGGCTGCGTCGCACACAGGCTGTGGACAACCGTTCCGCACAGCCTGTGGACGTGCTCGCGCGACTACGGGATCTGGCCCTTCAGGCTGTGGACGAAGCTGTGGAAGCGGGTCTGCGCGTGGTCGGCGGGGTGCTCGCCGTGCCCGGCCCCGTCGACCTCGCGACCGGCACCGTGCACAACGCGCCGAACCTGGGATGGCGTGACGTCCCGGTGTCGTCGCTGCTGTCGATGCCGTTCCCCATGTGGGTGGAGAACGAGGCCAACCTCGCGGCGCTGGGCGAGCTGTGGTTCGGCCGCGGGCTGCCCGACTTCCTGCATGTCTCAGGCGAGATCGGCATCGGCGCCGGGCTGGTGGTCCAGGGGCGGCTGTTCCGCGGTGCGCGTGGCTTCGCCGGGGAGCTCGGGCACGTGGCCGTCTCCCCCGACGGCCCGGCCTGCCGATGCGGCGGGCGGGGATGCCTCGAACAGTACGCGGGCCAGGACGCCCTCCTCGCCGCCGCCGGAGGCCCGGTCGTGCGGCAGCACCATGCCGGGGCCCCAGGCACGCCGCCGAGCGAAACGCCGGGTGCGCCGCCGAGCGCAACACCGGGCACACTGCCGAGCGAAACGCCGGATGCGCCGCCGAACCAGGCGCGAGGTGCGCTGCCGACCGAAGCACCGGGTGCGCCGCCGAGCGCAACACCGGGCACACTGCCGAGCGAAACGCCGGATGCGCCGCCGAACCAGGCGCGAGGTGCGCTGCCGAGCGAAACGCCGGGTGCGCCGCCGAGCGAGGCGCGGGGCACGCCGCCGAGCGCAACCCCCGGCGATCGGCTGGAGCCAGGCGATCAGGGCGTCGGGTGGATCGTCTCCCGGCTCCTGGCGGGTGACGAGGCGGCCCTGAGGGCGTGCGAGCGCGCGGGATGGGCGCTCGGCGTCGCCCTGTGCTCGGCGATCAACCTGGTCGATCCGGACGCCATCGTCCTCGGCGGGATCTACGCACCTCTCTTTCCCTGGATCGGCGGCGTCGTGGCGGACATGCTCGCCTCCCGCCTGGGCCAGATGCGCGACGGCGTGCCCCCGGTGGTCGTGTCGCATCTCGGCACCGAGGCGGCCGCCCTCGGCGCCGCCGGCCAGGTGATCCAGCGAGTCATCGCCGACCCGGCGGCCGCGCTCCAGCACTGAGCGCCATCACGACCCCGAGCTCCTCGCAACCCCGAGCTCCTCGCAACCCCGAGCGCCATCGCACCTCTGGGCGCCCCCGAGCACCATCTCACCCCATGAGCGCCTGGCGGCCCTGAGCACCCCGGCCATTGAAGAGCCCTGGACCCGTCGTGGCCCGCGTCCTCGGCGGCGCAGGCCACGACATGACCGTCCGGCACCGGAAAGCGTCAGAGCCCGGAAGGGTCGCGGCCGAGGCTGATCTCCTCGGCGATGCGGCGCAGCTCGTCCGGCCCGAGACGGGGCGTGCCGGGCAGCCCGGCCCACAGGGCCGCGACCACCTGGTGGTACGGCTCCCCGGCGTGGCGGACGGCAACCTGATGGACGGCCCGGAACAGCATGAGGTTGTCCTCGTGCACCCGTGCGGCGTCATGGCCGCGGTCACGTGCGGCCCAGTCGCTGATCATTTCGGCTCCCCCTGTGCATCCTGATCCGTGCATCCTGATCCGTGCATCCTGATCTGAACCCCGGGCCACCGTACGACCTGGCACCGACAGTTTCCGGGAAACCCTCATCCTGTAGAATTGTTTGAGAGTTCAAGTTTGGGGGTCGCCATGCCGGTCCAGCGCCTTAACCACGCCGTCCTCTATGTTCGCGACGTCACGCGAAGTGTGGCGTTCTACCAGGAGGCCCTCGGCTTCCGCGTCGTCCAGGCATATCCGAACGCGGCCTTCCTGCAGGCGTCGGGCTCGGCCAACGACCACGACCTCGGGCTGTTCGCGATCGGGGCCGGAGCAGGACCGTCGGAGGCCGGACGCTCCACGGTCGGGCTATACCACCTGGCGTGGGAGGTCGACACGCTGGCCGAGCTTGAGCGCATCTCGGTCAAACTCACCGAGATGGGCTCCCTGGTGGGCGCCTCCGACCACTCCACCACCAAGGCGCTCTACGCCAAGGATCCCGACGGAATCGAGTTCGAGGTGTCCTGGCTCGTGCCGGCGAGCCTGCTCACCGAGGAGATCCTGGCCGCGCGCGTCCACATCAGGCCGCTCGACCTCGCCGCGGAGATGGAGCGGTTCGGAGCCGCCACGCGCGGTGGCGTCGGGGTCAGCGTCACGGCCTGACAGGACTTACACCGTTCCGGCCGGAAGCACCTTCGACGGCCGCGTCCAGCTGAGGGCTGCGACCCCGCCGGATCCACCTCCGGCCCCGCCCGCGCGCGGGCCGCCGATCGCGCGGTCCCGTTCGTCCCCGCATCCGCCCGGGCCCCCGCCCGCGCGCCCGGCCCGGCGCGGCTTATCCCACCGCGCGCCCGGGCCATTTCGGCGCGACGCCACGCCGGTTACCAAATAATGCCTTCAAGTGGAATACAAAGGCATTTATCATGATCGGCGGTGTTATTCGGGTTAACGAGCGGCAGGGGCTGAGCTATGACCGGCAGCGACTTAGGCGCCAACGGCACCGCTGGAGAGGACGTCGGAGAGGACGTCGCGTCGCACGCCGGCATCGACACGTCCAAGCCGAGCATCTCCCGGGTGTACGACTACTACCTGGACGGCAAGGACAACTTCGCGGTCGACCGGCAGGTCGCCGAGATGGGGCTGACGATCGCCCCCGACGCTCCGGCCGCCGCGCGCGCCAACCGGGCGTTCCTCAGGCGGGTGGTTCACCACCTCGCCGCCGAGGCGGGGATCCGCCAGTTCCTCGACATCGGCTCCGGCCTGCCCACCCGGGGCAACGTTCACCAGATCGCCCAGAACGCCGCACCCGAGTCGCGGGTCGTCTACGTCGACAACGACCCCATCGTTCTCGTCCACGGCAGGGCGCTGCTCGCCGAGAACGGCAGGACCACGGTCATCAAGGCCGACATCAGGCAGCTGGATTCGCTCCTGGCGCACCCTGAGGTCAGGAAGTTCATCGACTTCTCCGAGCCGGTGGGCGTCCTGCTGTTCGGCATCCTGCACCACCTCAACGACCACGAGGAGCCGGAGGCGATCACCGCCCGCCTTCGCGAGGAGATGGCGCCCGGCAGCTACCTGGCCGTGTCCCACTTCCACAATCCGGGCCCGGAGCGTCCGGAGGTGGCCGCGCAGGCGTCCGCGGCGGAGAAGATGTTCAACGAGCACCTCGGGACCGGAAGGTGGCGTACCCGGGACGAGATTCTTTCCTACTTCGGCGACATGGAGATCCTGGAGCCCGGTCTCGTGCCGCTGCCCGAGTGGCGCCCCGAGCCGAACGACGTCGTCGAGCAAGGCATCACCTACCACACGTTCCTCGGCGCGGTGGCCCGCAAGCCCTGAGCGTCGTGCGGCGGTGCATGCGCGCGTCAAGTGGGGTGAAAGTCGTCAGCCCGACACTGGTCCCTCCACCAGCGCACGAAAGGGACCCCCCGATGACCCCCGCTCGCATCCTCACCGGACTGACCGGACTCGCCGTCACCGCCGCCATCGTCTCCGCCGCACCGGTCCCGGCACAGGCGGCCACGGGGGCGCCCACGTCCGTCACCGGCGCGTCGGCGTCCGCCACCCGGCTCTGGGGCCCCTACTACGCGCCCGGCAAGAAGGCCAAGGCGTCCGGCACGATCAAGGTCACGAACCTGAACACGTCGTCGATCCCCGTCGTGGGCACCGCGCTGGTCACCGGCAAGGTGCGTGACTACACCAAGAGCTCCTCGGTGTGCGGCTGGGCGGTGTTCCGCGTCACCTACCGGAAGTCGGACGGGAGCCTGCCGTTCACCCACAAGAGCTACCGGACCTGCGGCGTCACGACGCCGAAGTCCATCAGCTTCTCCTTCCCCCACACCTACGAGGTCGAGCTGAAGGTCTGCAGCGAGCACAAGGCCGCCAAGCCGTCGCTCGTCTGCCTCTACGGCGGCACCTGGAAGGTCCTGTACGTCTCTTCGCACTGAACGACCCCGCATGCCGGCCATTGCGGTCGCGGAAATAGTGAGATAGGTCACTGTCCCCTCGACCGCACACCGGCGGCGTACTTCCTGACGGGAGGCCCTTCGGGCGGCTCGGCCCGCCGTTTCAGAGCGGTCGCCGCCTCACGGCCGGGTTGACATAAGTCAGTGCGGGCCGTGATGCTCGAAGTGGTCGCCCCTCTACAGGAAGGCGGCGCGCCCCAATGATGACCTTGAACAGCTCCTTCGAGCCCGCACTACACACGAACGTCCTCTACGCCGACCGGCAGCTCAGCATCCAGGCCTCCGGTGACGGTTCCATCAGCATCGACGGTCAGATCGACCTGACCAACAGCGACGCCATCGCCACCGCCCTCACGAACGCGCGGGACGACGACGGCACGATCGTCGTCGACGTCGCCGGCCTGCAGTTCATCGACCTCTACGGCCTTCGCACCCTCGCCCTTCTGTCGGAGGATCCGCTGGGCCGTCCGGTGCGCCTGCGCAACGTCCCGCCGTCGCTTCGACGGCTCCTCGGCCTGTTGTCCTGGCCGTCCTTCAGCATCGGGTGACGCTCGCGGCTCTCCGCGGCGGGCCCGGCCCCCATCTTCCTGCACGGCCACGCGACATTCCCCGCGTGGCCGTTCGAGCATGCGGCCGTTGATTACCAATATGTGTGTTTCCGCAGCTCCGTACGGAGGAAGAGGTATCGAGGAACGGCCGCGCGGCCGTTCCGGCCCAGGCCCGCGGAAGCGGACCCGGGCCTGATCCAGTCGAGCCACACCCCCCTCGGCTCCGGCGAGGAGGGGTGATGACCGCTTTTCCGGCGCTCCAGGCCGTCACAGGGACCGGCGGCGCCCCATGCTGCTGACCCATGTGCTCACGACGTCGGCGGCACTGCTCCGAGGCGTTCTCCCCGACCCGCTGCGGGAATTCGTGCCCTGCCCGCGCGAGCTGGCCACCTGCCCGGGAGGGCTGCGGATCACCCTGCGCGGCATCGGCCGCCCGGGCACCGAGGGCGCGGTCGAGCACCTGCAGGCACGGCTGCGTGAGATGCCCGGAGTCGAACGGGCGGAGGTGAACGGCCGCCTGGGCTGCGTCTTCGTCGCCTGCGATCCGGACAAGGTCGACCAGGACGCGCTGCTGGCGGTCGCCGAGGAGCTCGACGAGGCCGAGGAGCACTCCCACGAGACGCCGATCCGCCTGGCCGAGGACCACATCCGCGCGACGGTGCGGCTGGCCGCCGGCGTCACCAGTGTCGGGCTGGTCTTCGCCGGCCGGGCGGTGCGGCTGCCACGGCTTCCCGCGATCGTCCCCGCCGTGTTCCAGCTCGCCCACTCCACCCCCGCCATCAGGGAGGAGCTCGACCGCCGTCTCGGCCGCCGTCCCACGAGCGCCCTGTTCACCACCGCCGGTCTCATCACGACGACGCTCACGCTGCGCCCGATCGGGCTGGTCGTCCAGTCCGTCGCGTCGATGGGCCGCTACATCGAGGCGCGCGCCGGACGACAGGCCTGGGAGCGGCTGGAGGAGCGGCTCGCCGAGCAGCCGGGGGCCTATCACCACATCAGGACTCCCTCCGAGCCCCGCCCCTGTCCGCTGCCGCACGGCCCCATCGAGCGGTACGCCGACCTCGTCAGCCCGGCGAGCGTCGCCGGCTACGCCGCGACAGGGTTCCTCGCCGGGGGCCAGCGGGCCCTCGCCGTCCTCGTGTCCACCACCCCGAAGATCGCCGAGGTGAGCAGGGAGGCCTTCGCGGGCGCGATCGGCCGGGCCCTGGGCAGGCACGACGCGGTCGTCCTCGACGCCGACACGCTGCGGCGGATGGACCGCGTCGACACGGTGATCCTCGACGCCGACACACTCACCACCGGCTCGTGGATCATCGACCGGGTCGAGCCCCTGGTGGAGGGCCTCGACACCGGCGAGCTCTACTCACGGCTCTACGCGCTCATCGACTTCTCCCATCCCGGCGGCGCACGGACCGCCGAGGGCTGGGCCGTACGCCCTCTCACGGACCTCGAAAGCCGGCTGCCCGCCCACGCGGCCGGCTGGCGGGAGCGGGGCCTGCACGCGATCGAGGTCACCCGCGACGGCATGCCGGTGGCGGTCGCGGGCCTGGCGCCCGAGATCGATCCCCTGGCCGTTCCCATCGTCGCGGCGGCCAAGGCGGCGGGCACCGTGATGCTCGCGGGTGACGACGACGGGCTCCACCTGCGGCTCGCCATCGGCCGTACGCTGCCGGGCGGCCGGGAGCTGGCCGCGGCGGTGCGCGAGCTCCAGACCGAGGGGCACGGCGTCGTGGTCGTCTCACGCGGAGCCGCGCGCGCGCTCGCGCAGGCCGACATCGGCGTCGGTGTCATGGACCCCGATGGCCCGGTGCCGTGGGACGCCGACATGGCCGCCCCGCCGCACGCCGTCCACCTGTTCCTGAGCTGCGTCCCCCGTGCGACGGCCACCAGCCGCAACGGCGTGCGGCTCGGCGCGATGAGCGCGGCCGTCGGCAGCCTGCTCGCGGTCGCGGGACCGGCGGCGACCGCGCTGCGGCGGGCTCAGCTCGTCAGCGCAGGCGTCTCGCTCACCGCCCTCGTGCTCGGCGAGTGGATGGGCCGCGGCGCCGGCGGCGTGCGTACGCCGCTCCGCGCCGACACCACTCCCTGGCACGCCATGTCGGTCAGGGACGTGTACTCCCGGCTCGGCTCCTCTCCCCGGGGGCTCGACGAGAGCGAGGCGGTCAGGCGCCGGGCCGACCTGCGTACGGACGAGGCCGAGGAGCCGCCGTCGCTGGCCCGCGCAAGCCTGGAGGAGCTGGCCAATCCGCTCACCCCGGCGCTCGCGGCCGGCGCCGGCATCTCCGCCCTCGTGGGCTCGGCCCTCGACGCGGTGCTGATCAGCGGCGTCATGGTCATCAACGCCTTCCTCGGCGGCGTGCAGCGGTTCAAGGCCGACCGTGCGCTGCACCGCCTCACCGAGTCCACCGAGGTCCTCGTACGGCTGCGCCGCCCCAGCGGCACCGTGGAGGCGACCAAGGGGCAGCTCGCCCCCGGCGACGTGATCGAGCTGCGCGCGGGGGACGCCGTGCCGGCCGACGCCCGGGTGCTCAAGGCGGTCGGGCTGGAGGTCGACGAGTCCACGCTCACCGGCGAGTCGCAGCTCGTCACCAAGACGGCCTCGCCCACGGTCGCGGCCGCGGTCGCCGACCGCAGCTCGATGGTGTACGAGGGCACGACGATCGCGGCCGGCAGCGGGCGGGCCGTGGTCGTGGCGACCGGCGACATGACCGAGGCGGGACGCAGCGGCAGGCTGGCCGGGGAGGCCGGCCCGCCGACCGGCGTCGAGCTGCGCCTGCGCGAGCTGAGCCGGCGGATCCTGCCCCTGTCGATCGCCTCCGGCGCCCTCCTGCTCGTCACCGACCTGCTGCGCGGGCGGCCGCTCGCCTCCGCGCTGACGCCGGCCGTCAGTCTGACCGTCGCGGCGGTGCCGGAAGGGCTGCCTTTCGTGGCGACGGTGGCCGAGCTCGCCGCGGCACGGCGGCTGTCGAAGCGGGCGGCCCTGGTGCGCAATCCCTCCACGATCGAGGCTCTCGGGCGGGTCAACGTGCTGTGCTTCGACAAGACGGGGACGCTGACCGAGGGCCGGATCAGCCTGCGTCACCTGTCCGACGGCCGGATCGGACGGCCCGTGGAGTCGGCCACGCAGGACCTGCGCCGCGTCCTCGCCGCGGCCGTGCGGGCCAGCCCCCGGTCGGGCGGCGGGCGCGTCATTGCCCACCCGACCGACCGCGCCGTCCTCGACGGGGCCCTCGGGCTGGACGTCACCCCGCAGGAGGGCCTGGACTCCTGGGAGCGGGTCGACGAGATGCCGTTCGAGCCGGGGCGGGGCTATCACGCCGTCCTCGGGCGCACCGAGCACGGGCACCTGCTGAGCGTGAAGGGCGCCCCCGAGATCGTGCTGACCCACTGCTCCACGGTGCTCAAGGACGGCGAGGCGGTGCCGTGCGACGAGACGATCCGCACGGAGCTGACGCGCGAGGTCGACCGGCTCGCCCACCTGGGCTACCGGGTGCTGGCCGTCGCGCAGCGCCCGGCCTCCGACCGCCGCGACCTCGACGAGTCGCGCATCGACGAGCTGTGCTTCCTCGGTTTTCTCGGCCTGGCCGACCCCGTGCGCGCCACGGCCGCGGAGAGCGTGAGCAGGCTGATGCGCGCCGGCGTACGGGTCGTGATGGTCACCGGAGATCATCCCAGCACCGCGGAGGCCATCGCGGCCGAGCTCAACGCGCTGAACGACCAGCGGGTGATGACCGGCCCCGAGCTGGACGAGCTGGACGACGAGACGCTGACCAAGGTGCTGCCCGACGTGGCGGTGTTCGCGCGGGCGACCCCCGCCCACAAGGCCAGGATCGTCACCTGCCTGCGCCGGGCGGGCGAGGTCGTGGCCGTCACGGGCGACGGCGCCAACGACGCCCCGGCGATCCGCACGGCCGACGTCGGGATCGCCCTGGGCTCCCGCGCCACGCCGGCCGCACGGGGCGCCGCCGACCTGGTGGTGACCGACGACCGCATCGAGACGATCGTGGACGCGATCGTCGAGGGCCGGGCCATGTGGAGCTCGGTGCGCGACTCGCTCTCCATCCTGCTCGGGGGCAACATCGGGGAGATCGCCTTCACCGTCGGGTCCAGCATCCTCGCGGGCGGCAGCGCGCTGAACGCCCGCCAGCTGCTGCTGGTCAACCTGCTCACCGACATGGTGCCCGCCATGGCCGTCGCCGTACGGCCACCGGCCTCCACCGATCCGGAGAAGCTGCTGGCCGAGGGCCCGGAGGCGTCGCTCGGCGCCTCGCTGACCCGCGACATCTACCTGCGGGCGGCGGTGACCGCGTCGGCCGCGACGGCGGCGTGGCTCCTCGGCCGCCTCACCGGGACTCGGGGGCGCGCCGACACGATCGGGCTGGTGGCGCTCGTGGCGGCGCAGCTCCTCCAGACCATGGCCGGCGGCGGGCGGGACAAGGTGGTGGTCCTGGCCGCGTTGTCCTCCCTCGCCGTGCTGTGGCTGATCGTGACCGTTCCGGGGGTGAGCCGCTTCTTCGGCTGCCGCCCCCTCGGGCCCGTGGGATGGGCCGTCGGGCTGGGCTCGGCGGTCGCCGCCACGCTGGCCGGCGTCGTGGTCCACCGGAAGCTGCGGGAGACGACGGCGGCCCGGGCGCGGATGGACCTGCCCGGCGCGCTGAGCCCGGTGAGCCCGGCCCTGACGCCCGCCTGACGGGATGTCCGTCAGGTCCGCGCCGCGTCTGCCTGCCGTACGCCGGGGTGCACGGCCGGCCGCCCTCGCGAGAGGCCGCCGGGCCACCAGAAGCGGTCGCCCAGCAGCGTGACGATCGCCGGGACCAGGACGCTGCGGACGAGCAGCGTGTCGAGGAGC
Organism: Microbispora sp. NPDC049125; assembly: GCF_040802045.1. Classification (NCBI taxonomy): domain Bacteria; kingdom Bacillati; phylum Actinomycetota; class Actinomycetes; order Streptosporangiales; family Streptosporangiaceae; genus Microbispora; species Microbispora sp. NPDC049125. The sequence goes on along the minus strand of NZ_JBEZDW010000002.1, from coordinate 118,076 downwards.
ACGCCGAAGCCCACGATGACGCCGATCTGCGTCAGGGTGATCAGCGGGAGCACCGCGAGCACGGAGAACACGGCCGCCAGCAGGATCCCCGCGCTGGTGATGACCCCGCCGGTCACCGCGAGGGCGGTGACGATGCCCTGGCGGGTCCCGTGCTCCGCCGTCTCCTCCTTCGCCCGGGTCGTGAGGAAGATGTTGTAGTCGATGCCGAGGGCGACCAGGAACAGGAAGCTCAGCAGCGGCACGCCGAGGTCGAGCGCGGGGAACCCGAAGATGTGCCGGAAGGCGAACCAGCCCGCCCCGAAGCTGGCGGCGAAACTCGCGATCACGGTCAGCACCAGGGCGGCCGACGCGACGACCGAGCGCAACAACAGCAACAGCACGACCAGCACCACGGCGAGCACGAGCGGGATGATCAGCTTCTGGTCGCGCGTGGCCGCGTCGCGCTCGTCGAGGTCGGACGCCTCCGATCCGCCGACGGCCGCGCCGGCCTCCGGCACGGCGTGCACCGCCGCGCGCATCGCCCGGATGGTGGCGAAGCTCTCCTCGCTGCCGGGCTCGGCGGTCAGTACGGCGTCGGCCCTGGCCCACCCGGCGCCGCGCTCCCCCGGGGTGACGCGCTCGACTCCCGGCACCATGGCGGCGGCCCGCACCTGGGCGGCCGCCGACTCGCGGGAGACGACGGTCACGGGCTGCACGCTCCCGGCGGGGAACGCCCTGCTCAGGGTCTCCTGCCCCGTGATGGCCTCCACACGATCCCTGAACTGCTCCGTCTCCGACAGCCCGCTCCGTACGCCCACGGCCCCGAGGGCGAGCACGGCAAGCACGATCACGCTGAACACCGCCATGACGAGCGGGCGGCGTGACACCGCGCCTCCGACGCGGGCCCACAGACCCGTACGTGACGGGTCGGCCTGGCCCGTCCTCGGCGCGAACGGCCAGAACAGGCCGCGGCCGAAGAGCACGAGCGCGGCGGGCAGGACGAGCAGCGCGTACGCCACGGCGGTGACGATGCCGACCGCGCCGGCGAGTCCGATGCCACGGCTGCCCGGCGACAGGGCGAAGACCAGCGTCCCGAGGGCGAGCGTGACGGTCGCCGAGCTGGCCAGGATCGCCGGGGCGGCCGACCGCACCGCCGCCGCCATCGCCACGTGCCGGTCTTCGTGCATCCGCAGTTGCTCCCGGTAGCGGGCGATCAGCAGCAGGGCGTAGTTGGTTCCCGCGCCGAAGACGAGCACCGACGTGATGCCGAGGGTCGAGTCGTCCACCGTCAGCCCGGTGGTCCGGGTGAGGATGGCGACGATCTTCGCGGCGACCTGGTCGGCGACGCCGACGACGCCGAGCGGGACGAGCCAGAGCCAGGGGCTGCGGTAGGTGACGAGCAGCAGAAGGGCCACGACGGACGCGGTGACGGCGAGCAGCGTGATGTTCGCGCCGTCGAAGACGGAGGCGAGGTCGGCCCGGAACCCGGCGGCGCCGGTCACCTCGGCCCGCGCCCCGGCGGGGAGCCCCTGCCTCGCCTCGGCCCGGATCCCGTCCACCGCGGCACCGAGCCGTGAAAGCGGCAGCGACCCCGGCAGAGGAACCGTCAGCAGCGCCACGTCTTCCTTGGGTGAGAACACCGGGGGCGGCACCGTGCGGCCCACCGCCAGGGACGCGAGGCGCTCGGCGTCGCCGGTGATCGCCTCGCGGTCCTCGCCGGTCAGCGCTCCGGCGCGGGAGTAGACGATGAGGGCGGGTGCGAGCCGGCCGCTGGGCAACCGCTGCTGGAGCCGCGCCACGGTCGCCGACTCCGCACCCCTGGGGAGGGACGCCGCGGGATCGGCGTTCACCTTCGACGCGCCGCCGAAGGCGAGGGCGAGGCCCGACAGAAGCGTCGCGACGGCGACCACGATCCACTTGCCGGCTGATCCCGCCATGGGGAACGACGGAATAGGCTCTGCTCGCCTCATCATCACTCTTTCCATGATGGAATATTTCCAAGATGGAAAGAGTAAGTGGGCGAGACGACCGATGGCAACCCGAGGGGAGAAGGCGCGCGTGACGGAGGAGCCAGTGGATCCCTTCACGCTGATGGCCCTGATGCGGCGCCTCAACGTGGAGGCCGACCGGTTCGGGGAGCGCTTCGCGGTCGACCACGGCCTGCACCGTACGGACCTGAACGCCCTGGTCGTGATCATGGACGCGGCGCGGGAGGGACGACCGCTGAGCCCGGGAGCCCTCGGCGCCGCGCTGAACCTGAGCGCCCCCGCCACCACGGCCCTGATCAACCGGCTGGAACAGGCGGGCCATCTCACCCGTCACCGCAGCGCCGTCGACCGTCGCAAGGTCGAGCTGGCCGTGCACGAGCAGGCCGCCACGCTGGCCGGGCGCTTCTTCGCGCCGCTGGGCCAGGAGATGTCCGCTGTGATCGACGACTTCACCGGGGAAGAGCGCCAGGTGATCGCCAGGTTCCTCTCCCGGAGCATCGAGGCCACCGTCGCCGCCAGGGAGCGGTCATCCGAGCAGCCCTACGCCGGGGAGCGGTCCGCCGGGGAGACCGGCCCGACCGCTTCATAGCGGGAGACAGCGCGCCCCGATGGTGCCGGCCGGGTGCGCCGACAATCCCGCCATGGTCCCGCGGTGGTCCCGCCATGGTCCCGCCATGGTCCCGCGGTGGTCCTGCGGCGGCGGACGCCGCCTGGAACGGGCCGGCCGACGGCGAACGGCCCGCCGGCGCCGGTCACGCCCGGGTGCCGGCGGGCCGTTCGCTCACGGTCAGAGGGCAGGGGTCAACCGGCCCTGCTTGCGGCCCTTCGCGTGCTGCTGGCCCCCCTTGTGGTGCGGCTTGGAGGTCACCTTGAACGCCTGGTAGCCGAAGTCGGGCATCGGGATCGACATGTTGGCCGCTTCCTTGGGGTCCTCCGGGATCGGGACGACCAGATACTCGTGGAGCACCCCGTCCTTGTCCTTCTTGATGATGTGGCGGACCTGCGGGCGCGTGGACGCCGGCCTGCCCTGGACGGCGGGCGCCAGATGGGCGGCGGGCTTCGCGTGCCCGGCGACCGGCGCGGCAGCCGGGGCGGCGACCGGGGCGGCGACCGGGGCGGCGACCGGCGCGACCGTGGCGGACGGGCCACCGCTCGACGGGCCACCGGCCGACGCGTCACCGGCCGCCGGGGCGGCGGCGGTCGGCACCGCGGTGGCGGCGGGAGCGGCCACCGAACCAGCTACCGGGCCGGCCACCGGGCCGGCCACCTCGGCGGCGGAGCTGGGACCGGTGGACGGAGCCGGGCCGGCGAGCAGGGCCGCGGCGAGACCGGCGACAGCCGTACAGATGAGCATGAGACTCCCCCGAAGTCGTGGACACTTCGAGGACGACGCTAAGCGTCACAGGTCAGCCGATCACGCGTCCCGGGCCAATGTCGGGTCAAACCTGAGGATCGGCCTTGCGTCCCACGCCGCCGAGGGCCCCGGCCTTGCCCTCCCGTACGAGGGACTGGTCGAGCGTGGGGCGCCAGTCCTGAAGGGGGACGACGCCGGGCTCCAGCACGTCGAGGCCCTCGAAGAAGGCGAGCACCTGTGCGTAGGAGCGCGACGTGGTGCCCGGCACCGACGTCCTGCTGAAGACCTGCCGGCCCTCGCTCTCCTGCTCCTCGCTCAGCTCCCCCAAAGACCCGTGCGAGATCACCAGGTGGCCGCCGTCCGGAAGGGCGGCCTTGAGGGTCGCGACGATTCCCATGGCCTCGTCGTCGTCGGGGATGAAGTGCAGCACGCCGAGCAGCAGCACCGCCAGCGGCCGGGAGAAGTCCAGGTGCGCGCGGACGTCCGGATGCGCGAGAAGCGCCGCCGGGTCGCGCACGTCGGCGTCGACCACGACGACGCGGTCGTTCTCGGCGAGGAGCGCCCGCGCGTGGACGAGGACGATCGGGTCGTTGTCGACGTAGACGATCCGCGACTCCGGGGCGAGCTCCTGGGCCACCTGGTGCACGTTGCGCTGCGTGGGCAGCCCGGCGCCGATGTCGAGGAACTGCCGGATGCCCTGCTCGCTGAGGTAGCCGACCGTACGGATCAGGAACTCGCGGTTCTCCCTGGCCACGTCGCGCAGGTTGGGAAGGATCTCGATGATCTTCTCCGCCGCCTGGCGGTCGGAGGCGAAGTTGTCCTTGCCACCCAGGTAGTAGTCGTACATCCGGGCGACGCTCGGCGTGCTCGGATCGACTCCCGCCGGTGCCTTCATGTCGTCCACGGCACTTCCCCTCGTCGTTCACAGGAATGTTAATCCCTTGATCGCGTACGAGCAGGCATGTCGTGACATCTCCTCATGTTCAGGACTCACGGGAGAGGGGTCAGGTGGACCACCTTCGTGTGGGTCATCTCGTCGAGGAGCTCCGGGCCGTACCCGAACCCGTGGCCGCTCGCGCGCACCGGCTGGGCCGCGCCGCCCGGCGCGCCGCCGAAGACGGCGTTCACCTTCACCGTGCCGACGGGCAGCTCGCGCCAGGCACGCTGGGCGTTCGCCATCGAGGGCGTCAGGACCGTGGCGGCCAGGCCGTACCGCGACGCGCAGGCCAGCTCCAGCGCCTCGTCGAAGGAGCCCGTCACGCGTACGGCGGCCACCGGGCCGAAGGTCTCCTCCCGCATGACGTCCATGTCGTCGGTGCAGTCCGCAAGAACGGTCGCCGGGTAGAACGCCCCCGGCCCCTCCGGTACCCGGCCGCCGGTGAGCAGCCGCGCCCCCGCCGCGACGGCATCCCTGACGTGCCGGTCCACGATCTCCCTGTGCGCGGCGTCGACGAGCGGGCCGAGCGTCGTCTCCTCGTCGAGGCCCGGCCCCGTCCGCAGCTCCTCGGCCCGCTGCACCAGCGCCGCGAGGAACGACTCGGCGACGTCGCGGTGGACGTAGACCCGCTCCGCCGAGGTGCAGATCTGCCCGGCGTTCGCGAAGCAGCCGGTGGCCGCCTGCGCGGCCGCCCACTTCACGTCCACCCCGGCGTCGACGATCAAGGGGTCCTTGCCGCCGTTCTCCAGCAGGGTGGCCGCCCCGCTCCGGGCCGCGGCCTCGGCGATCGAACGGCCCGCGGCGGTCGAGCCGACGTGCGCCACCAGGTCGACGCCGGGATGGGCCGCCAAAGGCTCGCCCGCCCGCCTGTCCCCCGGCACCACGGCGAGCACGCCGGGCGGCAGCTCGGCCGCCATGAGCTCGGCGAGCAGCGCCCCGGTGTGCGGCGTCCGTTCGGACGGCTTGTGCACGACCGCGTTGCCCGTGACGAGGGCCGCGCCGATCAGCCCGCAGGCGATGGCCACCGGGTCGTTCCAGGGGGTGATGACGGCGACGACCCCGCGCGGCTCGTTCACCATGAGGTCGGTCGCGTTCCATCCGCCCTGCAGGCTGCGGCCCCGATGCAGCGGGCCCAGCTCCGCGTACTGCCGGAGCGTGCCGATACCCGCCTCGACGCCGCCGCGCGCGTCGCCGATCGGCTTGCCCATCTCCCTGGTGACCAGCTCGGCCAGCTCACCGGCGCGCGCGGCCACCCGGTCGGCGATCCGGTGCAGGCATGCGGCCCGTTCGGCGGGAGCCGTACGGCCCCAGGCCCGCTGGGCGCCGCGGGCGGAGGCCACCGCGCGCTCGACGTCCTCCGCGCAACCGACCGGGACCTCGCCCAGCGTCTCGCCCGTCGCCGGGTCGGCTTTCGTGCGGCTCTCCGTGCTCGCGCTCGCCGTCCACTCCCCACCGGCAAGCACCCAGCGATCCCTGTCCCGCACCGCGGTCTCCTCCCTCTTCCGGCGGCCCCGCTCCGGAGCAGGCCCGTACGGCCGCCGGCCTGGAACGCCGGGCCGTACGGCTCAAGGAGGAACCGGTGCCCCCCGAGAGGGCCGTAAACGCCCCAGCTGGTCTGCTACCCAGCGGCCGGCATGGCGTCACCCTCGATGCCGGGCCTCCCGGCGAAGGCGCCTCAAAGGGCCCTGAAGTCGGCGAAGTCGAAGCCGGGCGAGACCACGCAGCTCACCAGCACGCCTTCCGGCCCGGCCGGCCGGGCCGCCTGCCAGGTGCCCGCGGGCACGAGGGCCTGCGGGGCCTGCCCTCCCTCGACGTCCGGGCCCAGCATGATCGTCTGTTCTTCGCCCGGCCGGTCCCCGGCACCCGCGAGAACGAGGGCCAGCGGGCCGCCGCGGTGCCACAGCCACACCTCGTCGGACCGTACGGCGTGCCAGACCGACTCCTCGCCGGGCTGCAGAAGGAAGTAGATGCCGGTCGCGCTCGCACGGGTCCCGCCGTACCCGGGGGGATCCACGCGGGCCTGGGTGCGCCACGTCTCACGGAACCAGCCGCCCTCCGGGTGGGGCAGCAGCCCGAGCGCCTCGGCGACCGGGGGCCGCTCCTGGACGGCGACGAACGCCCCGGTGACGTCGCGGCGCAGGAACCGGACGCGCCCGTCGTCGTCGACGGCCACGACCGGCTCCGGCCCGGTGAAGGCGCGGGTGGCGACCCGCAGCGCCTCGGCGTCGTCGGCGGCGGCCAGCGAGGGGCCGTCCGGGCAGGCGTCAAGCGTCATGACCAGCACGCCGCCGATGCTATTCGAGAGCCCTCCGGGCGACGTCACAGGTACGTGTACGCGGCGCCCGGCGAGCTCGTGCCGCCCGCCGAGGCGACGGTCACGGTGACCGTCCCCGCCCCCGCGGGCGCCGCGGCGACGACATACGTGTCCGATACGACGGAGAACGACGCGGGCGCCGCGCCGAAGCGCACGTCGGTCGCGTAGGTGAAGCCGGAGCCGGCGACGGTGACCAGGTTGCCGCCCGATGTGGGCCCCTGGGCCGGGGTGAGGCCCGTGACCGTGGGGACGTTGAGGTAGGTGAAAGAGCCGAGCCCGAGGGCCGGGCTGGTCCCCGCCGGTGTGGTGACGGTGACCTCGACGGTGCCCGAGCCTGCCGGAGCCGTGGCGGTGATCTCCGTGGCGGAGACGAAAGTGAACGTGGCCGTGACGGCCCCGAACCGCACCAGGGTGGCGCCGGTGAACCCGGTGCCGGTGACGGTCACCGCCGTGCCCCCGGCCACCGGGCCCTGATTGGGCGCGACTCCGGTGACGACGGGAAGCGAGCCCACGGATGTGGTGGTATAGCAGTACGGCATGGGGTTGCTGACACCTCCAGGGGTGGTGACGGTGACCAGGACCGGCCCGGACGCGCCGGCCGGCGCCGTCGCGTTGATCTGCGTGGCGGAGACGAAAGTGAACGTGGCCGCCGTGACGCCGAACCGCACCACGGTGACACCGGTGAACCCGGAGCCGGTGACCGTCACCGCCGTGCCGCCCGCCACCGGGCCCTGGTTGGGGGTCAGGGCCGAGATGACCGGGGCGGCGGCGGCCACGTAGGTGAACGGCACGGTCTGCGTGCTCGTGCCGCCGACCCCCGAGACGGTCACGTTGGCCGTTCCGGTGCCCGGAGGCGTGATCGCGGTTATCTGGGTGCTGGACACCACCGTCATGCCGGAGGCCAGGGCCGCGCCCACCTTCACGGCGGTGGCCCCGGTGAATCCGCTGCCGCTGATCGTCACAGGGGTGCCGCCCGCGGTGGAGCCCTGATTCGGCGCCACGCCGGTGACTACCGGAGCCATGGCTCGTCACTTCCTCGGGTAGGGGGCGCGCGCCTCACCGGTCCGGGACCGGTGAGGCGCGCGTGTCGGAGGGGAACCGGACCCCGGCGGGCGGTGACCCGCCCGCCGGGCCACGGATCAGGCGTACGTGAAGGTGGCCGGGTCGCTCGCTCCTCCAGGTGTGGTGACGACCACGTCGACCGCGCCGGCCGGTCCGGTCGGCGCGAAGGCGAGGATCTGAGTGTCGGAGTTGACGGTGATGTCGGTGTCGACACCGGCGAACGTGACGGTGATGGCCGCGCCGACGAAGGCGGTGCCCGTGATGATCACCAGGTCGCCGCCGGCGCCGGTGGCCGGGTCGAGCGCGGTGATGGCGGGCGTGTCGAAGAAGGCGAGCGCGTTGGCGACGGTGAACGTCCCGCCCGCCGTACGGACGGCGGCGCTCTGGCTCTGGAACCAGGGGGCGGCCCCCAGGGGGGTGACGGGCTGGGGGGTCGCCGAGACGGTGACGTCGCTGGTGGGCGGCGTCAGAGTGGCGGTGACCCCGGCGAACTGCACCCGGTTGGTGGTCAGCAGGGTCTCACCGGTGATGGTGACGGGGAGGGGCGTCTCAGCGGAGTTCTCCACAGGGGAGAGCCGTGAGGCGAACGGCGGGTCGATGTAGTAGAAGGGCAGCGCGTTGCTGGTCCCCGTTGTGGTGACGACCGCCACGGTCGTCGGGCCGCAGCCTGAGGGAAGGGTGCAGGTCACCACCGTGCCGGCGAGGTTGTTCGTGGCGGCGACCGTCTTGCCGCCGATGCGGGCGCTGGTGGTGTTCAGCAGACCGGTGCCGTTGATGGTGAGGATCTGCGCGTAGCTTCCCTGGTTGGTGTTCTGCGGGGCGGCGCTGAGTGAGGTGATGACGGGTGCCATGAGGGTGTGCTCCTTCTTGTGGAACGTTCCATCGCGACGCGATGAACGCGAATGGTCGTGCTGGGGAAACGCCACACGAGTGCGGCGCGTGCGTGAGGGACTCAGCGCATGGGAAAGAGGGTGCGCCGGGTATGCGGGGACGTGGATCTCGGGGCGGCGCGGCGGGCGGAGATGTCGCGCCGGCCGGTGCCCGGTTCGGCCGCCGAGAGGAGGCGGTCGTCAAGGGGATGTTCTTGGGAATGGAACAGGTGTCGCTTCTCCGGCGGACCGTAGATCCGGTTTGACGGAGGTTCGGCCGATCTCCGCGGGAGGAGCGGCCGTCACGTCGTGCGCGGCCGCGCGATCCGGAGTATCCGAGATGCCGGACTTGATATTGAGAGATAGTTTCGTGCTACTGATGCGATTAGATTCCTATCGGGCCCTCTTGTAAAGAGGAAGCACACCCAAGGCGGGGATAGTGATAGGCCTGTGACCTGCACGTCTACAATAATTACCCCTCCTCCCCCCGGATAGGGAATTAATAGGAACTCATTGGATAAATGGCAGTAAATGCAGGCACAAGGTGTGGATTGTCCGAAAATAGGAGTGCCCGGTTCGGGGTGGATTCCACGAACCGGGACTCGCTCCGCACTGCGACGGCTTATCGCGTGGTCCAGGTCACCGCCTTGCGGTTGAAGTGCCGCCGGTCCCGATGCCGGTCCCAGTCGAAGTCGGAGTCGCGCACGTGCCCCCCCTGTGTCTGGGTCAGGTGGAGCTTGTGCGAAACGGTGTGCTCGGACTGCTGGATCGGACGCGGCGCCGGCTGTGATGCGGACTGTGATGCCGGCTGCTGTCCCGGAAGGCGTCCGGTGGCCACGCCGAGAGGAGAGCCGCCCACGCCCACGGTCGCGATCACGGTGTTCGACAGCAGATCGATCACCGACACGGTGTTGCTGCCCCCGTTGGCCACGTACGCGCGGGTGCCCGCCGGCGAGATCGCCACGCCCACCGGGCTGATGCCGACGGGGATCGTGGCGATGATCGTGTTGGTGGCCGTATTGATCACCGAAACGTCGTTGGAGGACGCGTTGGTCACATAGGCCCGGGTCCCGTTCCGGGAGACCGCCACCCGCTCCGGGTCGGTCCCGCCGGGGATCGTGGTGATGACCGTGGCGGTGATCGTGTCGACGACCGAGATGGTGCCTCCGCCCAGGTTGACGACGTACGCCCGGTCGCCCTTCGGAGTGAACGCGACCCCGGCGGGGGCGACGCCGACGGGGATCGTCGTGCGAATGGCGTTCGTCGCAGTGTCGATCACCGACACCGAGTTGTCACCCTGGTTGGTCACGTAGAGCCGGGTCCCCCCCGGCGAGACGGCCAGGCCGAAGGGGAGCGTCCCGACGGGGATCGTGGTGATCACGCCGCCCGTGGCCGCGTTGATCACGGACACCGTGTTCGAGAGCCCGTTGGCGACGTAGACCCGCGTGCTGTCCAGCGAGACCGCCACCGCGAACGGGTAGTCCCCCACCGGGATGGTGCTGACGACCCGGCGCGACACGGTGTCGATCACGGACACCGTGTCCGAGTCGGAGAGCGTGACATAGGCGCGGGCGCCGTTCGGCGCGATGGCCACTTCCTGCGGGTTGACTCCCACGGGGATGTTCGCGGTGACCGTGTTCGTCGCCAGGTCGACGACCGAGACGGAGTTGGAGGTGGTGTTGGTGACGTACGCGAAGTCCTGGCTCTCGGCGACCGCCACCGCGGGCACGGACATGGCGACCAGCGCCACCGTCCCGGCGGACATCGCCACCGCGGTCCGTACCGAGCGGATGCGGGAGCGCCATCCGTTCCCGCGCTGTCGATGAAGCGACCGCGAGCAGCGGTCATCGGTTGTTTTCCTCAGCCAACCCCGCGACACAGGGACCTCCCGCATGAACAGTGACAGGCTCCCGTTCTACGCGGAGTGGATCTTGCCGCCTCGTGCCGACGCGCGACCTTGCGATCTCCTGGCCGAGACGTGGATGCCTCATCGACCGGGGCGGCCTCTTGCCGCCGTCAGGCTCGCAAGGAGAAGTGCGGCGGAGGCGCGATGTTCAGGCTTCGCCTGCGGCGGGGGACAGCCTGACCGCGAGCAGCGCGATGTCGTCGGTGCCACCGGGCGGGCGGTGCTCAAGGATCCGGTCGCAGAACTCCTCGAGCGGCAGGCCGGCCATGCCCGCCGCGTGACGGCGCAGCCTGGCCATCCCGCTGCCGAGATCGCTTCGGGGACTCTCGACGAGGCCGTCGGTGTAGAGCAACAGGGTGCTGTCCGCCGGGATCGGCACGTCGCCGTCGTGGCGCGACGCGACCGGAGGCATGCGCAGCCCCAGCAGCGAATCCTGCTCCTGCTCCAAGTAGCGGGTCTGGCCGTCGGGGGTGACGAGCAGGGGCGGCGGGTGGCCGGCCGTGCTCCAGCGCAGCCGCCACGGCCCGCCTTCCGGCCTCTCGATCCTGGCGAAGATCATGGTCGCCATGGAGACGTCGGTGACCGCCGACATCGCCTGATCCAGCCGTTCGATGACCTGGCCGGGCGACTCGCATCGGTCCCAGGCCAGCGTACGGACCATGCTGCGCAGCTGGGCCATGTCGGCGGCGGCCTTGACATCATGGCCGACCACATCCCCGATGACCAGGGCGGTCACTCCGTCGGGCAGCGCGAACGCGTCGTACCAGTCGCCTCCGACCTGCGACCCCACGGGGGCCGGCAGGTAGCGGGCGGCCATCCGCAGATGGCCGACCTCCGGCAGGGGGGCGAGCAGGTGCCGCTGCATGGTCTCGGCCACCTCGCGCTGCTGGCCGAACAGGCGGGCGTTGTCCACCGCCAGGCCGGCCCGGCGGCCGATGTCGGCGACGAGCGTCACGTCCGTGGCGTCGAAGGGATTGGCGGGATCGGTGCGGGCCACGGTCAGGGCACCCAGCACCTGCCGCGGCGTCCGGAGCGGCGTGATGATCACCGAGACCGCGCCCAGGGCGGCGAACAGCTCCCGCTGCGCGGCGGCTTCCGGCGACCCGGCCACCGCCGCGATGTCGTCCGGGCTGAGCAGTACGGTCTCCCCACGGTCCAGCACCCGGGTCAGCGGCGCGTGGGACGGCGCCCCGACCACGGGCAGCGGCCCCAGCCAGTCGGGCCTGACCTCGATCCCCGGGGGAGGGACGACGACGACCCGGTGGACCTCCTCGTGATCCAGCCGCAGGTCCACCGCCGCCCAGTCGGTCAGCCGCGGCACGATCAGGCGGCCGAGCCGCTGGAGGGCCTCGTCCACCTCGAGCGTCTGGGTCAGGACGCTGGTGACCTCGGTGACGAGCGTCAGCCGGGCGGTGAAGTTCTCCAGCGCGGCGATCTGGTCCGCCTGCCGCCGGGAGAGCGTCAGCCGTTCGGTGATGTCGTCGAACACGACGACCACGCCGAGCACCCGGTCCCCGCGCCGGAGGGGGGCGGCCCACCAGGCGACCGGCAGCAGGGTGCCGTTGCCCCGCAGGAACGTCGAGCGTTCGCTGCGCGCCGCCGTCCCCGACTCCAGCACCGCCATCTGCTGGCAGCTCGAACGGGGGATCAGGGCGCCGCCGGGATCCCGGTGCAGCAGGTCATGGGCGTTGGCGCCGACCATGGTGGCCGCCGGGCGGGCCAGCATCGCCGCGGCCTGCGGATTGACGGCCGTCATCCGCCCGGCGCGGTCGGTGAGGTAGATGCCGAGCGCCGAGCTGGCGAACGCCGCCTCGATCAACGCCTCCCCGATCAACGCCTTTTCTGGCAGGTCGACATCGCTGCCGGCGCCGAGTGCCTGCCGCACCATGGCCGCTCTGCCTTCCCTGAATCCGCCACGACCACTACGCCTTACCCCAGAAGGGGGCAAAGAACGCCGAGCGCGGAAACGACGCTACCGGAGGCGGGGCCGCTCGCCGAAACGAAGGGATCATGGCGGTCCGCCGCGCGCGGCACCGCGGTGAGACCCGGGAGCCTTACCTGGGCATGACACGGCCACCTTGAATCGGACATACAGCCCCATAATGGTATTTATGGACAAGCGGACGGAGCTGACCGAGTTCCTGCGTATGCGCCGCGCACGTCTGCAACCGGAGGACGTGGGCCTCACGCCGTTCGGCCACGAGCGGCGCCGGGTCCCCGGCCTGCGCAGGGAGGAGCTCGCCCAGCTCGCGGGCGTCAGCGTGGACTACTACATCCGCCTTGAGCAGGGCCGTACGCGCAACGTTTCCGAGGAAGTCCTCGACGCGGTGGCCCATGCGCTCCGGCTCGACGACTCCGAGCAGATGTACCTGCGCGGCCTCGCCCGACCGGCGCGGCGCCGCCGTCCTCCGGCCCGGCAGGAGCGGGTACGGCCCCGCCTGCGGCGCGTGCTCGACATGGCCGACGGCATCCCGGCGTACATCGTCGGGCGCCGCGGCGACGTGCTGGCCTGGAACCGCCTGGCCGCCACGGTCTTCGTCGACTTCGGCGCCCTCCCACCGGCCGAGCGCAGCTGGCCCCGCCTGATCTTCTTCAACCCGGACATACAGGCGCTCTTCGAGGACTGGCCGGCCAGGGCACGGGAGGCCGTCGCCTACCTGCGGCTCCAGGCAGGGCTGTATCCGGACGACCACGAGCTGGCCGCCCTGGTCGGCGAGCTGTCGATGAAGAGCACCGACTTCCGCAGATGGTGGGCGGACCACCACGTGAGGGACAGGGTGAGCGGCCGCAAGACCCTGCGCCATCCCCTCGTCGGCGACCTGGTGCTGGACTACGAGTCCTTCCGGCTGCCCGACGACCCCGACCAGCTGCTCGTCATGTACACCGTCGAGCTCGACTCGGCGTCGCACACCGGTCTGCGGCTGCTGGCGAGCTGGTCCGCGAAGACCGCACCCGTACGGCCGGAGCCGGTGCGGGGGCCCGGCTCCGGCACTTCGTGACACGCGTCCGGCGTCACTGGATCCACAGGCAGAAGGGGTGGCCGGCGGGATCGAGGTAGACCCGCACGTCGTCCTGCGGCTGATGGTCCGCGAGGGTGGCGCCGGAGGCCACCGCGTGCGCCCCCGCGGCGTCGAGATCGTCGACCTCGATGTCGAGGTGCGTCATCATCTGCTGGTCGCCCGGACCGGCGGGCCAGTTCGGCCGGGCGTACGCCTTCTCGGTCTGGAACGACAGCCCCGCGCCGCCGCCGGGGGGCCGGAGCGTTATCCAGTCGGGCTCGTCCTGATCGATCGGCCACCCCAGCAGCCGCTGGTAGAAGTGCGCGAGGGACCGGGCATCGGGTGCGTCCAGCACCGTGGCGGTCAGCGTGAACCGTGGCCTGGTGGACATCGTGCCTCCCGAGATCGTGTTTCCGCCGTGCCTCTGCCCAAGAATGGAGCCGGCAACGCCGTACGCCGACGCCTGTGCGCGCCGATCCTCTGACGGTCACGCGCTCCCCCGCCGGATCTCCTCCAGGGACGTCCGCATCAGGGCCGTCGCCCGGGTGAACCAATCGGCCAGTACGCCGACCTCGTCAGGCGTGTATCGGGCGAACAGTTCCGACAGCCGCCGATAGAAGGGCTCGTACACGGCGGCGACACGTGCTGCGGCGGAGGGAGCCGCGACGATCCGCACCCGGCGCCGGTCCGAGGGATCGGCCTGCCGTGTCGCGTACCCGGCCTCTTCGAGGCGATTCACCACCCCGGTCACCGCACCGGTGGTCAGGCCGGCCCGTTCGGCGAGCTCCCCCGCGCTGATCGGCCGGTCCGCGGCCCCCATGATGTGGCCGAGGCAGGTCAGATCCGTGACGTTCAGCCCCAGGCGCTGAGCGATGTCGTGCTGGCCGACGAGGCTGAGCGCGATGAGCTCGTCCATCCCGGCCATCGCCTCCTCGGCCGAGGCCGCAACATGCCGTCTGCCCTCCATGGACAATCTCCTTAGCATCTAAGATACTTAATACGTAAGCTAAGTATGTCGCACTCAGAGGTGATCGCGTGAGCGGTATGCATGACGATGTCGACCTGGGTCACACCGTCGCGGGATGGACGGGTTGTGTCATCGCACTGATCGGTTCAGCGGTGGCCGGTGTGGCCGTCTGCGCCGGCAGGCCCGCGGGTGTCCTGGCCGGAGCCGGGATCGTCCTGTCCGCCGGCCTGATCACCTGGGCGCTGCATCTGATGGGCTGGGGCAAGCCGAGCGGGCCGCGCCCCGCGGACGAGTGGGCCTGGCGGGCAAGGGATCCCATGACGGGTCACGGCGACTGCCTCGCGTGCCGCGTGGCGGGCCGCCGGCGCGTCATCCTCAGCGGCTCCGGCCTGGACGGTGCGCGACGCGATCAGACGTGGAAGGTCGCGGCAACGCCCCGAACCGTCCACGCCGAGTGCGCCGGCAGACAGGAGATCACCTTCGATCGGCCCGCCCCGGGCGACGCACCTGACCGGCTCGCCGCAGGGAGTGGAACGTACGTCACCTGATCGGCCACACGGACCCCGGGGGCGCCCGCCGAAGGAGCGGCGCTATGCGCGGGCCCGGTCGCCGGCGGCGTCACGTGGGTCCCGCGAGTCGTCACGGGCGGACGGCCTTCCGGCGGAGTCCGCCAGAGGGAGCCGAAGGACGAACCGGGCGCCTCGGAGCGCGTCCTCGATCTTCAGGGTTCCGTGGTGGGCGTGGGCGATGTCACGGGAGATGGCCAGGCCGAGCCCGCTGCCGCCGGGCTCGCGGCGCCGTCCGTCGTCGAGGCGGACGAAGCGCTCGAAGACGCGTTCGCGGTCCTGGGGCGCGATGCCGTCACCGTCGTCGGTCACGGTGACGACGGCCTCCCCCTTCACCCGTTCGACCCTGATCTCGACACTGCTGTCGGCGTGGCGCCGGGCGTTGGCCAGCAGGTTGTCGAGCACCCGGATCAGCTGGATCCGGTTGCCCCGGACGTTCACATCGTGGCCGGCGCGTACGCGGACCGGCACGCCGGCGGGCTGGGCCGCCACCTCCTCTCTCACGAGGGCGCCCAGGTCGATCGGCTCGTGCGCCGCCGGATCGCCGGCGCGGAGACGGGCCAGCACCAGCAGGTCGTCGACGATCGACTCCAGCCGCTCCGTGACCGTCAGCGCGGCCTGGAGGGCCTCCCGGGGATCGACGTCCCGGGGATAGAGCACCGCCTCCTCCAGCAGCGTACGCAGAGCCGTGAGGGGGGTCCTCAGCTCGTGGGATGTGGTGGAGGCGAACCGGCGCTGCTGCTTCACCGCCTCCTCCAGCCGGGCCAGAGTCCGGTTGGCGGTCTCGGCGAGCAGCGTGTACTCGCTGCGCCCCGGCGGCTCCGGCACCCGCAGGCTCAGGTCGCTCACCGTGATCTCGGCCATCGTCCGGCGGATGGCCGCCACCTGGCGCAGCGAAACGCCGCTCCACGACCAGTTCCCCAACGCGATGAGGGCGGCCGTCAGCACGATGCCGGCATCCGTGAACACCTGCAGGCGAGGGGTCGCGAGGATGGGCGGCTCGGCCATCCCGGCGTAGACGTAGTGGGGCTCACCCCGCCAGATCTCGCGTGTCTCCAGCGGTGGGATCCTGACGGCGGACACCAGGACGCACCCGCCTCTCGCGGGACACTCGACCCGATCCTTCATCCGGTCGTCGGCGGGGGGCCGTACCGTGCTCAGTGGCGGCCTGCTCGCCGCCGCGATGCTGGCCGCCACCACCTGACCGTGGGAGTCGACGAGCTGGAGAAGGTCGATGCGGCCCTTCGGCACCGGCTTCGGAGTGCTGCCGGGCTGGAAGGTGCCGAGCCAGTTGGAGGCGGCTCTCTGCGCGTCCCGGAAGATCTCGGCTCTCACCCTGTCGAGGATCAGGAAGTCGATGCTGGCGCCGATCACAGCAAGGAAGATCAAAGCCAGCCCGGCGATGGCCATCGTGGCACGCGTGCGAAGCGAGTCCAGGAAAAGCGGCCCTCTGCTTCCCAAGTCGGCCTTGTCCTCTCGCGTGAAACCGCAGGTCAGATGCCCTCTCGATGGTAAGCGTCAGCCGCTCGCCGAGCAATCAAAGCCCCATATCCGCACCAAAAGCAGGACGCTTCATTACTTGGACATTCGCATGTCAGCCGCTGGGGCGAGCGGACGGTACAACCACTGCTTTATCGGTCAAGCAAGTAAACTGGACCCATGCCCCCCGCCACCGCAGGACCGCCCCAGCCTTTGAGCCCCGACGAGGAAGCGCTGGTCCGTGCGCTCGGCCGGCTCATTCTGGTCCTTCCCCGCGCGCTCGACACCGACATGGTCCGCCAGGGACAGTTGCCGCTGACCGAGTACTCCACGCTCATGCATCTGTCGGAGGCTCCGAACCGGCTGATGCGGATGAGCGAGCTCGCGACGGCCTGCGACCTGTCCCTGAGCGGCATGACCCGTATCGTCACCCGCCTGGAGGCACGGGGCCTGGTCGAACGGGTGAGGTGCGACGAGGACGCCCGGGGGCTGAACGCCGTCCTCACCGACGCCGGCCTCGCGCGGCTGGAACAGGCGTGGCCGGCCCATCTGGCCAGCGTGCGCCGGCACATCCTCGACCATTTCGAAGGCGTCGACCTCGTCCAGCTCGCCGGGGTGCTCCAGCGCGTGGCGACCACCACCTGACGCCAGGCCGGCCGGCCTGGCGTCCCTCAAGGGGCGGCGTCAGGCGGCGCGCAGCGGCGCGAGCGCCTTGCTCCACGTCACGACCTGGTCCAGCACGGTGTTGAGCGAGTCGGCCTGGTGGGGGCCGGGCTTGAAGACGCTGAAGTTCTCGAAGTCGGTGAACAGCGACAGCGCCACCTGGGCCCGCACGTCCGCCATCTGGAGCTCGGCGGAGATCAGCCGCAGGTGCTCCACCGCCCGGGTGCCGCCGACCGAGCCGTAGCTGACGAACCCGACGGCCTTGTTGTTCCACTCCGCGTACAGGAAGTCGATCGCGTTCTTCAGGGCGCCGGAGGTGGAGTGGTTGTACTCGGGGGTCACCATCACGAAGCCGTCGAACGAGTCGATCTTGGCCGCCCACTCCAGGGTGTGGGGCTGGGCGTACTGGCCCAGCGACGGCGGCATGACCTCGTCGAGGTGCGGCAGCTTATAGTCGAGCAGGTCGACCAGCTCGAACTCGGCATCGGTGCGCCGCGCGGCGATCTCCTGCACCCACCGCGCGACGGCCTCGCCGTTGCGGCCGGGGCGGGTGCTGCCAAGGATGATCCCAATTCTGGTCATCGGTCTACGTCTCCCGTTCGAAGGTAGTTGCTCCGCGAAGCAACTTATCTTTACTTGCTCCACCAAGCAAGTAAAGAGATGGCAAGCTCACCGGCGTCGGCGACCGGCAGCAGCCCGGCACCGAGCCGGCACCGGCGCTCTGGGCGGCGATGCCGGCTCGCTGGACTCAGTCCGCGACGAAGCGCGCCCTGTGCCCCTCGTGCTCGCGCTGCCGCCTGACGACGTACGTGCCGGGTGTGCAGCCTGTGGCGCCGTGCTCGGGATGCAGCAGGTAGACGACGGCTGAGCCGGCGAAGACACCGATCGCCAGCCCTTCGGAGTCCCACACGCCGGTCGTCCACCGGCAGGTGCCCGGGTCGGCGACCAGCGTGTGCGGGTTGCCCCCGGCCGCGCCGCGGAGCAGTTCGAGCCCGCCGGACGCCACGGCTGTCCAGCCGGCGTCGCGCCGGACCCGTACGGACGACGCGACGACGGGCAGCGGGATGACGATGAGGTCGCCCTGGGCTTGGAGCCCGTCGACGACGGGGATGCTCACCGACTGCTCGAGGTGGTCGAGCACGGCGAGCCCGGTCCGCTGGGAAAGGGTTGCGAGTGTCACAGTCATGGAAGTCACCTCAGGTTCGGCGGACGAGTAGGGAGTACTGCTCGGCGGACAGGCCGTAGGTCCAGGCGGCGGCGGCGATCGGATCGTCGAAGAAACCCGGCACGGTCAGCCCGTACCGGCGGCGGCGCCCGTCGCGTTCGAGGGAACCGTTGACCGCGAGGAGCACCCTCGTCCTCGTTCGCATGTCGAAGAGCCGCAGCTCCGATCCGGGGTTGCCGGGATCGGGCGCCGAGGCGACCAGCCGCAGCCCGGCCCGGCGGATGTACGACGGCCAGCCCATATGTTCGATCGCGCACCGTCTGACCTCGACGTTGGCCTCCTGATCGATCCGCTGGACGCTGGGAGCGTCGATCACCCAGGAGGGCACCGGCGTCCCGTGCCAGGCGTACAGATCCCACCCGTCCGCGTAGCGCACCGCGGGACCGTCCGCACAGTGCAGCCGCACCTCACCGTCGTCGCCCCACACCTCGGTGTATACGGCCACCGGCCGCTCGGAGACGACGCACACGTCCTCGTGGGGCCACCACCAGCCGCATGACCGGGCCGTCGTCGCCCACAACTCCAGCCGCCGGTGGTGCTCGGGATCGAAGACCACACCGGCCACTCGGCGGAGGGCGTCGTAGTGGGCGACCCAGGAGACGCACTGCGCCGCGTACCAGTAGCGTCCGCGGTGATTCGGCTCGCCGGTGGCGGCCACGAAGGCCAGGAGAAGCGAACCTTCGGCTGATCGCGAGAGCGAGTCGCGGACCTCACGGCGGATCAGGTCGTCCATGGGCCGGTGGAGCCACCTGACCGGAGCGTCGAGCTCCTGGCACAGCCGCCCCATGAGCGAGGTGAACCTCGGCGGCAGGGCCCATTCGAACAGGTCGCCGGCGGTCTCCGAGGGCCGTGGACGCGTCCCCGGCGGGACGGTGTGCAGGGCGGCGAACGGTGACGAGACCCAGTGGAAACGCGGCGGGTCGAGCCCGATCAGGCGGTACAGCCCGGAGATGGCGGCCTCTGCGGCCGGACGGTCGGCGGGCAGCGTCGACAACGCCCGGCCCAGCCATTCTTCGCGAATTTCGGCAGCTTCCCGCTGCACCGGAACGCTCACCAGATGAGGGTGGCGTCGTCCTTTCCAACGATCATGTCCGAAATGGTGACAGATCGCCGGGGCCTATGTCCACTGCGATCCAGCCCGCGGTGAGGCCTCGCCCGACGGCATGCCGTTCCTGAGCATCCGGTGGCACGAAGAGTTCGCCATACCTTCGGCGCTCTTTTCCTATGTTTGACGGAATTTGACGGAGATCATGACGAGTGTCCGCCCCCTACCCCCCAAGGAAGCCTCCGTGCACACTACGCATCACATCCGGCCTTCCTGGCCGGCACGGCTCGCCGTCATCCTCACCGCCATCACGTCCCTGATCGGCGTGGCGGGCGTCGCCCCCGCCCACGCGTCGGTCTACAGCTCCTGCACCGTCTCCCGCTGCTCGGACGCGCGTTCGGCCGACGCCATCTGGGCCTCCAAGGGGTACCCGACCACCAGTGGCTGGTACTCCTGGCCGGACGGGAAGTACAACTACACTGGCGGCCGTTTCTACAACCGGGAAGGCCAGCTTCCCAGCGGCGCCACCTACTACGAGTACGACGTGTACTCCCGGGCGCGAGGCGCGGCGCGTGACGCGTACCGGATCGTCGTCAACCGCAGCACCGGCGTGACCTGGTTCTCCCCGAACCACTACACCGACTTCTACAGGCTCTGAGGACTCCCATGGCATCCGCCGCACGTCCGCTGCCGCACTGGCTGACCGTGTCCACCAGCCCGGCGCCGGCGGTCGTCGACGGGCGCGCGTGCAGGACACGCGCCGCCTTCTTCGAGGAGGTGGCGCGGGTTCTGCGCTTCCCCGGCCACTTCGGCCGCAACTGGGACGCGCTCGCGGACTCACTGCGCGACGTGACCCGTGCCGGAGCAGTCACCCTGATCGTGGACAACGCCGAGGAGCTGCTCAGCGCCGAGCCCTCCGAGCAGTTCGCCACATTGCTGGACATCCTGGCCGACGCCGCGCACGAGGGGCTGACCCTGACGCTGTGCACCGGCCGCGAGGAGCCGCTCCGCCTGCGCGTGGCCGCCGCTCTCCGATGAGTCGTGGCATCGATCAACCGGCGTCCGGAACGTAGGTGAGATTGAGCACTCCGGTCTGGAACGTCTCCGACTCGACCAGCTTCAGCTTGTGGGTCGGGGTGCCCTCGAACAGCCGCTGACCGTGCCCGACGGCGATCGGGTGAACGAGCAGCTTCAGCTCGTCGAGCAGCCCGTTGGCGAGAAGCCACCGCACGGTCGTCGCGGAGCCGGACATCTGGATGTCGCCGTCGGTCTGCTCCTTGATCTCGCGCAGCGCGGCCGCGACGTCACCGGAGACGACTGTGGTGTTGTTCCAGTCCGCCTTCTCCAGGGTGGTGGACACGACGTACTTGCGGGTGTCGTTGATGAACTTGGCGAAGTCCTGGTCCATGTCCGTCGTCGACCAGTACGCCGACCACTCCTCGTACAGCTTGCGGCCCATCAGGAACCCCGCCGCGTTCTGCATGCCCGCCTCGACCGCGGCGCCCATCTCGTCGTTGAAGTACGGGAAATGCCACTGGTCCGGCGACTCGACCACGCCGTCCAGCGAGATGAAGAAGTTCGAGACGATCTTGGCCATTGCTCTGCTCCTATGCGGTCGACGTAGGCTGTCACGATTGCTACGACGTGCAGGTTAGGCGAAACTGAGCGCTCAGGTCTTGTACAGAAGCGACAGCGGCTCCGAAGGACCCCGATCGCTCAACTGCGTGGCCGTCCGCCCGATGTAACGGGTCAGTGACCGCGCCAGGTGCGGTTGGTCGAAGTATCCGAGCCGGTGGACCACGTCGTGGGCCGGCACGTTCTCCTGGATCAGGACGGCCGCCTTCCTGGCACGGTCGATCTGCCGGATGGCGCCGCGAGTGAGCCCGGTCGCCGTCACGAAGCGCCGCTGAAGGGTGCGTTCGGACACGTCCGGCGACGCGCCGCGAAGCACCCCGGCGACGATCGGGTCGACGTCCACAATGCCCTCACGGACCATCCGCCGCACGAACGCTTCGGCGTTGTCATAGCCCGGAAGGCGCCAGGCGGACCCCTTCAGCCAGAAGGACCTGCGTGTCGCGTCGGGGATCTCCGCGGAGCCGTCGACGAGCCGATCGATCGGAAGATGGGGCATCGAGGTGCCGAGCGCGAAGCTGATCCCGAAGAACGTGGCGTCTTCGGGAACGGGGGCCTCGCTCGCCCTCGACTCCGGCCCTTGGACGGCCACGCTGACCTGACCGCGGTGCTCCCAGAAGACCAGATCCCAATGGGCTGTCGCGATCGACGTCATTCGGCCGACCTCGTGGCTGCTGCTCCTCCACACCCGCTCGATGTACGGCGAGTCGGATGATCGGCTTTCGACGTCCAAGCCCATCCGGGTCGTTCCCCCTCACCCCGCCGGCGTTGCCAACGCCGCCGGACCATCGTGTCACTCGGTGAATCGGCGGAGCAAACGGCGGGACGCCCAGGTGAGGGGCTGTCTCCCCGACGGAAACGATCCCGGCACGCTGGTGGACCAGACGCTGTCGTGACCGGTGTGGCAGGCAACCCTCTGACGGGTGAGGGGGGGACAGCCATGTTCGACGCTTGCGGCATCTGGGTACGCCTCAAGCCTCTGCGGGCCGGCCGTCACCGCTTGCCGGGGGCTTCTGCCCCTCGATCACTGCTGTACGTGTTGGGGCCGCATCGCCTGGACGCGGGCATCCTCTCCGCGTGCCGCGCCGCGGCGGCGGACCAGGACCGTGGCGACGAGCCCGCAGAGGACGACGAGGACGAGCAGCAGTGCCCAGGGGATGGCCCAGGCGCCCGCCGTGGTCTCGACGGCGGTGAGCGGGGCGATCGAGCCCGCCGCGTCGGCGAGCAGCGGGACGAGGGTGACGGTCCCCGTGAGCCTCCCCGCGGGAGCCACTCCGTGTACCGGTACCGAAACCTTCCAGGTGTCGCCCGGGAGCAACTGGGGCGAGTCGCCGATCCGCCCCGCGCGGACGCCAAGCCGCCCGAAGGGGCCTGCGACGGCCACCTCCTGCCGGGCGGTGAGGATGGCGTTGCCCGTGTTGTGGATCGTGTACGTGACGGTGGCGTCCCCCTTCCCGAACGGGTTGGGCGTGCCCGAGTAGCGCACGTGCACATCCTCTGCCGACAGGCTCGGCTTGAGCTCTCCCCCCACGCGCAGACGGATCCGGATGCCGAGACGCCGGTCGGCGCCGGTCCCGTCCGCTCCGCCGGCCTGCGCCGGCGCGGTGACGATGCCACCCATGTACTCACCAGGCGCGGCGTCGTCCGGAAGAGTGACCGTGAACGGCACCTCGGCCGACTCGCCGGGCTGGACCGTCACGTCCGGCCGGTCCGCGTGGACCCATGCCCCCACCCGCGTCGACTTCGCGTCCTTGGCGACCAGGTCGAGCCGGCCGCCCTTGGCGGTGAACGCGTCGGCCGCGTACACGGCGAGGCGCAGCGGCGTGGTGCCGTGGTTGGCGACCACGAGACCGTCCTTGAGCTGCCCGCCCGGGTCGAGGGTGTAGCTGTAGTTCTGCCGGCCGGACCCGAAGTCGTTGGAGGCCGTCGTGACCGCCCAGGAGACGTCGCCGTCCGCCGCCGCGGCGGGTCCCGCTCCCAGTCCGAGGAAGCCGAGCAGCGTCACGACAGTGGCGAAGGCTCCGGCTGCTGTGGTCGTACGCGGTCTGGACGGGCGCATCTGGGGATCCTTGGACGGTCTGGGAATGGCGTGATGGAAGACGTGCGGTGGGGTGGACGCCCGACGGCGCCCACCCCACCGGATGGAGTGGGCCGGATCAGCTCAGCGCGATCGGCTGAGAGTCACCGGCACCGCCCTCGGCCGGCTACTGCAGCCAGTCCGACGCGGGGCCAGGCTCACCGGGCTTGCCAGGCTTACCGGGCTTGCCGGGCTCACCGGGCTTGCCGGGCTCACCGGGCTTGCCGGGCTTGCCGGGTGCGTCGTTCGTGTGGATCACGACGCTGTCGACCCGGGAGCCGACCGGCAGAGCGGCGTCCTTGCCGTCGTTCGGGCCGCACCAGGACTCCTTGCCCAGCTCCACGGCGGCGTTGGGGGCGGCGCAGGTGCCGCTGCGGATGTTCTCCACGACGAGCTTGTCGCCGCGCACCTGGACCTTGACGTAGGTCCGGACGTGCTCCTGGTTCTGCACCGAGTTGGCCCAGTGGCTCTTGGGGTTGAGCGGGTCGGGGCCGTAGTTCGGGTCCTCGGTGGTGTCCGGAGCGGTGATGTCGTAGTACTTCGAACCCGACGCGGAGTTCGCCGTCACGTAGATGACGCCACCGGGACCCTCGGCGACCTCGGCGGCACCGGGCTGCTCGGCCGGGTTGGCCTTCTTGCCGTTCTTGATGACGTAGCTACGCGAGTAGCTGTGGTCGTGGCCCTGCAGGACCAGGTCGACGCCGAGGTTGGAGAAGGCGGTCGGGAAGTCCTGGCGGCGCAGCTGGTTGTCGCCGTCGTTGGCGTGGTCGGCCGGCGAGTAGATCGAGTGGTGGTAGACGAGCACCGTGTGCTTGGCCTTGGCACCGTGGTTCTTGATCACATCGGTGATGTAACCGATGTGCGCGGCGTCGGCGCCGCTGGCGTAGGCGTTGCTGTTGATGTCGATGAACAGCACGCTCTTGTACGTGAACCAGTAGTCACCGCCGGAGCGGGTGTTCGCGTCACCGTTGTAGTACGGCGCGGAACGGTCGGTGTTCGGCGTCCAGAAGTGCTGCTCGTACGCCTTGCCGCCGACGTCGTGGTTGCCGATGGTGGCGGCCCACGGGTACGAACGCAGCTTGTCGGACGCGAGGAACGCGTTCCACTGCGTCTCGTTGTTGGCGCTGTCGATCTGGTCGCCGCCCGAGACCAGCAGCTCGGCCTTCGGGTTGGCGGCGGTGGCGACGTTCAGGGTGTCCGTCCAGCCGGCGCCGTCCTTCGCGACGTCGCCGGACGAACCGATCTGCGGGTCGCCGAAGAACAGGAAGTCGAAGCTGTTCCCGTTGAAGTTCTGGGTCCTGAAGGAGTAGGTCGAGGACCAGGCGCCCTCGGCGCCCACCCGGTAGGAGTACGAGGTGTTCTGCTTCAGGCCGTCGATGACGGCGTGGCCGTTGAAGCCACCGTTGACCTTGTTCGCGGTGACCGTGGCCGGGATGGTGACGGCGTTCTTGGGGAACTCGCCGTTGCGCACCTGGGACGTCGGGGCGACCTGGACCACCTGCGCGGTGCCGGCCGAGGAGTACCAGGACACGACGCGCTGGGCCTCGTCGGCGCCCACGCCGAGAATGACGCCGGTGCTCGTCGCTCCGGCGTCAGCGTGCGCTGCGGCTGTCAGGCCACCGCCGAACACCGCGGTCATGCCCATGAACGCCGCGGTGGCGCTCACGGCCGCCCGGCGTCGGACAAGCCCGGGGCCCTGTGTCCGGTTGTCGAACTTCATTTACGTTTCCGTCCATTTGAGGTGTATCGGGATCTTTGTCAAGATTTCGGAGGCTGGTGTCCTTGTGGTGAACGTGAGGCGGGCGTGCCGTTGCGCTTGTCCGAAGTTGTGGCCTCAGACTCCGAGAACTCGCTGGACGAACCACACCAGGCCCATCACGGACACACCCGCCGCGATCGTCCCGGTCGTCCACAGTCCCGTGACGGGCCGGCGACGGCGCAGCATGGCGAGCACCGGGAAGACGAGCATGATGATCGACAGCTGGACGACCTCGATGCCCACGTTGAAGACGAGCAGCGACCACAGAAGCGTCCACGACAAGGCCTGGTCGATGCCCAGCGCCGCGGCGAAGCCGAGCCCGTGCACGAGGCCGAAGCAGAAGACCACCGCGAGCCGCGTCCAGCCCGCGGGGTCCAGGCCGAGGTGACCGTGACCGGCGATCTCGAGATCCGTGGCGTGCGATCGGCGTCGCCAGATCCGCCACAGATGCCAGCCGGCGACGACCGCGATCGAAAGGGCGATGACGGGCTCGACGAACGACGCGGGCACCTGCACGAGGCCGAGGGCGGCGAGGATGAAGGTCACCGAGTGGGCCAGCGTGAAGGTCGTCGCCGCCAGCACGATCTCGCGCAGGCGGCGTGACCCGGCGATGAGCGCCAGCAGGAACAGGATGTGATCGAGCCCGCCGAGCAGATGTTCGGCTCCGAGCCGGAAGAACTCCCAGAACCTTTCGGCCCAGGACTGCTGGGTGGAGAACGACGGATGCTTCGCGTCGAGGGCGGCGCTTCCGGACGTCAGGTCGAGGTCGTAGGTGACCACCGTCTTGGTGCCGCGGACATAGCCCTCGGAGTCGGGGAACAGCCCGCTGTGCACCTCGTGCGCGTCGGCGGACGCCGGGCACCGGTAGTCGAGCACCAGCACCGCGTATGGGACACCCTCGCGTTGCTCCATCGTGAAGTCGCCGTCCCGGACCGGGGTGCACGCCTGACCGGCCGTGACGCCGAAGCGTTCGGTGACGTACGCGAGCACCGTGTCGGAGTGGGCCTCGAGCGCGGCGGCCTGCTTCGCCGCGTCGCCGGCCTCGAACGCCGCGGTGCCCTCCCGGAAGAGGGCGTCGTCCTTCTCCGCGTCGGCGGCCGAGACGACGAGCAGGTCGTACTCCAGCCCGAGCGCGGAGCGGACGTGCCCGGCTCCGGGTGAGGTGAGGTCGGCGTACACGACCGAGGTGAACCCGTGGGCGAGGGCGGGCAGGGCGCTGAGCAGCACGGCCACGACCACCGCGGCGACAACGGCACAGACGCGACGCCGGGCGGCGTGGGACATGTGACTCCTCATCAGTTGAGGAAGGCAATTTGCTCGGCCCAGATGAACGAACGGCGGCTCACATGCGAACCCACGAAGAACCCATCAGGGCGAAAACCACCCATGTCCCGCAGACAGCAAGCAATGGGATAAGAAGGAGACGCACTTCACGCCACTTCGAAGGACGATCCCCATGCGCCCCCGACTTCTGGCCGCCGGCGCGCTGGCCGCTGCCGCCGCCGTACTGGTCAGCGGATGCGGCTCAGGCGACGACTGGTCTCGGCCGCACCCGAAGCCCAGCACCGTCGGCGATCTGGGCCTTGGGTTCCGCCCTGCCGCGTCACCCGCCCCTGAGGCGACGATCACGCCGCGACCCGGCTCCTGGGACGGGGTCCGCCCGTCCGAGGGCTACCGGGTGATCCTGCTCACCGCGGGGAAGGACGCGCAGACGAGGACGCTGGCGAACGCCGTGACGAAGTGGGCCGAGGAGGAGGACGTCAGCATGAAAACCATCGATGCCACGGCCCCGGACCAGTACGTTCCGAGCATCGTCCGGGCGATCGACATGGCGCCCGACCTCGTCATCAGCGTCGGCAACGACCTCATCGACCCCCTGGCCCTGGTCACCGCCAGCCACCTCGCCCAGCAGTTCCTCGTGGTCGGCGCCGAACTGGCCGAGCCCACGGAGAACGTCACCGCCGCCGACTGGACCGGTGCCTCGTTCCGTGGTGAGGGGCTCGGCATGTCCTCGGCGTACGATCCGGCCACCTTCACACCCGAGCGCGCCGGGCGCGCCGTCCGGGCCGGTGTCGCGGCCGTGCTCAACGGCCTGACCGGCATCGTGATCTGGCTCGACTAGGTGTTGCCTAGTCGGTGATGACGACGACGCCCGACGGCTCGCCCAGCAGCTCGACCGTCCGCTCGGCGGCACGGTCGATCTGGACGCGGGGCTCCCCGGGGATCTGCTGCTCCCAGTAGGTGCCGGGCCCGTAGAACTGCCCATAGGCCAGCACCACGCCGCCCTCGGCGAGCACGGAGCGCTCCAGCTCGGCGGTGGCCAGAGCGCCGGGCCCTTCAGGCAACTGCCAGGCGATCGTCTGGGCCAGGAGCTTCGGCGACCCGCTCTGCCGCGCCGCCTCGATCAGATTCCGGTTCCCCTCGGTCCGGATGCGAGCGTTCAGCTCCGTGTATTCGCCGATCTTCTCCGCCTCGTCCGGCAGATCGGTCAGCTCGTTCAGGATGACGTCCGGCCGGAAGTCGCGAACCGCCTGGATCAATGCGTCCCGGTCGAAGACGTCGCAGACGATCGGCTCTGCGCCGAGCCGGGCCAGCAGCTCCGTCTTGCCGGACGAACGAGTCATACCACCCACCACGTGCCCCGCCTGAACCAGCCGGGGAACCAGCCGCTGCCCGATCACGCCTGACGCACCGGCAAGAAACACCCTCACGGTTCCCCCTGACTGCACGAACAGCATCACGTCAGTTCTACAGGTGCCCGGTTCAGGCGTTGTAACCGCCGTGGGCGTCCAGCACCGCGCCCGTGACGTACGACGCGGCGGGGCTCGCGAGGAAGGCGATCGCCGCGGCGATCTCGTCGGGATGGCCGATGCGCTGCATGGCCAGCGAGCTGAGCAGGGCCTTGAGGGTCTCGGGGTCCGGCGGCTCCATGCCGCCATCCATCAGCCCGGCTTCCACGACGTTGGCGGTAATGGCACGGGAGCCCAGGTCGCGGGCGACACCCATGGTGTACCGCTCGACCCCCGCCTTGGTCGCCGAGTAGTCGGCGAGGCCCGGCAGGCCGACCCGGGAGCCCAGTCCGGAGCTCACCGTGATGACGCGGCCGCCCTCGCGCAGCACCCGGGAGGCGGCCCGGATGACGGCGATCACCCCGAGGTAGTTGGTGGCGTGCATCCGATCCAGCGCGGCGGTGTCGGCGTCCGGGTCGTCCACCGTACCGCTCACCGAGATCGCCGCGTTGTTGACGAGGATGTCCAGGCCGCCGAAGTGCGCGACCACGTCGTCGATCAGCGCCGGCGCCTGGCTCACGTCCGCCTGGTCGGACTTGAACGCGACGACCTTCGTCCCCCTGCCGCGCACCTCGTCCACGACGGCCCTCGCCCGCTCCTCGGAGCTGACATAGGTGAACGCGACGTCGGCGCCCTGCTCGGCCAGCAGCCGTACGGTGGCGGCTCCCAGTCCGCGGGATCCCCCGGTGACCAGGGCGACCTTGCCGGTCAGCGGCTTGTCCATTCTTCCCACCTCACTGATCGATCTCTCGTTGGGTCGTAACAGTATTTGTTACGATGGGTTGATCGCAACATTTGCTGTTACGACTGCGCGGGCCGTAGCATGCGATGTCGCGGCCGGGAGGAGAAGGGCTCATGAGCGCCAACAGCAGGCTGACCATCGCGGCCCACGCGCTGGCGTGGATCAGCCTCTACCAGCGCCAGGGCCACGAGGTCGCCACTTCCGAGCAGATCGCGGCCAGCGCGAACACCAATCCCGTGGTGATCAGACGGCTGCTCGGCGAGCTGCGGAAAGCAGGGCTCGTGGAGTCCCGGCGGGGCGTGGGCGCGGGCTGGTCGCTGGCGCGCGAGCTGGAGTCGATAACCCTGCTCGACGTGTACGAGGCGGTGGAACCCGGCCCGCTGTTCGCGATGCACCGCGCCACTCCCGACCAGGGGTGCGTGGTGGGTTACGGCATCCAGCCGGCGATGCAGGGCATCTACGAGGGCATCGAGGAGACCCTGAGGCGCGAGCTGGCCCGTGTCACGCTGGAGGACGTACTCCGGGACGTCCTTGCCGCACCTCGCTAGTGACCCCAGCCGGAATCGTCCGCAATATCGGGGATTCGAGGATCTTTTCTGCGGTCTTCTTCCACACGAACGGGCGCGGGTTGTCGTTGCGACAGCGGAGCAGCGGAGACGCGACCCAGCCGGGCTTGGCTCAAAACGACATCAGATCGAAGGTGCCCACGGTGCGGAAGCCGAGGCCGCGGTAGACGGATTCTCCGGCGACGGTCGAGGTGAGGGCGGCTGTGCGTATGCCCCGCTCTCGGGCCAGATCGAGCGCGGCCCTGGTCATGGCGGTGCCGATGCCATGTCGGCGATGCTCGGGCTGGGTTCCGATGAAGTACAGCGTGAGCAGGTCATGGCTCAGCCAGGCGACGGCCGTGCCGACGATCTGACCGTCGTCGAGGCGACCGGCGAGCCTGATCACCGTACCGTCACCGGAGAACGCCCTTTCCCGCTCGATCGCGACCGCGACGCCCTCCGGACTGATTCCGGATACCCGGGCGTAGGCAGGGACGAATTCGAACATGTCGGTGATCTCTGTGATGTGCAACCAGGGGAGCGTGGACGCGGAGGCCACCTTGTCGATCGCCACGGTCATGATCGGCATACGGGCGAGCCGGACAGCGCCGAGAGACAGCAGAGCGTCCGCGGTGCCGGCGTCGCTGTCCGGGCCGACCCACCAGATTCGGGGTACGCCGTCGAGACGGTGGCGGGCCTCGGCGAGCGCCTCCCGCGGAGCGCGCCCGCCCACGCGCAGCACACCGTTGAGCGGCGCGTGCGGCACCTCGCTGCGGTAGATCGGCAGATCGGGGCTTCCGGAGTCCCCGGTGTTCCAGCCGAGGAGGTACGCGCGGTGCGCGGCAAGCAATGCTTCAAGCAATTCCACCGAGACGACGGTAGACGGACGTCTGACAGGACACGAGACCGGCCCCAGACGGAAGCCTCTTGGGGGGACCTGTGAACGTCTGACAGTCCCGGCCCAGCCGTCCCCGGGGGCTTTCCGCCGGTCGGCAGGTCAAGGCTGCATGATCTGGTAGTTCGATACCGGCCGGTAACCGATGCGCTGATAGAGCCTGTCGGTTGTCGAGTTGGCGAGATCGGTGAAGAGGAGCACGTGTGCTGCGCCGGCCTCCTGCGCGGCCTTGGAGACGGCCACGGTGACAGCGGCGCCGTAGCCCCGGCCGCGGTGCTCGGGCGGGGTGTAGACGGGAGTGATCCGCGCCATACCGGCCACGGTAGGGGTCGTGGCGGCCATGGCGACCGCTTCGCCTCCGACCTCCCACAGTCGCCACCCCTTTCCGGCTATCCGCTCGTCGACGAACGTGTCGAGGTCTGCTCCGAGAGAGCCGGCCTCCTCGACGAAGCTCGTGCACCAGGCGTGCAGAAGGTCCCGATCCTTGGCGGTTGCCACGCGAGGCTCCCCCGGAGGTGCGACGCGCGGAGGTGCGACTTGTTCCAGGCGGTACAGACGCAGGTGGAGTTCGCTCTCCGGAGTGGACCCCGTGACCGTTTTCCATGCCTCTGAGAAGAGGCGGATCGTCGCGTCGTCGGCCATCAGCCCCCTGAAGGGATGGTCACCGGCGGAAAGCAACTGGGCCAGGCTTGTACATGGGGCGTCGGCAAGGCGACTCGCCGCCAGCAGGTGCGGCGGCATCCACACGAAAGCGCCTGTCGTACGCTCCTCCCCCTCGTCTCGCCACCATCCCAGAACCGCAGGCGGTGTTGCTTCGCCGGAGCGAAGGCGCTCAATCGTGTCGAGTCCGGACAGCATCATGGTGTGCAGGTCGGGACGCGACGCCACGAAGGCTCCCGCCTCGGCACGAAAGACGTCAGGACTGTCGGTGATGGACCAAGCCATGGATCGGGTCTCCCATATACCAAAGGGTCATGCTTCCGCGGCGACGTCGGCCCCGCCTGGGTCTTCCTGGCCGGGTGAGGCGCCGGCAGGAGGGGGGCGGCCACCTGAGAAAGGCCCGTACACGCGGGACGAGCGGCAGCCCGCCACAGCACGTGCCGTTCCGGCTCCCTACATCCGCGCCATTGTCCTGTCTAGTGCTGTTTCAGTATGTTTGTGCCAATGATGCCCGGACCCGCACACTGATGGCTGGTGGGTGTCGAAGAACACCGTGGCCAGCCGGATGGCCGAGCTCGGCCTGGCCGGACGCGAACCGAACAAGCCGCGTTGGCTGACCCGTCAGGGCAGGCGGCGGGCCGCGCCGGATCTGGTCCACCGTAAGTTCACCGACGCCGGGGAAGCTTCAGGGCCGTGCGGGACCGGTCATCTCCGCCTGACGGCACGGCGGCGCGTCAGCAGGCCGGCGAGGGCGGTGAGGGTGAGGAGGAGACCGGCCGACACGAGCACGCGTCCGTCCGGCCCCGCTTCGCCGCCGCCTCCGGTTTCGGCCGCCCCGACGGGGATCCGGGCGGCCTCGTCGCCCCCCTTCCCCGTCTCCGTGCCCTGAGTCGCGGCGCTCTGAGTCGCGGCGCTCTGAGTCACGGTGGCGGTGACGGTGTGGGTCGGTCTGGGGCTGGACGTACCGGGAGTGGGAGTGGTCCCTCCTCCGGCCGCGACGACGGTGAGGGGATAGGTCTTCAGGGCGTCCCGGTTCTGCACCTCGCACTCGATCACCGGTTCCGTGGGCCTGTCCCCGATGTTCATGGCCGCCGGCCTCACCGTCGCCGTGCCCGCGATGGACGCGATGGACGCGGTCGTCTTGAGCGGAACCTCGGCCGGCAGCGGGATGACCTCCCCCGCGCCGACCACTCCGAGCGTCCCCACCCCGGTGGCGGAGGTCAGCCCGCTCATCCCGCTGATGGACGCGTACGCGTACAGCTTGGCGCCGGACAGTCCCCCGGCGGCGGCCCGCAACGCGGTGCCCTCGGCGTAGCTGCCGTGCCATCCGATGGTCATCTGCTGCTTCGTCGTGGCGTCGGCCGGCATCGTCAGCTCGACTCTCACCTTGATGTCCTGCGTGCCGGCGACGCCGGTCGTGGTGCACCGATACTCGACGATGTCGGTGCCGACGGCCGGCTCCCGCCGTTCCTCGCCGGAGGCGGCGTACGCGGGGGGCCGGCAGGCGAGGATCAGACCGGCGCTCAAGGCGGTGACGGAGAAGACGGTACGGACGTGCAAGGCGACTCCCGACGATGCAAATGGGGCATAAGGAAGACCGCCATGAGGACTCCCGGTTGTCACCGTGTCCTTATCTGGACACAAGCTCGTCCGCCGGACGCACGTGTGGTTGGCCGGCGCGCAGGCGGCGCCTGGTGTGCGCGCGGGGCTGTGAGATTGTGGTCGCGTGACGTTGGAGGACCTCGTCCGGCTGCGCCGGGCCCGTGACCTGATGGACCGTGATTACGCGAAGCCGCTCGACGTTCCCGCGCTGGCGCGTGTCGCCCTCATGTCTCCGGGCCATTTCTCCCGCAGCTTCCGCGCCGCCTTCGGGGAGACGCCGTACAGCTACCTTATGACGCGCCGCATCGAACGGGCCAAGGCGCTGCTGCGGCGGGGTGACCTGACGGTGACGGAGGTCTGCTTCGAGGTCGGCTGTACGTCGCTGGGGTCGTTCAGCTCCCGGTTCACCGAGCTGGTGGGCGAGAGCCCGAGCTCGTACCGGGCCCGCCGCCATGACGAGAGCGCCGCCCTCCCGGCCTGCGTCGCCAAGATCCACACGCGACCGGTGAGGACCGGCCCCCGCCCCGTAGCGTGACTTTCCCCAGGGCGTCCCGGCTTGGAGATGCACAGCCGGTTCGAGGGGATGCGACGGCGCGCCGTCGCAGCCCGTCGTCCTCGGTCAGCCGGCGGGGCAGCTGTGATACGTCTCGACCAGCCACCTGCCGTCGCGTCGCGCGAGCGTCCAGGTCGCCAGCTCCCACCGGTCTGCCGGAGGCTCGGCCTCACCCGGGAACACGGTGGCGCTCCGGGTGACCACGACGGCCACGTCCGCGCCGAGGAACCGGACGCCGCGCGGCGTATGGATGCGCCTCGAACCCTTCAACGGGCCCGCGAAGGCGTCTCCCATGCTCGCCCGGATGCCGGCTCTGCCCCTCAGATGGACCCCGGGGAGGATCACCGTGGCGTCCTCGGCGTATCGGCCCGCGAACGCCCCGGCGTCGCCGTCCCTCCAGGCGCTGGACGTCGCGTCGAACAACGCGAGCACGGCCTGCTCCGGGTCCTGAGCCGGTGAGGCTCCGCCCGGCCGCGCTGTGACCGCTTGTCCGCGAAGATCTGAACTCATCTCGTCCTCCAGAGATCCGGGCCGCCGCGCGGCGGCCCGGTAAGTCGACGCGGCACCCGCGCCGATTTGGACCGCGCCGTGGCCACGCCACGACCGGCTCGCCGTACGCCGCGAGGATCCTCGTGGCGGCGATCGGCGACCGGCTCGACCGGCAGCGATACGGGCTAGAACACCAGGAGGGGTTTCCCGCCGCGGCCTGCCGCCTCGGCAAGGTGCGCTGCCCGCACCGCCTCGCCGGCGGGGATCGGCTGCCCCTCAGGGATGACCATCACCGACTTCTCGATCAACCCGGTCACCGACTCCAGAGCGCGGCGAACGTCATGCTGGGACGTCGTGGCGAACCAGTGGGGGAGGAAGAAGCCGCGAACGATCTTGTTGCCGTAGATGAGGGAGGGGGCGGACACCGGGACGGTGAACATGGCGGGATCGGTCTGGCGATGCGTGGACAGCGCCCCGTAGACCACGAGCTCCCCGCCGGGGGCCAACGCGTGGGAGACGTCGGCTCCGACCTGCCCGGCGACGCAGTCGATCGCCTTGCCGATCGGCCGGTCCGCGGTGAAGCGGGCCAGCTGTTCCGGCAGGTCCTCGTCCTCGGTGCAGATGACCTCCGCACCGTCCAGGGCGTGGATCTGCTCCGCGGTCGCCCGGCGGCGTACGACGTTCAGCGTGTGAACGCCGAGGTGGCGTGACAACGCGATGACGAGCCCGCCGACCGTGGAGCCCGCGGCCGTCTGCAACAGCCGGTCGCCGCGTCCGAGGTCCAGCCCGGTGACCAGCAGCCACGCGGTCAGCGGAGTGATGGTCAGCTGGGCCGCAGTGGAGGTGCTCAGCGACTCCGGCACGGGCAGGACACGTGAGGCGTCGGCCACCACGAACTCCTGCCACGTTCCCGTCACACCCAGCGTCGTCACCCGCCTGCCGGGCCGAAGCCCCGGGACGTCCGCACTGACTCCTGGCCCGAGAGCGGCGACGGTGCCGGCGCACTCCAGGCCGAGCACCGCGGGGAACCGCGGCGCGAAGCCGTACCGCCCACGCATGATGTGCAGGTCGCTCGCGTGCACCGGCGCCGCGTCCACCCGCACGAGCACCTGTCCCGGGCCTGGCTCGGGCACCGGCACCCGCTCGACGGTGAGTACGTCGCCGGGTTCGCCGACCTCCCGCGCGACCACCGCTCTCATCATCTCCATCGACGGCTTCCTCCCCGCGATCTCTGGCCGCCATCCGGTGGCCCCGTTAACCGACGCGGCGTCCATGCCGATTTGGACAGCGGTCGGGCGTGCCGTTCAGCCGGCGGGCCCAGCCGGGGAACGTCGTGGCGTCGCGGGGTCGGGCAGGGGGAACAGGCCGGTGAACCGTTCGACCAGGCCTTTGGGGTCGTCGACGGTCAGGTCTCCGGTGCGCAGCGCGTCGGCGACCCGGAGGTTCTTCCGCAGCAGCGCGGCGAGCGTGCCCGGATCGGTGTCGATGACGGCGTCGGGATGGTCGGGCTCCCCTCGTTCGAGCGTTATCCGGCCGTCGCCGATCTGAATGCGGAAACGATGCTCGCCGAGGCGCAGCGCGAAGGTCGCACGGAGTCCTTGCGCCCTCTCCGGGGCGAACAGGACTCTGAGGGACAGAGCCATCGAGTCGACGCCGGTGTCGGCGTCCTCGGGCAGGGTCGGCGAGCGGCTGCTCCAGCGGCCGAGCCCGATGATGACCGGCTCGAGCTCCGCCCCCCAGTCGGTCAGCTCGTAGACCCATGAGCCCGCGGGCGGCGGGAGCTTGCGCCGCTGCACGATCCCGGTCTCGCAGAGCTCGCGGAGCCGCTGGGTCAGCATGTCGGCGCTGGCGCCCGGCAGGCCCGCACGCAGATCGGTGAAGCGTTTGGGGCCGAGCAACAGCTCCCGCACGACCAGCAGCGCCCATCGCTCGCCGATCAGGTCCAGGCCGTGCGCCACGGCGCAGCCGTCGTCGTACTTCCGCTTGCCCGCCATGCCGGACAGGTTATCAGCGTGATTGAAAAAACCGGTATGCGTGGTTGTTCTTTCCGACTAGATAGTTGTACTGTCCTACCAAGGCCGACGATCAGCCCGGTCGTCCAGCCGTACACGAAACAGGAGACCCACCGTGCCGCAGCTCTTGATCGAAGCTCCCATCGGAATCGGCGACCAGGCCAAGCGGAAGATGATGATGGAGATCACCGAGGCCGTCGACGCCGCCTATCACATCCCTGACGTGCGAATATGGCTCCGGGAATACTCGCCGGAGAACGTCTCCCAGGACGGCCGCATCAACGCGCAGCCCATCAAGCCGCTCTGCTTCCTGGAAGCTCCCGAGCTCTCCGACCTCGACACCAAGAGAACGATGGCGGAGAAGATCCTCGCCGCGATCGCGACTGCCTACCGGGGCCTCGCCAACACCGACGAGACACTGCTGCTGATGAACCACTATCCGCTTGAGAACGCCGGCTGGGCCGGTCGGCTCCAGGCCGACAACCCGGAAATCGTCAAAGCGGTGGCGGCGCTGAACCAGTAGCGGTCCGACCGGATCAACAGAAAGGGGTGTGCCGAAACCGCCGGCGCACCCCTTCGCACCGGCTTTTCCGGCCGGGTCGTCCAAATCCCGCACCGTGCTGCGTCGTACTGACGACGACCGTCTTGACGCGGCGAGACCTGAGGAGGACCGATGCCCCAGTACATGCTGTTGCTGTACGCCCCTGAAAGTGAGGAGCAGGAGGACAGATGGGCCGAGATGCCGCTGTGGCGGGAGTTGACGGAGAGCCTCCGGAAGGCCGGGCTGCTCGTCGCGAACGGCCCCTTGCATCCGGCGACGAGCGCGACCACCGTTCGTGTACGCGGCGGCGAGACCGAGCTCACCGACGGGCCCTTCGCGACGACCAAAGAGGTCCTCGCCGGCTATTACTTGCTCAACTGTGCCGACGTCGACGAGGCACTGCGTCATGCGGCGAGGATGCCCACCGCGCGCTATGGCTCGGTTGAAGTCCGAGCGATCATGAACGCGAGTGAGATACCGGATGTCGGCCGCGTGCACATGAACGGCCAGGGGGCGGGCGGGGGCTGACCATGGCCGATGTGACCACCGCGGCGGCCGTGCGCGTGTTCCGGGACGAGCGGGCGGCCGTACTGGCGACTCTGATCAGGTACGTCGGCGACTTCCAGGTCGCCGAGGACGCCGTTCAAGACGCGTTCGAGGCCGCGCTCGCGGCCTGGCGGCGCGACGGGGTGCCGGACAATCCGGCGGCGTGGATCACGGTCACGGCCCGGCGGCGCGCGATCGATCGGCTACGGCGCGACCAGTCGATCTCCGATCGCGCCGAGCGGCTGGCCGCGCTACTGCGCCTGAACCAGCAGGAGCACCCCCCGGCGGCCGAAGCGAGCGCGATCGCCGACGACCGGCTTCGACTGATCTTCACCTGCTGCCATCCGGCGCTGGACACGCCGGCCCAGGTCGCGCTCACGCTGCGCACGCTCGGCGGCCTGACGACCGGCGAGATCGCACGCGCGTTCCTGGTCGCGGAGCCCACGATGGGCAAACGCATCGTCCGCGCCAAGCGCAAGATCGCCGATGCCCGCATCCCTTACCGGGTGCCCTCCGGCGAGGAGCTCCCCGAGCGCGTGCGCGGCGTGCTCCGCGTCGTGTATCTGATCTTCAATGAGGGGTACTCCGCCAGCGAGGGCGATCTCCTGGTGCGGGCCGAGCTGTGTGACGAGGCGATCCGCCTCGGACGTGTCGTATGCGAGCTGATGCCCGGCGACGCCGAAGCCTGGGGGCTCCTGGCGTTGATGCTGCTGCACGACGCGCGCCGCGCCGCCCGGGTCGACGGGAACGGGAGCTACGTTCCGCTGCAGGAGCAAGACCGGTCCATGTGGGACTGGGACCGGATCCGCGAGGGGTTCCAGGCACTCGAACATGCGGTGCGGTCCGAGCGTCCCGGTCAGTACCTTCTCCAGGCGGCGATCAGCGCTCTGCACATCCGCGCCGCGGACGGCGGCGCCGCGGACTGGGCTCGGATCGCCGAGCTGTACGAGGCGCTCGGCCGGCTCACCCCCTCACCGGTGGTCCAGGTCAATCATGCGACCGCGGTCGGGTTCGCCTACGGAGCGAGCGCCGGTCTGAGATTGCTCGACCCCTTGCGGAGCGATCCGGCGCTCGAGCGCTACCAGCCGCTGCATGCCACGCACGCCGAGCTGCTCAGGCGCGCCGGTGACCTGAGGGGCGCGGCCGGCGCCTACGAGCGCGCGATCGCGCTGTCCGCCAACGGCGTGGAGCGCGCCGAGCTTGAGCGACGGCTGCAGGCGCTGACGGCGGGCTGAGATTCCTCACCAAACCCCCGAGACCGCCGAGCCCCCGAGACCCCGAGACCCCAGACCCCCCCGCCGGTGTCGTGCCCGTCCCGGCCGTCGCGTAGACGTTCGGCGAATCCGTCCAAACCGATACGCGCCCCGCGTCGGTTCAATGAAGGCCGCCGAAAGGCGGGAGGCGGTCGGCTCGTCGCTGCCCGCGCGGCTCCCCGGCCGGCGCCGCGATACATCCAAGGAGAATCAATGAAAATAGCTGGAAGCACGGCTTTTGTCACCGGCGCCAACCGCGGGTTGGGCCGGCGTTTCGCGGAGCAGCTCGTGGCCCGTGGCGCCACCGTGTACGGCGGTGTCCGGAACGTGGCGTCACTCGATGTGCCGGGAGTGATCCCGGTCGCGATCGACGTCACCGACCCCGCGTCGGTGGCCGCGGCGGCCGAGGAGACATCAGGCGTGTCGCTGCTGATCAACAACGCCGGTTCCTACACGGGCGCGTCGGTGTCCGACGGCTCCCTGGACGACATTCGCCTGGAGATGGAGACCCACTATTTCGGCACGCTCGCGGTGAGCCGTGCGTTCGCCCCGCAACTGGCCGGCAACGGCGGCGGCACGATCCTCAACGTGTTGTCCGTGCTGTCGTGGGTGACCTATCCGGGTTACAGCGGCTACGCCGCGGCCAAGTCGGCGCAGTGGTCGCTCACCAATGCCCTGCGGCTGGAGTTCGCCGCTCAGGGCACGAACGTCGCCGCCTTGCATGTCGGATATCTGGACACCGACATGGTCGCGTCGGTCGACGCTCCCAAGAGCGACCCCGCGGTGGTCGCCGCGCTGTCGCTCGACGCGCTTGAGGAGGGCTCCATCGAGATCCTCGCCGACGAAGACGCACGGCAGGTCCAGGCGAAGCTGGCCGGCGGAGTCGCCCGGCTCTACTCGGTCACCGGCTGAGCAGCCGGTCCGGGCCGGTCCCCATCGGCCGCCGGCCCCCGCGGCCGATGAGGACCGGACGGCAGACGGACGTCCGGAAAGCCACTGCCGTCTCCGGACGGTTGCCCACGCCACTCCGCTTCCCGGATGATCGGGACGCGGAGTGAGGTGGCGAAGGGCAACGATGAAGGCATTGCTGGCTTTCCTGTGCGTCGTCGCGGTGGGTGCGCTGGCCACCGTTTTCCTGCTGTTGCGGAACGTTGCGGACAGCGGTCCGGCTGAGGAGCATCTGGCCTCGGCTTCCACCGTCGCCGCCTCCCCTTCGCCCGTGGCCCGCAAGAGCGTGCTGCTGGACGCCGGCGGCGCCGTCATCGAGGAGTTCTCCGGCGACTGCGCCAGCAGCGGGTTCCCCTACCTGTGCCGTTACGTCAAGGAGCAACTGCTGGCGCAGGACCCGTTGCTCCCCACCCGTGGCGGCCTGACCATCAAGACGACGATCGACATGCGGATCCAGCGGGCGGCGCAGCGGGCCGTCGACGCCTATGTCGACCGCTACGATCCGCAGATCGCCACCCAGGTCATGATCGTCCCAGGCGAAGGCGCCATCAGGGCCATGGCCACCAGCTATGGGGATGCCTCCGGGGCGGGCTTCCAGCAGGGCTCGACGACGATGCCGTACACCCTGGCCGCCGCGCTCGCCACCGGCCTGCGGTACGACGACGGCTTCACGGTCTCGGACGAATACCGCATGCGGAGCTACGCGACGTTCAAGGACTGCGCGGGCCGGCCTGTCGGCGATCCGCACATAGCCATCCACAACTGGGATAAGGACGGGAACCGGTTCGTCACCCTGCGCTCGGGCACCCTCGGCATGGTCAACACCTTCTACATGCGCCTGGAGCAGAGCGTCGGCCTGTGCGAGACCGTCGAGATGGCCGAGCGGCTCGGGCTCAGGCGCGCGGACGGGGCGCCGCTCCAGGAGTACCCGACGTTCACATTGGGCTTCAACGAGGCCGACCCCCTGTCGGTGGCCAACTCTTATGCGACTCTCGCCGCCCACGGCCGCTTCTGCGAGCCGACGGTGATCGCGGAGATCCGGGACGGCTCAGCGGCCCCGCGTCCCTTCCCGCCGCGCTGCCGTGAGGTCCTGGAGCCGGCGGTCGCCGACGCGGTCACCGGAGTGCTGTCGGACGTCCTGAGAAAGAGCGCGCTCAAGGGCGTCGGCCGTGAGGCGGCGGGCATGCCCGGCAGGGGCGACCAATTCCGCACCGCCTGGTACGCCGGCTACACCCCCGGCCTGGCTTCGGCCGTCAGCCTCGGCGACTCCCGCGGCCCGATACAACACCCGCTGACCGACGTCACCATCGGCGGCCGCTTCTACGCGCGGGTGGACGGCACGTCGGTTCCCGGGCTGATCTGGAAGAAGGCCATGGCCGAGGCGGTGCGGGGGACGCCGGAGAGCCGCTTCGTCCAGCCGGACACCGGGCGTTTCGGCGGCTGCCGCCACTTCTGCCCCAACTGACCGCCGCACGCCCCCCGCGCGGCGGGCCGGCCGGGAGCTCGGCTGCGTCGTACAGCATGAGCTGCTCTTTCAACTACAGGGTTGATGATCGGGTGATCCACGGGCTATAGTCCTTTAAACCGTTGAGTTGAAATCAAGGAGGCGGCCATGGATACGCTGTCGCGGGTCTTCGCCGCCCTCGCGGATCCGACTCGGCGCGACATGGTGGCCAGGCTCTCGGAGGGCGACGCCACCGCGAGCCAACTCGCCGAGCCGTACCGGATGACCCTGCAGGCCGTCTACAAGCATCTGCGGGTCCTCGAGGACGCGGGGCTCGTCAGCCGGCCACCAGGGCCGCAGCCCCGGCCGGTACGCCTGGAGGCCCAGGCCTTCGACCTGATGGACACCTGGATCGAGCGGCACCGGGCTCGCGCCGAGCGGCGCTACCGCCGCCTCGACGCCGTACTGACGGAGATAAAGGGAGACGAACATGAGCAAGATCACAGAGACGGTCGTCGAAGCCGACCAGAAGCTTCCGATCATCCGGATGACGCGTGACTTCGCGGCGACACCCGAGCACCTGTTCCGCGCCCACACCGATCCCGCGTTGTTCGCGCGGTGGGTGGGTCCCGACGCCATGGTCACCCGGATAGAGCACTGGGACGCGCGTACCGGCGGAAGCTGGCAGTACGTGTCCGTGCGCGACGGCGTGGAGTACCGGTTCCACGGCTGCTTCCACGAGGTACGGCCGGACCGTATCGTGCAGACCTTCACCTTCGAGGGCGATCCCGACGGAGTCGCGCTGGAGACGTTGTGGTTCGACGATCTGGGCGACGGCCGTACGCGGCTGCGGACGCAGTCGCTGGTCGACAGCTTCGAAAGCCGCGACGCGTGGCTGCGCAGCGGTATGGAGACCGGTGTCGACGAGGGGTACGCGAAGCTGGACAGGATGCTCATCGATGGCGCTGTCTGACCACCCGGCCGAGCGGCACCGGCAGGTCGCCGGGCTCTTCACGGAACGGGTCCGCGGCGCCCAGGCCTGGGACGCGGCGTCCCCGGTCGCCGGCTGGGCCGCCCGCGACGTCGTGCGTCACCTGATCGAGTGGTTTCCCGGGTTCCTCGCCTCCGGCGCCGGCATCGAACTGCCCAGCGGCCCGTCGGTGGACGAGGACCCGGTCGCCGCGTGGCAGGTTCACTGCGACGGCGTCCAGTCGGTGCTGGACGATCCGGAGACGACGCACAGGGAGCTCACCAACCCGCACATCGGCCGCCTGCCGCTCAAGACCGCGATCGACCGGTTCTACACCGCTGACGTGTTCATGCACACCTGGGATCTGTCCAGGGCCACCGGCCAGGACGACCGGCTGGACCGCGACTTCTGTGCCCGGCTCCTCGGTGAGATGGAGCAGATGGAGCAGGCTCTCCGCTCGTCCGGCCAGTTCGGGGACCGGGTCGAGGTGCCCGCCGGCGCGGATGCGCAGACCCGGCTGCTGGGTCTCATCGGCCGTGACCCGTTCTGGCCGGGCGCCGAGCCCTCTGACCTCGCTGCACACTGATTGCGGTCAGGTCCCTAACGTCCCGGAGGACTCGCGCTACCGCCGATCGCCTGAGCCGCACCGCGGCTTGTCACGCCCGGGCCGGCGTCTGCTCGCGGCGCCTGCGGGCGATCGCTCGTGCGATCAACGGGAAGCCGACCAGGGCAGGGAGCAGCCAGTAGGCGACGGCTGGAAGCCTGTCCCATATCAGTAGGTGTGGTCCGTTGTCGACGTAGAAGCCGGTCAGGAGCAGCACGTAGGACGCGCCCATTCCCAGGATGTGGATGTCGGGGCGACGCCGCCTGTTGGCGTAGCCCGTCAGTGCGGCGGCGAAGGAGAGGCTGCCGATGGCGAACAAGTGGACGTTTTCCCGCCAGCGGATCGCCGACATGACAGTCAGCGTGACGTAGACGGCAACCGACGACCAGAGGTAGACGCGGCCGAACCGCCTGTGCCGCTCGCCTCCTTTGCGCGTCAGTGCCGCGCTCGCACCGCAGACCACGCAGGCGAGCCCGGCGGCGATGTGGATCGTGAGTGCGGCCAGGAAGACCGGCCCGGCGTTGGGGATCGGAATGCCCGCGATGTCGAGGGAGTCCACGGCATCTCCTATAGGTAGAAATGCTACATATAGCGACACTACTCCGGGCCTTGGCTCCCGGGAAGAGCAGTTGTAGCGTTGCTACGTATGAGGGCAGAAGCACTCAAAGGACACCTGGACGGCCTTCTCCTCGCCGCGCTGGAGGACGGACCGCGGCACGGCTACGCGGTGAAGGAAGCGTTGCGTGACGCCACGGACGGCAGAATCGACCTGCCCACCGGCACCGTCTACCCGGCGCTGCACCGGCTGGAGAACGCCGGACTGATCAAGGGAAGCTGGTCGGTGGTAGGCGGGCGCAGACGTCGCACCTATGAGCTGACCGAACAGGGACGGCGCTCTCTCGCGGGAGCGCGCGACCACTGGCAGGAGTTCGCCGCCGTCGTGTCCGCGGCGCTGGGAGGTGGTCCATGGCCGGCCACGAACTGATCGAACGTCACCTTCACACGCTCGCCGGACGGCTCCCCGCTCCCGTGGTCGACGAGCTCGCCGACGGGCTGCTCGCCTCGTACGACGACCAGATGGAGCGGCTCGGCGATCCCGACGCGGCGGCCCGGGCCGCACTGGCGGACTTCGGCGACGCCGACACCGTAACCGCCGCCTTCGTGCGCACCTCACCTGGCAGGCAGGTGGCGTTCAGGCTTCTCGTGGCCGGGCCGATCATCGGAGCGGGCTGGGGAGCCGTTCTCATCACCGGCGACGCGTGGGCCTCGGCGATCCCCCTGCCGTCACGCCTGGTCGCCGGCTTCCTGCTGGGGTCGGCCGTCCTCATGCTGGTGACCGCCAGCCGGGCGCGACGGCACTACCGGACGGTACGGCTGGCCGCGCTCGCCGGCACAGGGACCGTCGCCGTCTTGGACACGGTCCTGCTGGGCACGGTTCTCACACTTCCGCCGCCGCCATCCCTGCTGCTGTTCCTGGCGCTGACCGGCAGTGTCGCGAGGATCATGCTGGCGGCGCGGACCATACCCGAACTGGTCACACAGCCGTGACGGTGCCGCGGCGTTCGAGGAAGACGGCCTCGCGCCAAACCGGCCTGGACGTGTGATCGGTGCGATCACGAGGGGGTCGGACCGGCGCCAGGCGGACGTGAGCTCGTGGCGGTGTCGAGGGCCGGCGCGAGGGGCGCCAACGCGGACCGCATGAGGTCCGGCAGGGAGCCGGACACCACCACGAAGCCGGGCGGCGACGCGGGCTTGCCCGCCGACCGCAGCCACCGCCGAATCGCGACCTTGGCGGCGGCCCCGACGCCGGCGGCCAGCACCTCGGCGGTCAGCCGGTCCATGTCCTGGCAGCGTTCGGCGATGGCTTCGGCGAGCGGGCCCTCGATCGTGGCGACGGTGTCGACGTAGCAGGCGCGCAGCGCGGCACTGTTCGTGATCATCAGCAGCGCGTCGGCCGCATGGTCGCCCGGGTCGGTGTACTGCCCGACGACGGCGTCGATGACGGCGTCGGCGAGACCGACATCGGCCGGGCGGGCGGCCACGGCCGCCGCGACTCGTGACGCACGCTCGGCGGTGACCGCCGCGACGATCGCCTCCTCGCGGCTTGAGAAGTAGTTGTTGTACGTCCTCGGCGACACGCCCGCGGCCTCCGCGATGTCGTCGACGCGGACATTCTCCGGCCCGCGCTCCAGCGCCAGGCGCAGCGCCGCCTCCCGGAGCGCCTCTCTGGTGGCCTGCTTCTTCCGTTCGCGCAAGGTGGGCCGGGCTGTCGTCACACCCTTACCATCGCACGATTCATGCGTGTACGCAAACTTGCGTGCACGCAAAAATCCGGCTAGCGTCACCGCGAACCCACCCGGCAACACCCGAACAGGAAGGACCGGCACACATGAGAGCCAAAGGCATGACCTACGACACCGGCTTCGTCCGTGATGGCCTCAACTCGGTGGAGCACTTCGACCCCGGGCTGGTCCGGCGGGAGCTGACCATCATCCGCGACGATCTGCACTGCAACGCCGTCCAGCTCGTCGGCGGCGACCCGCATCGCCTGGAGCTCGCCGCCCGCTCCGCCGCCGATCTCGGGCTGGAGGTCTGGTTCTCGCCGTACCCGCTCGACCTGACGACCGACGAGATCCTCGCGCTGTTCCTCGACTGCGCCGAGCGGGCCGAGCGACTCCGCGGCGAGGGAGCCGAGGTCGTGTTCGTCGCCGGTGTCGAGCTGAGCATCATGAACCGCGGGTTCGTCGACGGCGACCGTATCGACGAACGCCTCAGCCGCCTGCTGGCCGATCCGGAAGGCCGGGCCGAGCGGATCGCCGAGATCCGCTCGCGTCTCGACCACTTCCTCCGCACCGCCGCGGCGGCGATCCGCGAACGCTTTCACGGAAAGGTCACCTACGCCGCCATACCGTTCGAGGGCGTCGACTGGGACCTGTTCGACATCGTGACCCTCGAACTCATCCGGTCCGCGGAGGTCGCCGACCAGTTCCGAGACGGCGTACGCAGTCTCGTCGCACAACCGAAACCCGTCGCCGTCACCGGCTTCGGCACCGCGACGTGGCGCGGGGCGGGCGACGTCGCACCACGCAGCATGGAGATCCTCGAATACGACGAAGCCACCGGCCTGCCACTGCGAGTGAACGGGCACTACCAGCGCGACGAGGCCGGTCAGGCGACATACCTGCGCGAGCTGCTCGAAATCTTCGACAGCGAGGGCGTCGACAGCGCCTTCGTCCACCTCTTCGCGCTCTACAACCTCCCCCACCGCCCCGACGGCGACCCCCGCGACGACCTCGACCTCGCCAGCGGCGGAATCGTCAAGGTCTTCGAGGACCGCAACGGCGACACCTACCCCGACATGGCCTGGGAGCCCAAGGCCGCCTTCGCCGCGATCGCCGATCACTACT
This sequence comes from Microbispora sp. NPDC049125, assembly GCF_040802045.1. Lineage (NCBI taxonomy): Bacteria > Bacillati > Actinomycetota > Actinomycetes > Streptosporangiales > Streptosporangiaceae > Microbispora > Microbispora sp. NPDC049125. The sequence goes on along the minus strand of NZ_JBEZDW010000002.1, from coordinate 73,255 downwards.
CCGGCGGGAAAGAGGCGGCCTCGTCGGCAGATGGGCGGGATTCAGGTTATTGATGCCAGTTCGTCTGGCTTTGTCCGCTGCTGCGGGGGTGAGCTTGAGTGAATACCGTGACCGCTGTTAGCTTCACCCGGTGGACGACATGCCTGCACAGGCGGACACGATCGACGAATTCGCAGCGGCGTTGCGCGAACTTCGCAAATCGGTCGGCAACCCACCTTTCCGGGAGATGTCTGGCCGGTCAGGGGCCATTTCGCACACGACGTTGCACGAAGCCACGAAGGGCAACCGGCTCCCGAGCTGGGAGACCACCGTCGAGTTCGTCAAGGCCTGCGGCGCGGACCCGGCCGCGTACCGCGAACGCTGGGAGAGGGCCAGCCTGACGGTCAGATCGGCGAGCGCCGGAGATCCTTCGATCCGCTCGGGCGCGCTGCCGGCCCGTCCGCCCGATGGACTCGCGGCCTCCGCCACAGGCGCCGTGCACGTCGCCATCGGGTCGCAGGAGCCGCGGTCGTCCGGCCAGACCTCGGCATCCGCGCCGCCGTCGTCCGACGAGATCGCGGGCGGCGTCCAGCCGGTCCCCGCACGGAGGGGCCGGGGGCGATTCCGGCTGACCCGCCCCGTCGCGGCCGTGGTCGCGGCAGCGGTCGTCGCCGCGGTGACGGCGGTCTGCATCATGGTGATCAATCGCGGCTCCGGGACCGGCGAGCCGGGCTCGGACCCGTCCGGCGGCCCGTCGAACGCCGCGCTGCTGCCTGCGGCCGACTGCCCCGTGCGCCCGACCAACCCGCCGTGGGCCCCGCCCGCGCACGAGGGTGACTCGGCGGCGTTCATCGGGGACATCAAGCTCCCCGACTGCACACGCGTCGGCCCCGGCCAGACCATGACCAAGGTATGGCGGCTCAAGAACATCGGAACCGTGCCGTGGAAGGGATATTCGCTGCATCGCCTCGACCTCCCCCTGCGACCCGATCAGTGCCAGACCATCTCCGACGTGCCGATCCCCGACACGCGGCCCGGGCAGATCGTCGACATCCAGACCGAGGTCACCACCCCGAGGAACGCGGGTTTGTGCTACGTGCGGTTCAAGGTGATGGACGGCGCGGGACAGGTCGCGTTCCCCGGGGGCCGGCCGCTCAACTTCCAGATCATCGTCGGCTGACGCCTGTTCCCCGCCGCGCGTCGCACGGCGGGGAACCAGGGGCCGAAGGCCTATCCGAGAACGATCCCCTTGTAGTAGCTCTTGAGGATCCTGGAGTAGCTCCAGCCCGCCTTGGCCTTGTCACGAGAGCCGGTCTGCGACATCCAGTCGCCGGTGACCCAATTGCCGCAGGCCGTCGTCGTGGAGCAGTACTGGGCCTTGAAGATCTGCCCGTTGCGCGTCATCCGGGTGCTCCACGTCGCGTCCACCGCGGCGTTCGTCGCCGCCGTCGCCGAGCCGGGCTTGTACACCTGGCTGCCCGTGTGGTCCGTGACGTCGTAGCACTGGCCGCTCGGCGTCTTGCTCGCCGACCTCAGCGCCCAGTACCAGCCGAAGTTCTTGACGGCGATCGCCCCGGCCTTGAGCGACTCCCTCGGCCAGTACGACGGCCACTCGTTGGGCAGGACGTTCTTGATGTAGGTCTTGAACGCCACCCGGTCCACGCGGTTGAGGGACTTCCGGTAGACGAGGATGGTCGTGGGCAGCCTGCTGTGCGTGCCGTCGGTCTTGCACCCGGTCGGCGTCGCGGAGCCCAGGAGCTGGTGCGAGGCGTTCTGGTTCTTGAGACCGGCCGTGAGGTTGCCCTTGGCGCCGGCCTTGAAGTCCTGGTAGCTGCCGCCGTAGTTGCTGTTGAAGTAGACCCGGACGGTCTTGCTGCTGCGGTTCCACACGGAGGCGGCGGCGTTCTTGACGCACTTGCCCTTGCCCGCGCCGGGGCCCTTGAAGTCGAAGCAGGAGGGCTGCTTGGTGCCGTAGTCGGCGACCGATCCGGCGAAGTCCGAGACCGACCCCTGGTTGTTGCTGTTGAAGTAGTAACAGAACTCGCCGCTCTCACAGACGCCGTTGCGGCTCGCCGCCGAGGCGGGTGAGGCGGTGGCGAGCGCCGTCCCGCCGAGCGTCATCGCGGCGGCCGCCGCGGCGAGCCGCGAGATCAGCCGTGCAGTTCGTGGAGACACAGTTGCCTTCCTCTTCGTCAGACGCCGCGGTGCTCTAGCGGACGTTGTAGCCCTGGGAGACCCAGAACGAGTTCGGGTTCGGGTTGCTCAGAGTGGAGTCGCCGACGCTCTTGGCGGCGAGCCTCTGCCGCCCGGGGCGCATCTCGACGTGGGTGTGCGCGGCCCCACTGGACGACACCCCGTGCCAGGCCTCGTCGGCGATGATCTGACCGCGCGAGATCTGCTGGCCCACGCGCAGGGAGGACCGCGGAGCGGAGTGCAGGTAGATGATCGTCTTGTTCAACGAGGCGTTGTAGATGGCGATCGTGGACAGGCCCGAGCCGCCGTTGTGGCCGAAGGCGACGTTGATGATCTGACCGCTCACCAGGGCGTGGACATCCGAGCCGATGCTGCGCGCGATGTCGATGCCCTCATGCCGGCCGCGGGTGGTGGTGTAACCGTCGAAGCCGCAGCTGATGTGGCCGCCGCCGGTCTTGTACAGCGCGTACGACATGTTGACGCGCGTCGACGTCGACGTCGACGGGCTGAACTGGTGCGAGGCGTTCTGGTTCTTGAGACCGGCCGTGAGGTTGCCCTTGGCGCCGGCCTTGAAGTCCTGGTAGCTGCCGCCGTAGTTGCTGTTGAT